>CAJCJG010000167.1 GCA_903970625.1 Solirubrobacterales bacterium 70-9 | reverse complement strand
GCTTCGTCTGTCAGCCAGTATTCCCCAGACATCCCTCTACAGCCCCTCGATTACAGAGGCGCTCATCGAATCGAGGTTCGCCACCGATTCCTAGGGGCTGATTGGGTTTGGAGCCTAAGCGGCAAGCCGCGCAACGATCGCTTCGGCGTGGTGGCACGCGACCAGATGACGTTCGAGTGGGCGCAACTCCGGTGCCTCGGCCGTGCAGCGGACCGTCGCGTGGGGGCAGCGGCTGGCGAAGGCGCAGCCGGGAGGCGGGTTCAGCGGCGACGGCAATTCGCCGCGCACCGGCGCCGTGCGCTGGCGGTGCGCGGGATCGACCGAGGGGGTCGCGGCCAGCAGCGCCTGCGTGTACGGGTGCAGCGGGCGGGCGAACAGGCTCTCCTTCGGCGCATGTTCCGCAGGCCGGCCCAGATAGAGCACCAGCACGTCGTCGGCGATGTGCCGCACCACTGACAGATCGTGGCTGATGAACAGGTAGGCGAGGCCGAGTTCCTCCTGCAAATCCATCATCAGGTTCAGGACCTGCGCCTGGATCGACACGTCCAGCGCCGAGACCGGCTCGTCTGCCACCACCACCGGCGGGTTCAGCATCAGCGCGCGGGCCAGCGCGATGCGCTGGCGCTGACCGCCGGAGAACATGTGCGGGTAGCGGCCGAAATGGTCCGGGCGGAGACCCACTTTGGCCATCATCGCGCGCGCCGCCGCCTCTCGCGCGCCTCGATCGCCGCGACCATTGATGGTCAGCGGCTCCATGAGGATCGAGCCGACGGTTTTGCGCGGATTCAGCGACCCGTACGGGTTCTGGAACACCATCTGCACCGAGAGGCGCAGCGCGCGGCGGGTGGCGGCACCGACGTTGGCGGTTGGTTTGCCGTCCAGCAGCAGATCGCCGTCGGTCGGCGGCTCCATCAGCGTGGCGACGCGGGCGAGCGTGGATTTGCCGGAACCGGACTCGCCGACAATGGCCAGCGTGCGCCCCCGCTCCAGCGTAAAGGACAGGCCATCTACCGCTTTCACCAGGCCGCCTTTGCCGAACAGGCCGCCGCCGACCGCGTAGTGGCGGCGCAGACTGCGTGCTTCCATAACCGGGCTCATGCGGAGACACGCTCCCGCCCGGTCGGATTTCCGGCGGCGTCCAGCGGGTAGTGGCAGCGGGCGCGGCGGCCAGGGGCGCCGGTCAGGGCCGGCACTTCAGCCACGCACCGCGCGTCGGCGAAGCGGCAGCGGGGGCTGAACAGGCAGCCTGTCGGGCGGTCGCCGACGCCGGGGACCATGCCGGGAATGGTGGGCAGCCGGCGGCGGCCGATGGCGCGTTCCGGCAAAGCTTCCAGCAATGCTGCCGTGTACGGGTGGCGCGGGGCGGTGAACAGCGCCTCGGTCGGCGCTTCCTCCACCATCTGGCCCGCGTACATCACCTGCACGCGATGCGCGGTCTCGGCGACCACGCCCATGTCGTGCGTGATCAGCGCCAGCGCCATGCCGCGCTGTTTCTGAAGATCGACCAGAAGGTCGAGAATCTGCTTCTGGATGGTCACGTCCAGCGCCGTCGTCGGTTCGTCGGCGATCAGCAAACGCGGGTTGCAGGCGATGGCCATGGCGATCATCACGCGCTGGTTCATGCCGCCCGACATCTGGTGCGGGAACGCGCCCATGCGCGTGGCGGGCGCGGGTATGCCGACCTGATCGAGCAGTTCGATCACCCGATCACGCACCATGCGGCGCGGCACGGCATGATGCGACCGCAACGCTTCGCCAATCTGCCAGCCGACCGGGTAACACGGGTTCAGCGAGGACATCGGCTCCTGAAAGATCATCGCCATGTCCTTGCCGACCAATCTGCGCCGTGCGCGCGGGCCGATGGTCAGCAGGTCGGTCCCGTCGAAGCGCATCGTGTCGGCGCGCACGCGGCCGGGATAGGCGATCAGGCCCATGGCGGCGAGCATGGAAACGCTTTTGCCGGAGCCGCTTTCGCCGACGACGCAGAGAATTTCGCCGTCGTTCAAAACGACATCGACACCATCGACGGCGCGGAAGGTGCCGAATTCGACAGTCAGGTTGCGGATTTCGAGCAGCGGCATCAGCGTTTCAACTTTGGGTCGAGCGCGTCACGCAAGCCGTCGCCGAACAGGTTGAACGCCAGCACGGTGACGAGGATGGCGACACCCGGAAACGTCAGCACCCACCATGCGCGCTGATAATACTGCAACGCGCCGGCCAGCATCGTGCCCCATTCCGGCGTCGGCGGTTGCGCGCCGAGGCCGAGAAAGCCCAATGCCGCAGCGTCCAGAATGGCCGACGAGAAGCCGAGCGATGCCTGCACGATCAAGGGCGCGGCACAGTTCGGCAGCACCGTGTCAAACATCAGCCGCATGGTGCTGGCACCGGCCGAGCGCGTGGCCGTCACGTAGTCGCGCGACAGTTCGGACAGGGCGGAGGCGCGGACGAGGCGCGTGTAGTTGGGCAGCGTGACGACGGCGACCGCAATCATCGCGTTGGACAGCGACGGGCCGAGGATCGCCACGATCACGATGGCCAGCAGCAGCGACGGGAACACCAGCAAGATGTCCATGAAGCGCATGATGGCGACATCGACGGTGCCGCCCGCGAACGCGGCGATCAGGCCGAGCACGGTGCCGAGCGAGAGCGACAGCACGACGACCGACAGGCCGATCACCAGCGACAGGCGCGCGCCGTAGATCAGCCGGGCCAGGATGTCGCGCCCGACATCGTCTGTGCCAAGCAGGAATTGCGACGTGCCACCATCTTGCCAGCTTGGTGGCGTGAGGAAATTTTGGCGGAATTGTTCGATGGGCGAGTGTGGCGCGACGACATCGGCGAGCACCGCGACCACGATCAGCACCAGCATCACCGCCAGCCCGACGACGGCGCCGCGATTTTCCGAGAAGCCGCGCCAGAGTCGTTCTGCGGCGCCCGGAACCGGCGCGGTTGTCGCCGACATCAGCGCCTGATCCTTGGATTGAGGAAGCCGTATGTCAGATCGACGCCGAGATTGACCAGCATCACCAGCGTGGCCACCAGCAGCGTGCCGCCTTGCAACACCGGGTAGTCGCGGCGCTGGATGCTCTCGATCAGCCAATGGCCGACGCCGGGCCAGGAGAAGATCGTCTCCGTGAGGATTGCGCCGCCCAGCAGCGTGCCGACCTGCAAGCCGATCACCGTCACCACCGGGATCAGCGCATTGCGCAGCGCGTGGACGACGACGACGCGCACGCCGGACAGCCCCTTGGCGCGCGCGGTGCGGATATAGTCTTCGCCCAGCACTTCCAGCATCGAGGAGCGCGTCATCCGCGCAATGGTCGCCAGCGGAATGGTGCCCAGCACGATGGTCGGCAGGATCAAGTGCGACAGCGCCGAGCGCACCGCGCCGTCGTCGTCCGAAAACCATGCGTCGATTAGCAAAAAGCCGCTCCACGGCACGACATAAAACTGGTCGGCGATGCGGCCCGATACCGGCGTCCATCCGAGGGCCACGGAGAACACCAGAATCATCATCAGCCCCCACCAGAAGATCGGCATGGAGGCGCCGGTGACGGACAGGCCCATCAGCCCGTAGTCGAACGCCGTGCCGCGGCGCACGGCGGCGATCACGCCCAGCGGCAGGCCGACGACGATGGCAAAGATGATGGCGCAGACCGACAACTCGATGGTGGCCGGAAACAGCGTGGTGAATTCCGTCCAGACCGATTCGTGCGTGACCACGGATTTGCCGAGGTCGCCGGTGGCAACCTGCCCTTCATAGGCCAGGAATTGCTGCCACAGCGGCCGGTCCAGCCCGGCCTCGTGCCGCAGCATGGCGAGGCGTTCCGGCGCGATGCCTCGCTCGCCGAACCGCACCTCGATCGGGTCGCCGGGCACCAGATGGATCAGCAGAAAGCTCAGCAATGTGACGCCGACGAACGTCGGCACGATCAGCGCCACGCGGCGGAGAAGGAAGCGGAACATCTGTGCCCGTTGGGCGGCCTAGTTCAGGTCCACTTCATCGAACTGATGCCGGCCGATCGGGCTTTGCTTGTACCCTACGACGCTTTTGCTCATCGGTAGATACACGATCGAATGCGCGATCAGGAAGAACGGCGCCTGGTCGTGCATGATCACCTGCGCCTGCTCATACAGTTTCGCGCGTTCCTTCTGGTCGGCGACGGTCGCGGCCCTGTCGATCAGCGCCTCGAAATCCTTGTTGCACCATTTGGAGACGCTGCCGCCGCCCGGCCGGGCCGCCGCGCAGCCGGCCAGCGGCGTGAAGAAATTGTCCGGATCGCCGTTGTCGCCGGTCCAGCCGAGTTCGACCATCTGGTGCTCGCCCGCCTGCGCCCGCTTGCGGTATTCGCCCCATTCGTAGCTGACGATCTTGGTCTTGATGCCGACCTTGGCGAGATCGGATTGCATCAGTTCGGCGATGCGCTTGCCGTCCGGATTGTACGGGCGGGAGACGGGCATGGCCCACAAATCGGTCTCGAACCCGTCCGGGAAACCGGCATCGGCGAGCAGCTTTTTCGCCGCGTCGGGGTCGTATTTGTAGTCCACGATGGCGTCGTTATAGCTCCACAGCGTCGGCGGGATCAGGTTTTTCGCTGGCTGGCCGGCCCCCTGATAGACGGCATCCAGAATAGCCTTTTTGTCGATGGCCATGTTGATGGCCTGCCGCACCCGAGCGTCGGTGAACGGCGCCTTCTGATTGTTGAAGGCCAGATAGGCGATGTTCAGGCCGGGCTGGCTCGGCATCACGAGTTTCGCGTCGGCCTTGATGCTCGGCAGGTCGGCCGGCGTCGGGAACGGCGCCATCTGGCACTCGCCGGCGCGCAGCTTGGCCAGGCGCACCGCCGGGTCCTTGGCGATCGAGAACACCAGCGCGTCGAGCTTCGGGGCCGGTCCCCAATAGCCGTCGAACTTCTTGTAGCGGATCGTCGTGTCCTTCTGGTACGCGACGAGTTCGAATGGGCCGGTGCCGATCGGATCCTGGTCGATCAGTTCGGGCTTGCCGAGGGCCAAGAGAGCGTCGGCATATTCCTTCGACTGGATCGAGGCGAAATCCATCGCGAGGTTGGCCAGGAAGGGCGTGCTGGCCTCCTTCAGCGTGAATTTCACCGTATAGTCATCGACCTTGTCGATGCTGAGCAGCAGGTCGGGCATGCCCATGTCGCCGAAATAGTCGTACCCGCCGCCGGAGACCTTGTGGTACGGATTGCTGTCCTTCCACTGCCGCTCGAAGCTGAAGATCACGTCGTCGGCGTCGAACGGGCGGGTCGGTTTGAACGTGCGATTGGATTGCCATTTGACGTTCTTGCGCAAATGGAAGGTGAACACCTTGGCGTCGGGCGAAACGTCCCACGACTCGGCAAGGCCGGGGCCGACCTCGGTGGTGCCGAACTTGAATTCCAGCAGCCGGTTGTAGATCGGCAGGTTGGCGTCGAACGTGGTGCCGGTGGTGTTGATCATCGGATTGAAATTTTCCGGCGACCCTTCCGAGCAATAGACCAGGGTCTTGGCCTGGACCGCGCCCACGGCCCCGACCAACGCGGACAGTGCCGTGGCACAAGCGATGGCAACAACCCGGTGCTTCATTCCGATGGCTCCCTCTGCTGGCGGCACCGGTCGCGATGCCACGAGACTGCGTCCCGTGGCGACACTGAACCCGATTTCCGCGAACTGCGCAAAGCCCGGCATACCGCCGTCTGTACTTTGCGCCTGCCGTCAGCGGCTGGTGTTGAACGTCGCGACCGGCTGCTCGGCGTTCTGCTGGTGCCCGGCCCAGCGGGTCAGCAGTTTTTCGACCTCGGGGCTTTTCACATTGGTCGCTGTTCCGCCGGAGAAAATCGCCGAACCGCTTGGCAGAGAGGCGTTACTGCCGCCGGGCAGATAGGCAACCACGCACTCGACGAGGATCAGCGACGAGACCAGCATCATCGCGGTGGCCGCGACCGTCATCCGCAGGCCGAAGCCGAATGGCCGCGACGCCCGCGGATATTCGGCGAAGCAGCGCGGGCAGGACAGAGTTTCGACCTCAAGGTCGTGCTGGCAAAAAGGGCAGATCATCGTTGGTCTTATAGGCCCGCGCGGGTGGACGATCCAGCAAATCGCGCGCGAGGCGGCACGGCGCCCACGAGCGCCGTGCCGCCGTCGCCTCAGGCGAGCGCGGTGCGGCGGAACCTTATGGCATCCAGGCTCCAGGCGCCGGCCCCGTGCGCGAACACGAACAGGAAGCCGCCGGCCATGGCGATGTTCTTCATGGCGTTGATCTGGTTGCTCATGTCGCCGAAGCCGTGGAAAACAAAGGCGGTAAATAGGCAAAACAGCGCCAGTGCCACTGCCACCCAACGAGTGCCGAGCCCGGTGAGCAGCAGCAGGCCGCCGCCGAGTTCGACGATGATAGCCAACACCAGACCAACCTCCGGCAAAGGGAGGCCGGTCGAGGCGATGTAGCCGATGGTCATGCCGGGCATCATCAGTTTGCCGATGCCGGACCAGATAAAGATAGCCGCGAGCAGGACGCGACCGACGGCAGGGGCGACGGCGGTTTGCAAGCTGTCCATTTCAAAGCACTCCTGTTCGTGATGAGCGAAAGGCGGGCGGTCAGCCGCGCAGCGGCTTCAGCACGGCCGCCACCTTGGCCACGCGGGCGCCCTGGTATTTGGCAACCGCGAGGTCGGCGTCCGCCGGCGTCTTCACATACTGGCCATCGACTGCCGTGTGCGAGCCATACGGCGTGCCGCCCTGGAACGTGATCGGGTCGCCGTAACCGTTCGGCACGATGACCAGCCCCAGATGCGACATCGCGGCGAACAGGCCGAGCAACGTGCTCTCCGCCCCGCCATGGGCGCTGGCGGTCGCGCCGAAGGCTGCGCCGGCCTTGTTGAACAGCTTGCCGCCGAACCACAATCCGCCAAGGCTGTCGATGTAGGCCTTCAATTCCGACGAGACGATGCCGAAGCGTGTGGGCGAGCCGAACACGATCGCGTCGGCCCATTCGGCGTCCTCCGGCGTCGGCGCGGCGTAAAGCGCGTTCTGGCGGTCCATGCTGTCTTTCCAGCCGGGCACACTGCCGATCACGTCGGCGCCGACCAGTTCGCGCGCGCGGCGCAGCCGCACCTCGGCGCCGCCGGCCTCCGCGCCCTCGGCAATGGCCTTCGCCAGCGCCTCGGTGGAGCCGTTGCGGGAATAGAAGGCGATCAGAACGTTGGTGGCCATAATCCATTCTCCTGCTACCCAGGGAAAATCCCGGCTTGCCGTTCCACATACTCGGGGCTTACGATCAGGTAAATACGGATTTCATCGATCACATCCATCGGGTTTTCTGATAGTACGCCGCGATGACTGAACCAGGCGCCCCCACGCTCGACCAATTGCGCGTCTTTGCCGCCGTGGCCGAGACCGGCAGCTTCTCGGCGGCGGCGCGGCGGCTGCACCGGGCGCAGTCGGCGATCAGCTATGCCATTGCCAATCTGGAGGAACTGCTCGGCCTTGCGCTCTTTGAACGCGGCCATCGCCGGCCGTTGTTGACCGAGGCGGGACGCGCCGTCTTGGCGGATGCGCGGCGGGTGGGGCGATTGGTGGACGACCTGCGGGCACGGGCATTGGGCCTCACCACAGGGCTTGAGGCCGAGGTCGGGCTCGTTGTCGACGTGATGTTTCCGACGGCACGGCTGGTGGCGGTGCTCGAAGCCTTTTCGCGCGAATATCCCACCGTCGCACTGCGGCTGCGCATCGAGGCACTGGGGGCCGTCGTCGAACAGGTGCTGACGCGGGCTTGTGGTCTGGGAATCAGCGGGCCGATGGGTATCATTGCCGAGGCGGTGGAGCAGCGCCCGGTGTCGCAGATCGAGTTGATCCCGGTTTGTGCGCCCACCCATCCCCTCGCATTGCTCGCCCCGCCCCTGCCCGCCTCGGCGTTCCATGAGCATGTGCAATTGGTTCTGACCGACCGCTCGCGTCTGACCGAGGGACAGGATTTCGGGGTTTTGTCGCCCCGAACGTGGCGACTCGGCGATCTGGGCGCCAAGCATGCGTTGCTTCGGGCGGGACTCGGGTGGGGGAAAATGCCGGCGCACATGGTATGCGACGATTTGGCGACCGGGCGGCTGGTGCGGCTCGAACCGGATCAGCCCGGCACGATGTTTCAGTTGTTGCTGATCCACCGGGCCGATTCGCCGCCCGGCCCCGCGACCCGGTGGCTTGCCGAGCGGCTGGGGGCGGCGCCGGAAATCGCCTGACCTTGTCTGCCGGGCCGTCGCATGGTGCAGTTGCGCGCAATGCGACGGGGGGATCAGGAGATGGCCAGATTAAAGATCGTAACGACGGCGACGGCGCCGTTCGATCATGAAAAAGAAGCCTTGGCTGGACTGGACGCGGAGTTCGTTCCGGTAGCGGCAGGTGACGAGGAAGCGTTGGTCGCGGCCATGGCCGACGCGGACGCGCTGTATCCGACTGGCAAGGTCAGCCGCCGAGTGATCGAGGCCGCAGCGGCCGGGCGTTGCAAAGTTATTGTGCTGGGTTCGGTCGGTGTCGATTACGTCGATATAGCCGCCGCCACTGCGGCCGGTATTCCGGTGACGAACGTTCCGGATACGTTCGTCGAGGAAGTTGCCGACCATGCGATGACGTTGCTGCTGGGGAGTTTTCGCCGGCTGGTCGAGCATGACCGGATGGTGCGGGAGGGCCGCTGGCGCGACGGGCGAGCCCATCTGTACCAATTTCCGCGACTTTGGGGCCTGACACTGGGGTTTGTCGGATTCGGGCATATCGCGCGCGCGGTTGCGCTGCGGGCACGGCCGTTCGGACTGCGGATGATCGCCTACGACCCTTATGTCGAAGAAATTTCCATGTTGCCGCTCGGGGTTTCGCCCGCCGGACTACACGAACTGCTGGGCGAAAGCGATTTTGTCTCGATGCACTCTCCGGGAACATCGGAGACCGGGCACATGCTGGGCGAGGCGCAGTTCAAGTTGATGAAGCCGACGGCACTTTTTATCAACACTGGACGCGGGGCGACGGTGGACGAGCAGGCGCTGATCACCGCTTTGCAGCAGGGCTGGATCGCCGGCGCGGCGTTGGATGTTCTGGAAGTCGAGCCGCCACGACAGGACAACCCGTTGTTAGGTATGCGCAACGTGACCTTCACGGCGCATGTGGCGTCCGCCTCATCACGCTTCGATCCGGCCCGCAAGCGGCGCGTCGGACACGAACTTTCGCTCGTGCTATCAGGGCGCTGGCCGATGAGTTGCGTCAACCCGGCGGTGTTGGCTGCGTCCGGGCTGCGGCGGTGGCAGCCGGTCTCAATGGAGCGCGGCCCCAACAGCTAGGCGCGCCCTCGTAGACCGGTGCGGGGTGGAATGCACCCTGGGATCCCACCCTCGGTCGGAATGGCAACCTCGCACTGCTTTGAGCGGCAATGCGACGATTCGTTAGGCCCAGTGGCCGTCCACCCACATCCAGCCGCCGTTCGGCTGCTGCGACCAGTGGCCGGGCGTCCAGGACGAGACGCCTTGCGGAACGGGGGCGTAGTAGCCGGGCTGCCACGCCCAAGCACTGCCGGCGCCGCCGGTGTACCGCCAATGGCCCGGCTGCCATGCGACGCCGGCCTGCGGCGGCGGGGGCACCGACTCCGCCTGCGGCGCGGGGGGCGGCACAGGGGCGATCATCGTGGTCGTGGTCGTCGTTGTGCCCGCAGGCTGGTTGGCCGATGGCATGACCACGACCTGGGCGGGCGGATTGGAATAAGTGCATGCGGCCAGCGCCAGAGGCGCGGCCAATAAGGCGGCCAATGTGGACGGGCGGATCATGGAAATTCTCCTGTTGCCGGAATGTCTCGACGATTGCTGTCGCATGAACGCCGCGGCCTGCAATGCCGTTCCGCGCGGCGGATCAACTAAGCGGGAGCGCCACAGCCGTGCGGATCAGAGGCCACGCGCGATCGCGCTCGGACAGCGAACCAGCCGGGCGCGGCCAAGCGATACCGAAGGCTGGGTCGTCGAAGCGCACGCCGTCCGCGTGGCTGGGCGAATAGGGGGCCGAGATGTGGTACAATAGGTCGGTACCATCGGTCAGGGTCTGAAACCCGTGGGCGCACCCGGCGGGGATCGCGACAAGGAGGTCGTCGTCCTCGCGCAGCGTCGCCGCCCGCCATTGGCCGTGGGTGGGCGAGTCTGGGCGCAAATCCACCACCACGTCGAACACAGCACCGCGCATGCAGCGGACCAGTTTGACTTCCTCGAACGGCGGACGCTGGAAATGCAGGCCGCGCACGCTACCGGCGCGGGTGGTGGCGGAAAGGCCGGTCTGCACGAAAACGCTCGGCAGGCCGTGGGCGGCAAAACTATCCGCATCGAACAGGCGGATAAAATTGCCGCGTTCGTCGCTATGGCGGTCCAGATGGATCAGGAAGCTGCCGGCAATACCGGTGGGCGCGAACCGCATGATTGTCCCGCGATGCGTGGCATCACCGGGTAGGCGTGGAAGGGTGAATGGCGGGTTAAGGCTGGCCGTCCACCCAACGCTCGACTCTACTCGTCGCGCAGGGCGCGGGGATAGAGGACTTCCATTGCCTCGTTGACCAGTTCCTTCAGGTCGTCACAAAGCGGGCACAGCGTCAGCACCGCCTCGCGCAGGCTCTTGAAGCGGCCGATTTCCACCAACGCGCCGTCGATGGCCTTCTGGCGCAGCCAGGTGATGGTGACTTCGTCGCGGTCGCGGGTGACGAAGAAGGTCGGGTTTTCGGCGCCGGGCGGGACAACGGAGATCAGCCGCGTCGACCGGTCGTCGTCCAGCACCAGATTCCAGCCACCAAGGCCCGGGGCGACGGCTGCCCATTCGAGGGCGTACAGCACCTCGGCTTGATGGAACACCGAGGTCGCCTCGGTGGAGAACAGAGTCGCCTCAGCCGAGCGCCGCGCCTTTTTAGACATCTATCGTCTCCTGGTGCCGATGAAAGGGTGTCAGATGCCAAGACCAATTGCATCCCCCGTGCCAGCCTAATTCCACAGATGCGTCGCAACTTGCGAGTGATCCTGCGTGGTAACGCTAGCGTTTCGATTTGAATTCGTTCAGTTTTCTGCGGTCAAGTACCGATGATCTCGGGCAGCAAGCGTGTTATCCGCATATGGATGGGACGATGAGGATACGAAGGACAGAGGGACAAATTGTGACGTTTGGTGAAGATGCGGGGGCGCAGGATTCATGTCCGACGTGTGTGTCGCACTCAGGTACCGTGCGGAGAAGTGGGCCGGCAATGACGTAACGAATTGAAATTAAAGCGTTACCACCTGTTTCGTGCGGATGCTTTCGTCCGCCGCAAGCACAATTCGCAGACTGTTGACGGCGTCGTTCATGTGCTCGGTAAGGTCGGCATCCTCGCGGATCGCTTTGAGCAGGAACGCCTGCTCGCGCTCACACAGTTCGTCGTGGCCCGGTTCGTCGTCCATGCGCAAAATGTCATCGGGGAATTTGAGCGAATTGTCGGCATTGAGGGCCGCATGGTGGTGACGGATGACGCTGGTTTTGACATGCGTGTCCATGTCGGACGACGTGGTTTTGGCCGCCGCCTCGTCCGCCGCCGCGCCCTGTTCGGCGACGACGATCGAGACCGCGCCGTTGGGGCCGACGACGTCCTTCACGAAGAACGCCACCTCGCTCATCATCGGACCCCAGCCGGCTTCGTACCAGCCGACCGACCCGTCCTCGAACTCGACATGCAGATGGCCGTAATTGTCCACCTTTACCTCGTTGGACAAATGCGCGCCGATGCCGTGGACACGGACCGGGCGGCTCTGCGTCATCTGACACATGACATCGACGTAATGGACGCCGCAATCGACCAGCGGCGACATGCTGGCCATCAGGTTGCGGTGCCAGTTCCACGCCTGCCCGATGGATTGCTGGTTCAGGTTCATCCGCATGACCAGCGGCTTGCCGAGCGTTCGCGCGATCTCGATAAACTTCGTCCACGAAGGATGGACGCGGAGAATGTAGCCGACCACCAGTTTCTTGTTGTGCGCGATGGCGGCATCGACGACGCGCTGCGCGGCGGCGACGCTTTCGGCCAGCGGCTTTTCGACGAACACATGGGCGCCGGCCTCGATGGCGCGGACGGCGTAGTCGGCGTGGGTGTCCGGAAAGGTGTTGATGGAGACGACGTCGGGCTTGACGGCGGCCAGCGCCGTTTCGTAGTCGGAAAAGCGGGGCACGTCGGCCCAGGCGGCCGGCAGGTCGGTGCGCGCGGCAATGTTGCGGGCGCACAGGCCGGCGAGGTCGAACCCGTCCAAATTGCGATAGGCCCGGGCGTGCGAGGCGCCCATGTTGCCGACACCCACGACCAGCACGCGCAGCGGTTTGTTCATTGTCGGCTCTCCCGTTTGACGCGACTGTAGCACGATGAACGTAGCTGCAATCCCCCTTCGCCGCCGGCTGGTGCTGGCCGGCGCCGTCACGATGGCCGGTTGTCGCGCCGCGCAGAAGAGCGCAGCGCGGACGACGCGACGCTGTTGGCGCTCGCTACGGTGATGGAACAAGAATTGCCTTGGCATGATGACGTGCCTCCGCTGCATGGGTGGCGGGGCGGGTCATCCCTGGGGCAAAAGACGTGACGGAATACGATCGTGAGGAACGGGCGTGAGTAAGTGGCCGACCATGCTATGCGCTGCGCTACTACTTGTGGGGCCGGCGGCGCGGGCGCAGACCGACGATGCGGCGGAGAGCTGCGCCACGCTGGCACAGTTTGGCGCTTTCGACACTCGCGCGACGACGACGGACGCGGACCGCACGGAATCGTTCCGTAACTGGTTCTGCCAGGCCAATATCGCCGCCGAGTCCGATCTGCACATCGCGGCGGGCACCCTGGGTATCTCGGCGGACGTGCTGGAGACGAAGTTCGGGTTCGACCCGAACGGGGGCGCCGATTTCCTTGAGTGGAAGCATGCGCTGTGCGCCACCAGCCACTCCGACCCGACCGTGGCCGACCATTTTGCCGAGTTCGCCAATGGCATTGTGCCGGTGGCAACCAAGGCGCTGGCAGCGTGCGACATGCCGCCGGGGCTTCATGCGCGGCTGGAGACGACAGCGGACCCGTGCGAGGTGCTGGTCCGTTTCGGTTTGACACCGGCGCCGGGCCTGACCGCGCCAAAAGATGTGCAACTCATCGCCACGAACCCGCATCTGGTGTGCAAGCCGGCGGCGCTGGACGCGCCGTTCGCCGTCACAGGCCCCACCGACCTGCTCTGCACCCGGCATGACGATACGGCCATGGTGCTGATGGTCAGCTCGCCACAGGCGCATGTGACGCGCCTGGACCGGCTGATGGAGCTGCCGCAGGTCCTGCCTGACCCCCAGACACTGCTGGCCGGCGAGTATCTGGTGGACATCGCGTGGCGCGACCACACCGGCCGCACCATCCCGCCGACCACTGACACGTGGAAACTGGATTTAAGTACAGGCGTCTGCCGCATCACCGGCAGCGGCACGGCATATTCGCCGCGCAGCGCGTGGTTCAATCAGGCCGCGGCCATGTGCTCGCCAACGCAGATCACCTTCACCGGCTACCGCACGTTCGATCCCGCGACGCGGAAAGCCTCGCAGTTCACGCTGACACTGCGGTCGGAAGACAATGGCGCGACCTTCACGGGCAGCGGCAGCGACAGCAATGGGAACGTCGCACTACTGGCGACGGCGCGGCACAAGGGCGCAGCGGGGCCGACGGATCAGCAGGTCTGCAAGTAGCCGGCCTCAGGCCGCGAACCAGTCCGCGATCGGGCGCACAGCTTCGAGCGTGCGGTTTCCCCATGCGATTTCGGCGCGTGCCTTGCGCAGAGCCCGCAGCAACGCAGCCCCGGTCAGTTTTTCCGAGCGGAGCGCCGCTTGCGCGTCGGCCACGATCTGATCGATCCGCTTGAACACCACCGAACCGATGTCGGCCACCGCCAGTCGCTCCAGCCGCGCCACCTGCACCCGGCCCGGCTCGGTCGCCAACAGGCGGTCACGATAGGCGTTCCATTCCGTCATCTCGGCCGTGAAACGGCCGAGATATTCCTGTTCGACGATGAAGACGTGGCTGCGCGGCCCCCAGGAGACCACCGAGTCGACGGCGGACGTGGCCGCTTCGATACTGTCCGTCGCCGTCGTCACCGGCACCACGACGCCCACCCGGTCGCCACCCTCGGGGAAGATCGGGCGCGGCTCGTCATCCAGGATGCGGCAGATTTCGGTGAACATATTCGACCCGAGATCGACGATCAGGTTGCCGATGCCGATATCGTACAGCAGATCGTCCCACGCAGTCGCATTCGGATCGTACGCGAGCTCGCGCGCACTATCGAAGGCCGCCGCGTTGCGGGCGTCGCGATGCGAAATCGCACCGATTCCGTCCTCGCGCCGGAAGATCGTGGAAAGCCGAGGGTGGCGCTCGTACTCGCGCACCTCGACGGTTTTCATCAGCACGGGGTAGCTTTGCAGCAAGCTGACCAAGACCGCGTTGGCCGTGGTGGTCTTGCCGCTGGACTTGTCGTTGGCGAACAGCAGCGTTTTGCGTGCCTTGGCAGCCCCGGCAGGCCGACCGACAACGGGCGTACCCAGTGGCTCGCTCATGTTCATCTCGATTCCTTCCGCCAGCACGGCCCGGCTCCCGGCTTTTATTACCACAGCGCGCCCACAGCGCCAGAGTTGGTGGCAACCGGCACGCGGATCAGGCGCCCAGGATCAGCCGGGCGGCGCGTGCGGCAATGTCAGGGTCGCCCGAGTGCCCTGCCCCTTCGCGCTTTCCAACGTCAGCATGCCGCCATGGAGCACTGCCAACTGCCGCGCCAACTTCAAGCCGATGCCAGCCCCGTCGCGCGCCCGCGCCGAGCGGCTATCTGCTTGCCAGAACGGCTCGAATGCGTGCTCCAACTCGTCCGGCGACATGCCGACTCCATTGTCGGCCACCGTCACCTGCACGCCGCCGCCGGGCTGCGTCCGCACGCCGATGCGCACCTGTCCCTCCGGCGCGGTAAATTTCAGCGCGTTGCTGACCAAGGCGCGCAACAACTGGCGCAGGCGATGCTCGTCGGCGCGGATTCCGATCAGCCCGGCGTAAGGCTCGATCTCGACGCTCGGCTGTGCCTTGGCGGTAGCCGCCGCCACCTCCTCGCGCGTGCCGGCGGCAACGCTGCGCAGCAGGCGCATCACCTCGACATCGCCGATGCTCAGCGTCAGGCTGCCGGCGTCGGCCCGTGCGAAATCCAGCAGGTTGGTGATAAGGTCCAGCAGCGACAGGCCGCTGCGCAGGATCAGGGTGGCGTACTCGTTGTATTCCGGGGCGCCTAGGGGGCCGAGTGCCTCCTCCTTCATGATTTCGGCAAAGCCAATAACGGCGTTCAGCGGCGTCCGCAGTTCGTGACTCATGCTGGCCAGGAAACGCGACTTGGCCCGGCTGCCGGATTCCGCCTGCTCTTTGGCCTCGCGCAGCCGCTGTTCAAGCTCCTTGCGCTCGGTGATGTCCACGGCGACGGTCGCGACGCCCCATACGGTGCCGCCCGCCACCAGCGGCACCTTACTGGTCAACCATTGGCGCACGCGGCCATCCACGCCGGCATAGGCTTCCTCGTAGAACGGTGTCGCGCGGCCACCATTCAGCACGTCGGCGTCGATCGCGCTGGTGTAGCCGCCGTATTCCGGCCCCAACAAATCGGCCGCCGTGCGTCCCACCGCCTCGCGCGGCGTGATGCCATACAGTTCGGCCTGATAGCGGTTCATAAACAGATAGCGGCTCCGCGTGTCCTTGGCGTTGAACATGATCGGCAGCGCGTTGGCCACCACGTCGATGAAATCGAACCCGCGTGGCGCGGCCGTCGCCGGCTCGACGACGCTTGCCAGCTTCCAAGACCGCGTGCCGTCGGGCGTGAAGGGCGTTCGTACCTCGCCGCTTGTCGCCCCGCCCTCGCGATGACGCGCGGCATGGGCGACGAACGCGGCATTGGCGACCAGGCACTCGCCGGCGGCGTCGAATACCGCGAGCGGCCCGGATGCCGCCGCTACCAGCGCGCGGACGGAAGCGAGCGCCGGGTCGGGCGATGCGGCGGCGATCTGCGTGCGGGCGGTCGGGACGATATCAGCCACTTAAGTCCTCGGCGTAACGACGCCATCAGGCTACCACGAGCCGCTCCCAAAAATCAGCAACGGGTGGTTGCGCCGTGGTTACGCGTCTTCAACCGACCATCATGCGGACGATCTCGTCCGGATTTGCATCCACCGTCGCGCGCTCGCCGGCGTTGATGCCGCGCCGAAGCACCACGATGCGGTCGGACGCCGCAAAGATGTCGTGCAGATTGTGGGAAATGAAGACGATGCCGACGCCACGCGCCTTCAGCGATTTGATCAGCGCCAGCACCTTGCGCTGCTCTGGCACGCCGAGTGCCGCCGTCGGTTCGTCCATGATCATCACCTGCGCCTGCCAGTGCAGCGCACGGCCAATGGCGACGCATTGGCGCTGCCCACCGGACAAGGCGCGCACTGGACGATCAAGCCGGTCGAGGCCGATGTCCAGCGTGTCCAGCGTTTTGGCAGCTTCCTCGCGCATGCGCTTGCGGTCGATCATCGGCAGGCCGAAGCGGCGCGTCATCGGCTCCCGGCCGAGAAAGACGTTCGCGCCGACATCGAGATTGTCGGCCAAAGCGAGGTCCTGATAGATCGTCTCGATACCGCGCGCGCGGGCATCCTGCGGGTTGGCGAGCGAAATTTGCACGCCCTGGAACGAGATTTCGCCGCTGTCGGGCGGGAAGACGCCGGAGATGATTTTCGTCAGCGTCGATTTGCCGGCGCCGTTGTCGCCGGCCAGCGCCACGACTTCGCCGGGATAGAGACGGAAATCCACATCCTCCAGCGCGTGGACGCCGCCAAAGCGTTTGGAGATTTTTTTCACTTCCAGCAGCGGCGATGACTCACTCATCGACCCGGCCTCCCTTGCGCTGGCTTTGATCGACGAGGACGGAGATGATGATGACGACACCGACGACGACGAACTGCCAGAAGGCTTCGACGTCGATGAACACCAGACCGTACTGGATGACGGCGACGATCAGGGCGCCGATCAGCGTGCCGACGATGGTGCCGGAGCCGCCGAACAGGCTGGCGCCGCCGATGACGACGGCGGCGATGGAATCCAGCAGCAGCGGCTCGCCGGCCTGTGCGGCACCGGCGGAGAAGCGGCCGGCGTACAGCACGCCGCCGATGCCGGCGCAGACGGCGGACAAGATGTAGATTTTCAGCGTGACCCCGCGAACGTTGATGCCGGCGCGCACGGCCGCGGCGCGGTTGCCGCCGACGGCATAGACGTACTGGCCGAATCGGCTCTGCGACAGCACGTAATGCAGCACCAGCAGCGCCACGACGGTCAGGATCACGACCGCCGGAATGCCGCCGAGCGAGCCGTTGCCCATCCAGGCCAGCGCGTCGTTGTGGACCGGCACGGTGGTGCCGTTGGCCAGCAGATACGCGACGCCGCGCGCCACGCCATACATCCCGAGCGTGCCGATGAACGGCGGCACGCGCAGGCGCGCGATCAGCAGGCCGTTGACCAGACCGGGGACAACCGAGACCAGCACGGCGGCGACAATGCCGGCGGCGAGCCCAACTCCCGTGCCGTAGATCGGTGTGATCGCATTGGCGACGTTGGAAACCGTGACCGACGCCAGCCCCATCGTGAAGCCGACCGACAAATCGATGCCGCCGGAGATGATGACGAAGGTCTGCCCCATCGCCAGCAGCAGCGGGGCGACGGTGAACACCGCGATCGAGCGGATGTTGAACATGTTACCGACGAACGTCGCCTGGAACGACAATTGCGACCAGACTTCGAAGCCGACGATCAGCACGATCAGGAACAGCCACGCGCGCGCCGAGGCGACGAAGCCGATCCACGACGCCTGTTTCGACTCAGATGGTCTCGGGTGGGCGGCGGCTACGGACACGGAGTGCTCCCTGCACGGCGACGGGTAGGTCCCTCCCTGCCTTTCGAGGCAGAGAGGGAGGTAGCCGAACTCAGTTGCTGTACAGGTACTTGCTGACCATCGGATCGTCGATGTTGTCCTTGGTCATGACCGTGAAACCGGTGCCGATCAGGGTCGGGATCGACTGGTCGTTCATGACCGCATGCGCACTGACGACGGCGAAATAGCCGATCTCGGCCGGATGCTGGGCGATGGCGATTTCGATTGAACCGCTTTTCAGCAGCGGCACGACGTCGGTCGGCGCATCGAAGGCAGCCACTTTTACTTTGCCGATCGCGCCGGCCTGCTTCACGCCGTTGGCCGCACCCAGCGCCGAGAAGAGATTGGCGCCGAACACGCCCGCCAGATCCGAATTGCGCGCCAGCACCGACTGCAACTGGCTGGCTGCCTTGTTGGCGTCGTTGTCATTGAACTGCGTTTGCAGCACGGTGATGCCGGGGTGGTTCTTCATTTCCAGTTTGAAGCCTTCCTCCCGCTGGTCGGTGCTGGAGATGCCGGGCTTGACGTTGGAGATATAGACTTTGCCTTTATCGCCGATCGACTTGGCCAACGCGCGTGCCGCAATTTCGCCGCCCATCGTGTTGTCGGAGGCGACGTAGGACAGCGGGAAGTCGGCATCGCCGCTGCCGGTTTGGTAGTGACCGTCGCCGATGAACGAATCGACGATGATCACCTTGATGCCGGCGTCGACCGCCTTCTTCAGCGGCTGAACCAATTGCACTTTGTCGGTCGCGGCAATGAGGATCACGTCCGGATGGCGCGCGATGACGGCATCCAACACCGGGACCTGCGTGACCGGATTGAAGTCCGGCGCGCCCTGGAACGTCAGCGTGTCGCCGAGCGCGTCGGCGGCGGCCTGGGCGCCCTTGTGCATCGTGATGTAGAACGCATCGGTCGTCAGGCCGGGGATCAGCGCGATCGTGACCTTTTTGGCCTGTGCCCCTGGGGCAAACGCCCCCAGGGCCAGTGCCGCGACTGCGGCACACAGCAATTTCTTCATGGATTTCATCTCCTCCGAGTTTCTTGTTCGTCTTGGACGCCCGTATCGTTGAACGAGCAGGGCGGCGCGGTAAAGCCCCTATTTATCGGACAAACGCCGACAGGGCGTGGCTAAGCGGCGCGACGGCCGCATAAAAGCGGCGATGCACCGTTTGGTACAGGTCCTCGTAGCGCGCCACCCAGTCCGGGTCGGGTGTCACGACATGGCGCGGTTGCGCGATGGTGGCCTGCGCCGCGTCCATATCGGGCCACACGCCGGCCGCGATGCCGCCCAGCAGGGCCGCCCCCATCCCGGTGGCCTCCGGCTCGTCGATCACGGTTAACTCGCGGCCATAGGCGGCCGCCTTGATGTGCAGGAACAGGGCGTTGCGGGTGTTGCCGCCGATGACGCGGATGTCGTCCGGCCGGCCGACTCCCGGTTGTTCCGCCATGGCATCGACGGTCAGGCGGGCTTCCAGCGCCAGCCCTTCCAGCACGGCGCGGAACATCGCACCCCGGGTCGTGTCGGCGGTGAGGCCCAGGAAGGCGCCGCGACTGGCCTGATCGACGTTCGGCGCGGTACCGTAGGCGAGATGCGGTAGAAAGGCGGTGCCGTGGCCGCCGGGCGGCAGGGCGGCGGCCTCGGCGATCAGCGTGTCGCGCGCGGGTTCCGGATGTTGGGCGCCGCCCAGCAGGCGGCGGAACCACTCGATGGTGCCGCCGCAGGAATTGATGCCGGCGCCGAAATAGGCGAACGGGCGATGCAGACCGATGGCGCCTTGCCAGAATCCCAGGTTCCGGTTGGCCTCGGTCATCACCGGCCGTGCCACGGTCTGAAACAGCGCCTCTGCCGTGCCCATGCTGTCCAGTAGCACGCCGGGTCGAATGGCACCGGCTGCGAAGCCGCCGACGGCGTGATCGTGCCCGCCGACACCGACCACTGGGCGGCCGGTCAGGCCGGTTTCGGCCAGCACGCTGGCAAGCACTGGGCCGAGCCGCGTGCCGCTGGGCCGGATCGGCGGCAGCAGCGCGCGGTCGATGCCGGCGATGTCCAGTATTTCGGCCGACCAATCCCGCGTGGTCATGTCGAGGCAGAGGGTGCGGGACGCGAGTGACAGGTCGGTCGCCGCTTCGCCGGACAGTTTGAAGGCGATCCAGTCGGCGAGGTTCAGCATCCGGCGCGCGCGGGCGAAGGCGGCGGGGTCGGCCTGCCGGTGCCAGAGGATTTTGGCCAGCGTCATGGTGGGGTCGGCCGGCATGCCGGCGATGCGGAAGGCGCGGTCCTGGCCGAGTTGGGCGGCGAACGCGGCGCTTACCGCTTCGGTGCGGCGGTCGAACCAGGTGATCGCGGGGGCGACCGGTCGGCCGGATTCGTCGGAGAGCACACAGGCCTCGCCCATGCTGGCACAGGCCATCCCGAGGACTTCGCCGCCGGCGGGAACGGCAGACGCGACTTCGCGCAACACAGCCAGGACAGTGGCGAACAGCTTGTCCGGATCGTACTCGGCCTGTCCGGCGCCGACCGCAATCGTGGGCGTAGCTCGGGCGGCGCAGGCGAGGGTGCGGCCTCGCATGTCGGCCAGCAGCGCCCGGATGCTTTGCGTGCCCAGGTCGATGCCGACCAGAAACCCCATTGTCCCCTCCCCGTGTCGCGCCGCCGCCCGGCGTTGCGGGCGGC
>CAJCJG010000166.1 GCA_903970625.1 Solirubrobacterales bacterium 70-9 | reverse complement strand
ACGCTTGGAGCCTGGGCGTGGCTCGCGATACTGCTGATCGCGGCTGTTAGCCTGTGGATGCGCACCGGCTTTCCGGTGCTCGCGATCCCGGACGCGACATTCGACGACGGGCTGTTCGTCTATCACGCCCGCACGCTCGGCGCCGGCCAGTGGCTGGGCGACTTCAGCAACACAACGCTGGTCAAGGGGCCGTTCTATCCGGCGTTCATCCTCGCCGCGTTTCTGGCCGGCGTGCCGCTGAAGATCGCCGAGCATTTCGTTTATCTCGCGGCCTGCCTGCTGGTCGCCTGGGCGCCGGTCCGCCTGGGCCGGGCGGGGCGCGGTGGCGCCGTCGCGCTGTTCCTTCTGCTCGCGTTCAACCCGGTTGCGTGGAGCGCCGACCTCTCGCGGGTGATCCGCGAGGGGCTGTATCTCGGCCTGTCGCTCGGGCTCGTGGGTCTGGCGACCGCGATGAGTTTCGGCCGCAGGCGTCCTTTGGCGTGGCGGCTCGCGCTTGGCGTCGCCACCGGGGCCGTGGGGGCGGCCTACTGGCTGACGCGGGAAGAAGGGCTTTGGCTGGTGCCGTCGCTGCTGGCCGTCGCCGGCATCGCATGGGCGGGCTCGGCACGGCGGAGCGGCTGGCGTGGGGCGCTCAGCGATCTCGCGTGGCCGTGGGTGGCGGCGCTCGCGACGGCCGCGCTGCTGGTCGCGGGCGTCGCCACCCAGAACCGGCGGCACTATGGCGTGTTCGAGACCACCGAGGTCCAGACGCATGCCTTCCAGCACGCCTACGGCGCCATCGCCCGCATCACGCCGGCGCAGTGGCAGCGCTACGTCGTCTTTCCCACCGACGCGCGACAGCGCGCCTACGCGGTCAGCGCAGCCGCCGCCGAACTGGCGCCGGCGCTGGACGGACCGAACGGCGCCCGATGGCGGCAGATCGGCTGCGAGTCCATGCCGGGCGCGCGGTGCGACGAAATCCTGTCCGGCTGGTTCCAGTGGGCGCTGCGCGACGCGGTGGCCGCCGCCGGGCACTACCGCTCCGCCAAGGAAGCTGCGCGCTACTACAACGAGTTGGCGGCGCAACTGGACGATGCCTGCGCCCGTGGCGCACTGGCCTGCGGTCCGCCGCGCGCCACCCTGTCGCCGCCGTTCCGCTGGGGCTATCTCAGCGATACCGCCCAGGCGGCCGGGCGGGTGTGGCGCCAGCTCGCCTCGATGGGCGCGGGCCATGTCGCCGTGACGCCGAGCCGTGGCCAGGCGTGGGCGATCACGGAATTTTCCGACATGGTCGGCCCGGTGCGGCACCCAAGCGCCATCACGATGATCGTGGAAGGCAGCATCGTCGCGGCCGGCCGCCCGGCGCTCGCGGTGCGGACGGACGCGGGTGACGCGGTTGCCAGCGATGCCACGTTGCAAAACGATCCGCCTGATTCGGCGGGGCATCGGACCACGCATTTCCGGCTGTCCACCGATTGCCGAACCTGCGATCTGCTGATCGCTCTGCCGGGCGAGGCCGCCACGGCATTGCCGCTCGGCGGCATCGTCGCGGGCGTGCGGCAGGACGGCCCCGGCTTCGCGCTGACGCCGGAGACGGTGCTGAATATCGACCTCGGCAAGGCGGGCGATACGCGGCGGCTGTGGCAGACGCTGATCGCCATCCCGCTGGCGCAGCACTACGCCGCGTTGATGGGGGCGATGCTGCCGCTTGGCTGCGTCGGCATCGCGCTGGCGGTGGTTCTGAGGCGGGATCGCCCGGCGTGCGGCGTGACGGTGGCGCTGGTGGCGGCGAGCGCGCTGGCGGTTGCCACGCGCGTGCTGCTGCTGGCGTATCTCGACGCCACCTCCATCCCGGCCGCGAGCCTGCTGTATGCGTCGCCGGCAACGCCGTTCCTGGTGACGTTCGCGGTGGGCGGCTGCCGGCTCGGCGTCGCCGCCGTTCAGGGGCGCAGCGGTTCCAGGATCGACACGTAGTTGGCCACCCCTGCCCCGCCCATGTTGAACACGCCGCCCCGGTCGGCGCGCGGCAACTGCATTGCGCCGGCATGCCCCGTCAGTTGCATCGCGGCGATGACGTGCATGGAGACGCCGGTGGCGCCGATGGGGTGCCCCTTCGCCTTCAGGCCGCCGGAGCGGTTGACCGGCAGTTTGCCGTCTTTCTCCGTCCACCCCTCCAGCATGGCGCGGGCGCCCTGGCCGGGCGGCACAAGGCCCATCGCCTCGTACTCGATCAGTTCGGCGATGGTGAAACAATCGTGGGTTTCGACGAACGACAGGTCGGATAGCGCGATACCGGCATGCTCCAGCGCGCGGCGCCATGCCAGCGCGGCACCCTCTAACGCCGTCGAGTCGCGGCGGGAGAGCGGCAGGAAGTCGTTGATCTGGACGGCGGCGCGCAGATTGACGGCGTTCGGCATCGTGCGCGCCGTGTCGTGGTCGGCGAGGACCAGGGCGGCGGCGCCGTCGCTGACGGGCGAGCAGTCGGTGCGTTTCAGCGGGGGTGCCACGAACGGGTTTTTGTCCGATTCGGCACGGCAGAAGGCGAAGCCGAGGTCTTTGCGCATTTGCGCGTACGGGTTGTCGCAGCCGTTCCGGTGATTTTTCGCCGCGATGGCGGCGAGTGCGTCCGACTGGTCGCCGTAGCGTTGGAAGTAGGATTCCGCGATGCGCCCGAACACGCCGGCGAACCCGGCCGGGATGTCCCCCTCCTCGCGCCGGTAGCTGGCATTCAACAGGATGTCGCCGATTTGCGGGCCGGGGGTGGCGGTCATTTTCTCCACGCCCAGCACCAGCGCGAACCGGCCGCGCCCGGCGGCGATCCAGTCGCGCGCGCCATGGACGGCGGCGGAGCCGGAAGCGCACGCATTTTCATAGCGGGTGGATGGCGTGAAGCGGAGGCCCGGCACGCTGTTGAACACCAGCGAGGACGGGAAATCCTGCTTCTGGAAACCGTTGTTGAAATGGCCGACGAAGATCGCGCCGATGTCGGCGGGCGCGATGCCGGCATGGGCGATGGCCTCGCCCGCGACGCGCGCGATCAGGCTTTCGGCGTCCGGATCGTCCAGCTTGCCGAAGTTGGTGTGGGCCCAGCCGACGATGGCGGCTTCGGTCATGGTGCGCGCTCCCGTTCTCAACCGCCGATGTAGGCGTGTCAGCCGCCGGGCGCCAGGGCGGGTGCGGGCGCGCGGCGGATGGCGATGTCGCAGAACATGTGCTGCTGCAAAGCGAACCCGATCACCTGCCAGCCGTCCCGCACGATCAACGCGTTGACGGCCGGCACGACGCCGTACGGCGTGCCGTTCACGTCGAACAGCGTGTAGTCGTTGAACACCAGAATGCCGTCCGGCCGCAGTTTTCGCGCCGCCACTTCGGCGTCGCGTTTCACTTCGTCGTATGTATGGCCTGCATCGATGTAGAGCAGATCGAACGTGGCATCGGCGTAGGTGGCAAGCCGTTCGTGGCTGAGGCCCGGTTCCAGCACGACGCGCGTGTCCCGGCCGGCGAAACGGTCGCGGAAATAGCTTTCGTGCGTCTTGCCCTCGAACAGCACCGACGTCTGGTGGCCCCATATCGAGGGCACCGTATGCAGATCGAACAGGTCGAAGGCGACGAACGTCGATGGCCGGAAATGGTCGATCAGGAACGACGAAAACCAACCGGCGCCGACTCCGACCTCGCCGATCACCGGGCCGGGTGGCAGCGCGAACGACCGGAACATTTCCCCCCGGTCGCTGAACAGCCGCGCGTCGCGGACATGGTGCGGGCCGAGGGCAGGGTAGTCGGGCACGGAATAGGGCACGGGTGCTGGCGGCGGTTCGGGCGGCACCGCGCCCAGAAGCGCGCGCAGCATCCGTTTGGCTGGCGAGGTGCTCATCGTATCCGCGTCATTAGCAGGAATTCAGCCAACGTGGCTGTGGCGCACATTCAACACCATCCGCGGCATGGGCACGCCATGTGTCGCTTACCAAGACTATCACTAGGAGACGGCTTATGGACCGCACACAAGGCATTCGCCTGAAGAACCCCGCCCCGGTTCGACGCCCCGCCGACGAAGACAACGACCGGCGACTGAGATCGCGCTATTCCCGCTTCTTCCGCTTCGGGGTCTGTTCGCGGTCGCCCTGGTCAGTCATCAGGCTCGGGAACTCGCCGAGATTGTCCTGGATGTCGGCTTCCTCGATATCGGCCGTCGGTTCGGGGGCGGCGGTCATGGGGTTCGGCAGCAGGCCGGATTGCGGGTTCTCCTCCATGCCCACCAATTCCTTCGCTCGCTCCCAGAACTCGACATGCTGGCCGTGCGGCTTGCCCGCCTGCTCCCATAGATGATGGGCGCGCTCGCGAATCCTGGCGTCGCGCGCCGGGTCGTCCTGTAGCGGATTGTCGCTCATGGCTGCCTCTCCTTCGCCCTCGGACCAGACCGGCAAGGCCCAGGCGTTCAAGCGGCGTCCCGTCCATTCGGTTCCGCACCCGAGACTGGGATTGACCGGCCATGCGCATCTTGCGAGATCGGCGGCATGTTCTCCTCCCGCCTGCTTTGGACGCTTTTTGTCATTGCGTTGCTATGGTCAGTCCGGTTGCCCGACGCTGCGGCGGCGGAGCCGGCGGCCACGGCGACGCGCTACAAGAGCGTGCTGGTGGCAGGCGATGGCCGGTTGCCGGTGTTCGACAACGCGGTCCGGGACGTGGCCAAGCGGTTGCGCGCCAGCGGCGGCAGCGCGGCCAGCGACATGCAGCGGCTGAGCTCGGCCGCGCCCACGATCGCCCATGGCGGCGTGCGGCTGGCTTCGCTGGACAATGTGCTGGGCGCCATCGCCGCGATGCGGCCCGCCGCCGGGCAGGGCTGTTTGGTGTTCGCGACCTCGCATGGCGGCCAGGATCGCGGGCTGTGGTTGCAGGCGACCGACGAGTTCCTGACGCCACGGGATCTCGACCGGGCGCTGACCAAGGGCTGCGGCGATGCGCCGACGGTGGTGGTGATCTCGGCCTGCTTCAGCGGCGTGTTTGCCGAGCCGCCGATGGCGCGGCCGAACCGGGTGGTGCTGACGGCGGCGCGGCCGGATCGAACGTCGTTCGGCTGCGGCGCCGGCCGGGTCTATACCGCCTACGACAAGTGCCTGCTGGACGCGCTGGATGCGGGCGGGACGTGGCCGCGTGCCTATGCCGCCATACAGTCCTGCGTGGTCGCGGAGGAGCAGAGGAACGACGCCACTCCGTCCGAGCCGCAGGCGTGGTTCGGCCGTGCGGTGGCCAATCTGGAACTGCCGGGGCGGACGCGCGGGATGCAGCCATAGGCTGACCGCGCTGGTGGCGCCGCTGGCCCGGCGCCAGACTCGGCGGCGATGCAGCGCGCGGTCCGCCAAGAAAAAATCGTCAGCCCGTTCGGCGCACCGGATTTCGTGCGGCTGTGGGTGGTGGGCGGGCTCGCCAACGCGCTGCGCTGGCTGGAGGTACTGGCCGCCTCCCTTTTCACGCTGGACGCCACCGGCTCGGGGCTGGCCGTAGCCGTCGTGGCAGCCGGGCGCAGCCTGCCGCTGATCGTGATGGGCGGATTTGCCGGCGTGCTGGCGGACTCGCTGGACCGGCAACGGATCGTGGTGGGCGGGATGCTGCTGACGGCCGCCTCCTCCTTCGTCGTGGTCGCGCTGGCGGCGGCGGGGGCGTTGCAGCCGTGGCATCTCTTTGTCGCAAGCCTCGTCAGCGGCACTGTGTACGGCACGGAAATGTCGGCGCGGCGGCGGATGGTGGCGGAAAGCGTGGCCGGGCCGTTGGTGGCACGGGCCGTGGCGCTCGACAGCCTGACCGGGTCGGCCAGCCGGGTCGCGGGGCCGCTGCTGGGGGGCATCGCGTACGAGTGGCTGGGGCTGTTCGGGGCGTTTTTGGGGTCGGCCGTGCTGAGCCTGGGGGCCGCGTGGCTCGCGTTGCGGGTGCGGCATGTGCAGCAAACCCGTGCCGTTTCGTTCGCTGGCGTGTTCGCCGATTTTGCCGAGGCGCTGCGGGTGGTGCGGGCGACGCCGGCGCTGATCGCGCTGCTGGGAGTGACGGTGGCACAAAATCTGTTCGGGTTCGCCTATGCCTCGCTGATGGCGCCGGTGGGCGAGACGGTGTTCGGCGTGTCGGCAGCGATGGTGGGGGTACTGGCGGCGGCCGAGCCGACGGGCGCGACGCTGGGCGGGCTGGCGCTGGCGGCGTGGGGGCAGCCGCGCGGGCGGCCAGTGTGGCTGCTGATCGGGGGAGCGGGCACGTTCCTCGCGCTGATGGCAGCGATCCCGCTGGCGCCGTGGTTCTGGCCGTGCTGCCTGCTGTTCGTGGCCGGCGGCTTCGGCATTGCCCTCTATTCCAACGTGCAGACCACCATCGCACTGGCGGAGGCGCCGGTGGCGATGCGGTCGCGGGTGATGGGGCTGATAACGGTCGCGGTCGGGACGTGGCCGGTGGGCATGCTGGTGGCCGGGTGGCTCGCGGACCGGATCGGGCCGCTGTGGGCGTTGGGCGCGCTGGGGCTGGCCGGGCTGATGTGGTTAACGGGCGTTGCCGCCGTCTATCTGTGGCGAACGCGGTAACGGGTTGGACAGGATTTTTCGCCACGCTTCCCGCATGCAACGCTTCGCCGACGAACCATGAGCGGGCGCAATCTGGCGCCGATGTATGGGCGGCCCGATACCGGCGGTCTGCTCTCGTCGCAACTGATCATCGCCCACGCGGCGACGACGCAGCCGGAGCGGGCACGGGCGTTCTACGGGTTCGCGCTGGGGCTGATGCTGACGGAGGACACGCCGAGGGCGCTGCTGTTCGACGCTGGCGGCTCGATGCTGCGGGTGGAGAAAGTGGCGCATGTGGTCGCACCGCCGTACCCGATCCTCGGCTGGCAGGTGGCGGACATCGCGGGCACGTTGAAGGCGCTGGCGGCGCGGGCGGTGCAACGGGTGCCGATCCCCGGCACGATGAGCGACCGGGACGGCGTGTGGACCGCGCCGGGCGGCTTCAAATACGCGTGGTTCCGCGACCCCGACGGCAACATCCTGTCGCTCATGCAGTCGCCGACGACCTGACGAGGCTGGCGACCAGCGCAAGAGCCGCGCAGACGCCCATGACCAGGGCCGGAGCTTCGGGCGTGCCGGCGAGCCGGATTGCGGCCGTGGCCAGCAACGGGGCGGTGCCGCTGAAAATCGTGAAGGCGAGGTTGTAGGAGAAGGCGATCCCGGTGAAGCGCAGCCGCGTCGGGAACAAATCCGCCACCATTGCGCCGAAGGTGCCCGTCGCGAGGCCGGCGACGGCGGCGGAGAGCATCAGCAGCGGCACCAGCGGTAGCGCGTGGGCGACGGCGGCGGCGTACCATGGCCAACTTCCGAGCAGCAGGAGCGTGGCGCCCGTCGCCATCAGGGCACGGCGGGAAACCTTGTCGCCGAGCCAGGAGAAAGCCAGCAGGCTGATTGTCAGGGTCGCGACGGAGGCGTTTTGCGCGCCGGCGACAAGTTTAGGATCGTAGCCTAGGCCGCGCAGGTAGCCGGGCATGTGGACGAACAGCAGCCCGTTGAAGCCGGCGGTGGCGGACGACAGGCCGACGCCGATCAGGGCTGGGCGGAGGTGCGTTGCCAGCACCTCGCGCAGTGGCACGCGGGCGACTTTTTCCCGCATCTCGGCGAAGGCGGGCGTTTCCTCCAGCGCCTGACGCAGTTTGAAGCCGGCGAGACCCAGGATGCCGCCGAACAGGAAGGCGACGCGCCAGCCGGTGCTGGGCAGCCACTCGGGCGGGATGGCGGTTTGGGTCAGCAGGCTGACCAGGGTGGCCAGCAGCACGCCGGAATTGACGCAGGCGAACACGACGCCGCAGACCAAACTGGCGCGGGCGGGGGCGGTCTCGCTGACATAGGTCAATGCCCCCGGCAGTTCTGCGCCGAGACAAAACCCCTGGACCAGCCGCAGCGCCAGCAGCAGGAGCGGCGCGGCGATCCCCCAACTGGCGTAGCCTGGCACCAGACCCATGCCGAGGGTAGCGACGGAGACGGCCAGCACGTTGCCGACGAACACGCGGCGGCGGCCGAGCCGGTCGCCGAAATGCGCGAGGACAAAACCGCCGAGGGGACGGGCGAGGTAGCCGATGGCAAAGCCGGTGTAGGCCAGCACCTGAGACACGACCGGGTCGGCAGCGGGGAAGAAGGCGGCGCCGATGCTGGGGGCGAACACGCCGAAGACGACGAAATCGTAGAATTCGAGCGCGCCGCCGAGGCTCGCGAGCAGGATCATCCGCCATTGCGCGGCGGTTGGGCCGGGGCGGGACGCAGTCGTCAAGGATGCCGCTCCAGGGTCACTCGCGAAGCGTGCGGTATCAGCCATTCGCACGCAAGCGCCAGCCCACAAGCTGCGACTTTCGTGCGGGACTGGCCCCCTCACCTTCGCGGGGGCGACGACTACTATTTTGAATTTGCTATCTTATCTGGCAAACATTGCATATTTCGATATAGCAATCTCACGGGCGTGCCAAGGGGTTCGCTTTGCCCAGGCCGAAACTGGAGGGCCGCTTGCGCGGACCGGCGGGCGGAGAGTGTGCGGGCGCCGCGCGCAATGGGCGACGCGGGTAGCGGGCCGGTGGCGCCGGGGGTGGCGTGGCTCCCGGGCCGGGCTGGTGCCGCTTTCGGGGACGCGGGTTGATGCAGGGCGGGTCGCGGCGCCCTGTCGGCCCCGCCGCGAGGATTTTTGGCCTACGGGAGTTACCGCGACGCGGGTCCGCGTCGCGGAAGACGGAATTTCGGCGGCTTTTTCCGCTGCGGCGAGTTTGCCCTTGGCGACTTCGGCGGCGATGAGTGTCAAGGCTTCGACGAGACCCCGGACCTGATCCTCCATAAACGCGATCACCCACCGGGGCACGAGCCAGCCGGCCCGGGCCGCGAGGGCATTGATCAGACCCATCAGGGCGATGCCGAGGCGCTCCGCCGGGGGAAAGGGTGCGATGTTGTTCACGCCCTATTGTTACTCTGACTGGCGGGCGGTGGGCAACCGGAAAATAACATGTTTCCAGGACGATTTTTCGGCCGGTTCGCATGATCCCGAACTCCCGGCGACTGGAGCCCGTTCGCGCCGACTAACCCTCTGCAAGCGACAGATTCGCCCTTACTGGCCGGCCGCCTTCGCCGGGGTGACGTAGCGGCGCGCTCACGCCGCCCGCGCCATCGCCTGTCCGCGCAGGAGATCGGCCGCCTTCTCGCCAATCATGATGCACGCCGCATTGGTGTTGCCGGACACGACGGTCGGCATGATCGACGCATCGGCGACGCGCAGACCCTCCAGGCCGTGGACGCGCAGTTGCGGGTCCACGACGGCCAGCCGGTCGCGGCCCATTTTGCAGGTGCCGCTGGGGTGGAAGATCGAGCCGCCGTAGGTTTTGGCGTGCTGCAACAACGCTTCATCGCTCTGCGCCGCATCGCCGGGAAGATGTTCCCGCTCGATCCAGTGCTGCATGGCCGGGCGCGCGGCGATGCGGCGGCCGAGTTTCAACCCGTCCACCAGTGTTTGCCGATCCAGGTCCGTCGCCAAATAGTTGGGGTGGATCGCCGGATAGACCGTCGGGTCCGGCGAGCGGAGCAGCAGCTCGCCGCGACTTTCCGGGCGGAGTTGGCAGCAGTTTTGGAGGAAGCCGGAGAATTTGTTCAGCCCCTCGCCGGGGCGGTCGGCGCTGAACGGGATCAGCAGAAACTGGATGTCCGGCGTCGGCACGTCGGGCCGGCTGCGGGCGAAGATGCCCACTTGCCCGGCGCTGATGGTCAGCGGGCCGCTGCGGGAGACGGCGTAGCGCAGGCCAGCGGCGAGCATGCGCCAAGGGCTCATCATCACGTCGTTCAGCGTCACCGGAAAGCGGCAGCGGTAGGTAAGGCGGGCCTGATAATGGTCCTGCAAATTTTTCCCCACGCCGGGCAGGTCGTGGAGGACTTCGACGCCTTGCGCTTGCAGATGCGCGCCAGGCCCGATGCCGGACAGCAGCAGCAGATGCGGCGAGTTGATCGCGCCGCCGCACAGGATGACCTCGCGGCGGGCGGTGGCTTGTTTGGCGATACCGTTGTGGGTGAACGCCACGCCCGTCACCCGCCTGCCGCGCAGCAGAACGCGGGAGGCCAGCGCGCCGGTCACGACGTGCAAGTTCGGGCGCTTCATCGCCGGCCGCAGGAACGCGACGGCGGCCGAGGAGCGGCGACCGTTGCGGGCGGTGACATGGTAGTAGCCCACGCCTTCCTGCGCGGCGCCGTTGAAATCGTCGTTGCGCGGGATGCCGCATTCCTCGGCCGCCCGGATGTAGGCTTCGGCCATCGGCGGCCGGTCCGGCAGGTCGCTGACCGCGAGTGCCCCGTCGCGACCGTGGAATTCGTTGTCGCCGTCGCCGATGCGTTGTTCGGAGCGTTTGAAATAGGGCAGCACATCGTCGAACGCCCAGCCCTCGTTGCCGAGTTGGCGCCAGTGGGCAAAATCTTCCGCCTGCCCGCGCACGTAGAGCAGGCCGTTGACCGAGGAGGAGCCGCCCAAAACTTTCCCGCGCGGCCAGAAGATGCGGCGGCCGTCGAGGTTCGGGTCCGGTTCGGTCTCGTACATCCAGTTGACCCGCTTGTCGGTCATCGTCTTGCCGTAGCCGAGCGGGATGTGAATCCACGGGTTCGTGTCGGCCCCGCCGGCTTCCAGCAGCAGGACGCGGACGGCGGGGTCTTCCGTCAGGCGGGCGGCGACGACGCAGCCGGCCGAGCCGGCGCCAACGACGATGTAATCGGCCTCAAGAGTCTCCACGGCATCCCCCCTGCCCAGCCGGTTGCAGAGCCGGTGTGGCTTGGACAGGATGCCGCCATGGAATGGGAAACGCCACCCGCCGAAATTTTTTCGGCTCTGCGCAATATGGGGCTGCTGGCGGCGGACGCCCCGGCGCCGTTGGGTCGGCCGCTGACCGGCGGCGTGTCGTCAGACATCTGGCTGATTGCGTTGGCGAGCGGGCCGATTGCGGTGAAGCGGGCGCTGGCAAAGTTGAAGGTGGCGGCGGATTGGCGCGCGCCGGTCGGGCGCAATTTGTATGAGGCGCGATGGATGCGCCGGGCGGACGCGGCGGCACCGGGGTCGGCGCCAAAGCTGCTCGGGCAGGACGAGGCGACAGGGGCGCTGGCGATGGCGTACTTGCCGCCCGAGTCGTACCGGCTGTGGAAGGCAGAGTTGTATGCCGGCCGCGCCGATGCGGCGTTCGCGGCGGACGTGGGCCGGACGTTGGCGCGCATTCATGGCGCCACGGCGGACGATCCGGCGGTCGCTTACGATTTTCCGACCGACGACATCTTTTTCGATATCCGCTTGGAGCCGTATCTGCTGGCGACGGCCGCCCGCCATCCCGACCGGGCCGACGCGCTGCGGGCGTTGGTGGCGGCGACGCAGGCAAACAAGCGGGCGCTGGTGCATGGCGATGTCAGCCCCAAAAACATCCTGGTCGGCCCGGACGGCCCGGTGTTTTTGGATGCCGAATGCGCGTGGTGGGGCGACCCGGCGTTCGACCTCGCATTCGTGCTGAACCATTTGCTGTTGAAATGCCTTTGGACTCCGGCGAGCGGGCGCGCGTTCCTGGCCTGCTTTGCGGCGCTGGCGCGGGCCTATCTCGGCGCCGTGACGTGGGAGCCGGCCTCGGCAGTCGAGGCGCGGGCGGCGGCGCTGCTGCCCGGCTTGTTTTTGGCGCGAATCGACGGCAAATCGCCGGCCGAATACGTGACGGACGATACTGGCCGGAATCGAGTGCGCCGGGTGGCGCGCGCGCTGCTGGCGGCGCCGCCCGCCGTACTGGATGATGTGGCGGGGGCGTGGCGAGAGGAACTGCAATGAGCGACACGGAAATCGTCTATCTGCACGGCCGCCGCGTCTGGGACAGCCGGGGGCGCCCGACGGTGGAAGCAGAACTGATGCTCGCCGGCGGCGCTGTCGGCCGCGCCATCGCGCCCGCCGGGGCCTCCACCGGCTCGGCCGAGGCGCTGGATCTGCGCGACGGCGGCGAGACGTTCGGCGGCTGGGACGTGGCGCGGGCGGTCGCCAGCGTGAACGGCGAGATCGCAGTGGCGATGGTGGGCCACAACGCGGCGGATCAGGCGGCGCTGGACAAGGCGCTGATCGAACTGGACGGAACGCCGGCAAAGACGCGGCTCGGCGCGAACGCGATCCTGGCCGTCTCGATGGCGGCGGCGCACGCGGCGGCGGGGGCGGAAGGGGTGCCGCTGTACCGGCATCTGGGTGGCGAGGATGCCTCGCTGCTGCCCCTCCCCCAAATCCAGATCTTTGGCGGCGGTGCCCATGCCGGGCGGCGCGTCGATATCCAGGATTTTCTGGTGGTCTGCCCGGCGGCGAAGAATTTTGCCGAGGCGCTGGACTGGACGGCGGAAGTGTATCGCGCGGCCGGCACGCTGATGAAGCAGGCCGGAAAACTGCACGGCGTCGCCGACGAGGGCGGCTGGTGGCCGGACTTCGCCACCAACGAGGAGGCGCTGGAAACGCTGGTCCGCGCCATCGACGCCGCCGGGTTCGAGCCGGGCGAGGAAATCGCCATCGCGCTGGACATCGCGGCCTCCGAGTTCGGCAAGGACGGGATTTACAAACTCGGCCTGGAAGGGCGGCAACTGGACAGCGACGGCATGATCGAGATGCTGACCGGCTGGCTCGACCGCTACCCCATCGTCTCCATCGAAGACCCGCTGGCGGAGGACGATTGGGAGGGTTTCGTGCGGTTCACAAAGGCCGTGGGCGGGCGCGTTCAGGTGGTCGGCGACGATCTGCTGGTCACGCACGCGGAGAAGATTCGCGAGGCGGCGGCGCGCGGGGCGGCCAACTGCGTGCTGCTGAAGCCGAACCAGCGCGGGACATTGACCGAGACGGCGGAAGCCTGGGCGGCGGCGAAGGCGGCGGGCTTTTCCGGCATCGTCTCGGCCCGCTCCGGCGAGACGGAGGACACGACGATCGTGCATCTGGCGGTCGGCTGGGGCGTCGGCCAGTTGAAAGTCGGCTCGATGGCGCGCGGCGAGCGGACGGCGAAATGGAACGAGGCGCTGCGGATCGAGGAAGCGATGGGACCGCGCGGGAAGTTTGCCGGCGGGACGGTGTTTTCGCGGGGTGGCTGACGTATATGCGGTGGTGGCGTTGAAGAGGACGGCAATGCAGACCACCAAAGTCTTCAGGTCCGGGGATGGTCAGGCCGTTCATATTCCGGCGGAATTGGCCTACGATGATCCCAGCCGGGAAGTGACCATCGTCAGGCACGGCGACGTGATTACCATTTCGCCTGTGCAGCCGGATGCGCCACCGAGACTGAGTTTGCAGGAGCTGGTTGCCTTGCTGCGGGCCATGCCGAAACCTTCGGAGGTCGAAGTGCGGGAACCAATCGAGATGCCGGATCGCGCCGACTAAGGGCTCGTGTGGAAATAACTGATTCGTTTTGTCACCCCGGCGAAGGCCGGGGTCCAGAGCAGCGTGAAAGTCGGAGCGGGCGGCCCCTGGATTCCGGCCTTCGCCGGAATGACGAAAGTGGAGCGTTTATTCTCAAACAGGGTCCGTGGGAGGGATTTCGACCGCATGATCGCCGCCCACGCCATTCGCAGTCGCTCCATCCTCGTGACCGACAATGTGGCGGATTTTCGGGATGTGCCGGGACTCATCATCGAGAACTGGATGGACAAACCGTGAAAATCGCCCTCCACGACGATGCCGCTCCCGGTAAGCGGGTGAGGTGATGACCCGGTTTCGCCTGCTGGCCGACGATCTGACCGGGGCGCTCGACAGCGCCGCCGCGTTCTGCACGGCGTTCGGGCCGGTGCCGGTCGCGTGGACGGACGATGCGGAGGCGCCGGTGCTGGCGCTGGACAGTGCCTCGCGCGATGTGGACGCGACGACGGCCCGGGCGCGGGTGGCGGCGCTGGCGTCGGCCCTGGCCGGGGCCGATCTGGCGTTCAAGAAGTTCGATAGCCTGTTACGCGGCCATGTGGCGGCGGAAATCGCGGCCTGCATGGCGGCCGGGCACTGGGATGCGGTGGTCGTGGCACCCGCGTTTCCGGCGCAGGGGCGCATCACGCGGCATGGGCGGCAATTGGCGCACGGCTCGGATGTCGGCGCCGATCTGGCTCGGGCGCTGTCCGAACTTGGCATTCCGGTCGCGCATCGCCAGCACGGCGACGATCTACCGCCGGGCGTCAGCCTGTGGGACGCGGAGAGCGACGCCGACCTCGATTCCATCGCGGCGCTGGAGCGGCGGCGCGTGCTGTGGTGCGGCTCGGCGGGGCTGGCAGGCGCGTTGGCGCGGCGGGACGGTGCCAGCCGGCCGACGGCGACGGACCTTCGCCGGCCTGTGGTCGTGCTGGTCGGGTCGGACCATCCCGTGGCGCTCGGGCAGATGGCCGCGTGCGGCGGGCCTTTGCATAGCGCGACACCGGACATCGGCCACGGCGCGGTGGTGACGGTTTCCATCCCGCCGGACACTGCGCGGGCGGACGCGGCCATGTTGATCGCGGCTGGATTTGCCGAGATGCTGGCGCGGATCGAGCCGCCGGGCACGCTGATCGTGGTCGGCGGCGAGACGCTGCGGGCCGTCTGCATCGCGCTTGACGCGGGCGGCCTGACGGTGGACGGGGAGGTGACGGCCGGCGTCGCCACATCGCGGCTGCGCGGCGGGCGGTGGGACGGGCTGCGCATCGTCTCCAAATCCGGCGCGTTCGGCGATGCGGGCCTGTTGGCGCGGCTGCTGGGAGGACGGACATGACACACGCGCCGACGCTGGCGATCACGATGGGCGACCCGGCGGGCGTGGGGCCGGAGATCATCGCCAAGGCGGCGCGGCGCTTGCGCTACCGGCTGGAGGGCGGACACCTGAAATTGCTGGTGATCGGCCACCGCTCGGCGCTGGAGGCTGCACGCAAGGTCGTGACGGAGGCACCCGAGTTTCCGGTCGTGGACGAAACCGGCGCGTGGCCGTCGCTGGCGCTGCTGCCGGCGGGCGAGGAATACGAACCCGTCGCCCCCGGCGAGGTGAGCGCCGAAGCGGGCCGGTTTTCCTATCTGGCGGTCGAACGCGGTGTGAAACTGGCGCTGGCGCGGCGGATCGACGGGATCGTGACGGCGCCGCTGAACAAGGAGGCGCTGAACCTCGCCGGCCACCATTTTGCCGGCCACACCGACATGCTGGCCTCGCTGACCGGGACAAAATCCTCCGTGATGATGCTGGCGCACGGCGACATGCGCGTCAGCCACGTCACGACGCATGTGGCGCTGGAGAAAGTCCCGGGGTTGCTGACGCCGGAGCGGCTGCGGCGGACCATCGATCTCACGCACGCGGCGTTGCTGGGCCTCGGCATCGCGCGCCCGCACATCGCCATCGCGGCACTGAACCCGCACGCGGGCGAAGGCGGGCTGTTCGGGCGGCAGGACATCGACATCACCGCGCCTGTCGTGGCCGAGTGTGTCGAGGGCGGCATGCGCATCACCGGGCCGGTTCCGGGCGACACGGTGTTCGTCAAACTGCGGGCGCGGCAGTTCGACGCGGTGGTGGCGATGTATCACGACCAAGGGCATATCCCGGTCAAGCTGCTCGGCTTCAACGTCGATCCGGCGACGGGGACATGGAATTCGCTGAGCGGGGTCAATATCACGCTCGGGCTGCCGATCATCCGCACGTCGGTTGACCATGGCACGGCATTCGACATCGTGGGCCAGGGGATCGCCAACGAGGACAGTCTGATCGAGGCCATCGAATACGCCGAACGTCTGGCGGCGAGCCGGCCCGCGGTGCGCTAAGTTCGTCATTCCGGCGAAGGCCGGGGTGACGAGTGACTGTTGGATCGTGAAGGGGGAGAGACGCATGAGCATCGCGATTTCCACGACATCCGGCACGACCTGGCGCGCAACGCCAAGCCTGCCCCGCGCCGTCCTTGTGCTGGTTCTCGCCGCTGCCGCCGTGGCCGGCTTCGTGGCGACCGGGGGGGACGCGACATCGGCGGCAATCGCCGACTCCGGCGCGGACCTGACGCGGCTGTTGCGGGCGATGGCGGCGATCAAGATGGCCATGGCGGCGTGCGCGGCGGCAGCCGTGGCGTGGCGGCTGGGCGCGCCGGTCTCGCCGAAATGGTTCGCCGGCTACGCGCTGGCGAGCGTCGCGATGGCGGCCGGGCCGGGGTTGATCTGGGACATGGCGCACGTCGCCGCAGGGGCCGCGCTGCTGCACGCCGGCTTGCTCGCCACCATCGTGCTGCTGTGGCGCGATCCGGCGGTGGGCGCGCGTCTGGCCGTCCTGGTGGCGGCGCGGCGGGCGCGACGGGCTTGAGCGACATCGCCGGCAAGGTCGCCTGGGTCACGGGCGCTTCGTCCGGCCTCGGCGAGCGGTTTGCGCGCGTTCTGGCGGATGCCGGCGCGGTTGTGGCGCTGTCGGCGCGGCGGGTGGAGCGATTGCAGGCGCTGGCGGCGGAGATCGCGGCGGCGGGCGGCCGTGCGGTGGTGGTGCCGATGGATGCGACGCTCGTGGCCGACATTCGGGCGGCGGCGGAGCGGATCGAGGCCGAACTCGGCGCGGTGGACATATTGGTCAACAACGCCGGCATCAGCCGGCAGGCGCGGCTGGAAGCGTTTTCCGAGGGCGATTTCGACGCGGTGCTGGACACCAATCTAAAAGGCCCGTTCTTCGCCGCGCAGGCGGCCGCCCAACAGATGATCCGCGCCGGGCGCGGCGGCCGGATCGTCAATATCGGCTCCATCGCCTCGTTCCGCACCATCGGGCATCAGGCGCCGTATGCGATGGCCAAGGCCGGCATCGCGATGATGACGCAATGCATGGCGCGCGAATGGGGCCGGCACGGCATCAACACCAACGCGATCTGCCCCGGCTACATCAAGACCGAGATCGGCGGCGAATTCTGGGGGACGGAGGCGGGCGAGAAACTGGTCGCCTCCCTGCCCCGCCGCCGGCTGGGCGAGCCGCGCGACCTCGACGCGCTGCTGCTGCTGCTGGCCTCGGGCGAGGCGGCGCGGTTCATCAACGGCGCTGCCATCGTGGCCGACGACGGGCTGATGGCTTTCTGAGGTGCCGTGACCGCGACCGACGACCCCGTCGAGGCCGCCAGACGCCGCGTGGCTGCCAGCCCCACGGACGCGGAGGCCCTGTTCGCGCTCGGCAACGCGCTGTGGTGGAAGGGCGAGCACGATGACGCGCTCGCGGCGCTCACCCGCGCCATCGAGGTCCGGCCCGACCATGCGGAGGCCCGCAACAACCTCGGCAACGCGCTGGTAGAACTCGGCCGCGCCGAGGAATCGGTCCCTCATTATCGCGCGGCGCTGGCGATCCGGCCGGGGCATGCGCCGACCTTGTACAATCTCGGCAATGCGCTGCTGGCATCGGGCCATGCGGCAGAGGCGGAAACCCGGTTTCGCGCCGCGCTCGCGATCATGCCCGACCATGCCGGGGCGCTGAACAATCTGGGCAACGTGCTGCGCGCGCAGGGCAAGACGGCGGAGGCGGAAGCCAGCTACCGGCAGGCGGTGACGCTGCGGCCGGAGGCGGCGGGGTCGCACAACAATCTGGGGTCGGCGCTGCTGGCCCTGCACCGGCCGGCCGAGGCCGCCGCTTGCTTCGTGGAGGCGCTGCGACTGCTGCCGGACTACGCCGAAGCCTGCAACAATTTGGGCGGCGCGCTGCTGGCGATGGACCGGCCGGAGGAGGCGGCCGCGCTGTTCCGCCGCGCCACCGAACTCGACCCGGATCAGGTGCAGGCGCGCTTCGGCGAGGCGCTGGCGCTGCTGTCGCTGGGGCGGTTTGCCGAGGGCTGGGACGCCTACGAAAGCCGCTGGCTCGACCCACGCTTCACCGAGGGCGTGCGACCTTACGACACGCCGCGCTGGGAGGGCGAGGACATCGCCGGCCGCACCATCCTGCTCCATTGCGAGCAGGGGCTGGGCGACACGATCCAGTTCGTCCGCTACGCGCCGATGGTCCGCGCACTCGGCGCCCGCGTGGTTCTGGAGGCGCAGGCGCCGCTGCTGCCGCTAATGTCCGGCTTCGCCGATATCGTGGTGGCGGAAGGGGCCGACCTGCCGCCGCACGATGTCCATTGCCCGCTGCTGACGCTGCCATGTCTGTTCGGCACGGACCTGGGTTCGATCCCTGCCGATGTGCCGTACATCCGCGCCGACCGGCGGCTGGTGGCGGCGTGGCGGCAACGGCTGGGGCCGGCCGCCAAACCGCGCGTGGGGTTGGCGCTGTCCGGCAGTCCCGATCATCCGGAGGACGATTTGCGGTCGATCCCGGCCGCGCACCTGCGGACCCTGTTGGCGGTCGCCGAAGTCGAATTCCACATCGTCCAAAAAGACCTCCGCCCGGACGACGCGGCGGTGCTGCGCGACTCGCCCGGCGTGCGCATTCACGCCGACCGCCTCGACACATTTGCCGAAACCGCCGCCTTGCTGACGCAAATGCACCTGGTCGTCAGCGTCGATACGTCCGTCGCCCATCTCGCGGGGGCGATGGCGCTGCCGTTGTGGATGCTGCTACAGCACAATGCCGACTTCCGATGGCTGCGGGGCCGGAGCGACAGCCCGTGGTATCCGACCGCACGGCTGTTCCGGCAGGCGCGGGCGCTGGAATGGCGGAAGGAGGTTGCGCAGGTGGCCGAGGCGGTGCGGGGATTTGCGGGGTGGTGGAGGGCGTGACCGATTGTCACGTTGCCGGCGCGGTGCGTCACGCGGCGCGCAACCGCGCTTGAAAATAAGATGTTGCACGTTCCACTCGAAATATCGCAAATCAGGCTCACGTTATCGTAACCGCTGAACGGGCGGCGCATGGAGCTTTCTGTCAACCTCGTGTCCGCACCGGCCATGACCTTTCCATCGTCCACATTGCCAGCGCGGGCGCAGCCCGGCACCGTGCTGTTGACCAGCACGTCCTGGTGGCCGTTCACCGCGCGCATCGCCATAAGGTTTGCATCCCTCGGCTGGCGGGTCGAAGCGCTCTGCCCAAGCGGCCACCCGCTGCGGACGACCCGCGTGGTGGCCCGGTTGCACGACGATGCGCCGCTGCGGCCGGCGGCGGCGCTGGCGGCGGCTATCGCCGAGGCGCGGCCGGACTTCATCGTGCCGTGCGACGACCGGGCCTGCGCCAATCTGCACGCGATGTACGAACAGCCCGCGACGGAAGCTGCGCCGGCGCGCGGGATTATCGCCCGTTCGCTGGGACGCCCCGACAGCTACCCCGTGGCGGAACGCCGCAGCGACCTGATCCGGATTGCCCGCGAGGAAGGCGTTCGCGCGGCGGAGATGCGGCCGGTCGCCACGTCCGACGATCTGGACGCGGCGCTGGAGGAATTCGGCCTGCCGGTCGTGTTGAAGGCCGATGGTACGTGGGGCGGCAACGGCGTGGCGGTGGCGCACACGCGGGCGGAGGCGGAGCAGCACCGGTCCACGCTCGGCCGTCGGCTCGACCTGGTACGCGCCCTGAAACGGCTGCTGGTGGACCGCGATCCGTACCATCTGCTGCCTTGGATGACGCGCGCGCGACCGCGCCTGAGCGTGCAGCGTTTCATACGCGGCCGTCCCGCCAACAGCGTCGCGGCCTGCTGGCAAGGCGAAATGCTGGCCAGCATCGAGGTCGAGGTCTTGCGGGCGCACGAACCTCTCGGCGCGTCGAACGTGGTGCGGACCATCGACCATCCCGACATGACGCTCGCGGGCGAACGACTTGTGCGCCGGCTCGGCCTGTCGGGGTTCTGCGGGTTCGATTTCATGATCGAGGACGGAACGGGGCACGCCTATCTGATCGAGATGAACCCGCGCGCCACCCCGATCTGCCACCTCGCTCTCGGCCCCGGACGCGACCCGATCGCGGCATTGGCGGCGCGGCTGGAAGGTGCGCCGCCGCCGGCCACCGCCGCGATCACCAGCAACCCGGTGATCGCGTTCTTCCCGCAGGCCTGGCACTACGCGCCCGACAACTCGTCCCTCGCCGGCGGCTACCACGACGTGCCGTGGGAAGATCCGGCCCTGGTACGTGAACTGACCAAACTGCCGTATTCGGATCGCGGGGCGGTGGCCCGGCTGCTCGCACGCCTGCGGCGCCTTCCCCACACAGGCCACTCGGGCGCCAAGGAGATCGTGTTGGGGTGATCGGCGCGCGCGAGACCATCCGGCTTGCAATTACCTATTCAAAACCATATCACAGCGGTCTGTAGCGGGGACGACAGCGAATGCTCGACGTGGCAGTGGTGGGCGCCGGGCCATATGGATTGTCGATCGCAAGCCACTTGCGGGCGAGCGGCATCGCGCACCGGATTTTCGGCACGCCGATGCAGACATGGCGCAGCCATATGCCGCAGGGGATGTTCCTGAAGTCGGATGGGTTCGCCTCGAACCTGTACGAGCCGTCCGGCACCGTCACGCTGGCGCGCCATTGCGCCGAGCATGGCGTGCCTTATGCCGATCTGGGCCTGCCGGTCAGCCGCGAGGTGTTCGCCGACTATGGCGTCGCGTTCCAGCGGCGCTGCGTGCCCAATCTGGAGCCGGTGGACGTGACCGGGCTGGAGCAGGAACCGGGTGGCTTTCGCCTGACGTTGGCAACCGGGGAGAGTTTGTCGGCACGCCGCGTCGTGCTCGCGGTCGGCATCCGGCATTTTGCCCATATGCCGAAACAGCTCGCCGGCCTGCCACCCGCGTTGCTCTCGCACAGTTCGCAGCAGCCCGATTTGAGCGTGTTCGCCGGCCGAGAGGTTGTTGTGCTTGGCGCCGGCGCCTCGGCGCTGGACTGCGCGGCGCTGCTGGCCAAGGCCGGCGCCACGGTGCGGCTGGTGGCGCGCGCGCCGAAGATCGAGTTCCACGAGGGGCCGGGCGGCAAGACGCGCTCGCTGCTGGACCGCATCCGTGCGCCCTGGTCCGGGCTGGGGCCGGGCTGGCGCTCGCGGCTGTGTACCGACGCGCCGCTGCTGTTCCACGCGATGCCGGAGCGTTTCCGTCTGCTGGTGGTGCGCAAGCATCTCGGCCCCGCGCCGGGCTGGTGGACGCGGGCGATGGTGGAGGGGAAGGTGGCGTTCCATCTCGGCCAAACCGTGATCGCGGCCGCCGAGCGGGACGGCCGCGCCGAACTGACGCTGGGCGGCGCCGACGGCACGCGCACCACGCTCGCGGCCGACCATGTGATCGCGGCGACCGGCTATCGCCCGGACATGGCCAAGCTGGGCTTCCTCAGCCCGTCGATCCGGGAGGCCATCCGCACGGCGGAGGACGCGCCGGTGCTGTCGCGCAATTTCGAGAGTTCGGTGCCGGGCCTGTATTTCGTCGGCCTCGCGGCCGCCAACAGTTTTGGCCCCGTCTCCCGCTTCGCATTCGGCGCGGGATTTACCGCGCGCCGGCTGGCGCGACATCTGGATGGCCGCTGGCTGCCTGCGCTGGCGCGGCGCAGGCCGATGCAAGAGGCGGTTTCGTTCGCCGACGCGGCGTAGCCCCTACTCCGCCGCCACGGCCCCCCGCGCCCGCCCGGCCACGCGCGGATGCTTGTGGAAGGCGCCGTCCTTCATGATCATCAGCAGCTTCGCGCGATCCTGCATGATGCGCACGTCGCGCGTCGGATCGCCGTCCACCAACAACAGGTCGGCGAGCGCGCCCTCACGCACCACACCGAGGTCGCCGGCCGGAAACATCATGCTGCCGCCGACGGATGTGGCGCAGGCGAGCGCCTCGGCCGGCGAATAGCCGTACAGATTGACGAAATGCTCCAGGTCCCGCGCATTCGTTCCCTGCGGAGTCCACGCAAACCCATAGTCGCCGCCGATCACCACCCGCACGCCGCGCCGGCGGAGTTCGTTGTAGGTCTTGGCACTCATGTCCAGAACCCGCTGCATGCCGAGGTTCTCGACCACTTCCGGCGTGATGCCGAACTCCTGCGCTTCGTGGATCGTGTTCCAGATCAGGCCGATGGCGGGGCCGACGAAGATGCGATCCTTCGCCGCCTCCAGCATATCGAGTGCTTCGTCATCGGCCTGCTCGCAATGATAGATCACGTCCACGCCGCAAGTGAGTGCCCGCTTGACGGAGCGGCCGGCGCGGGCGTGGCAGGCGATCTTGCGGTCGAAATCGTGCGCGACTTCAACGGCGGCGCGCACTTCGGCCTCGCTCATCACCGTCTGGCCGCCCTTGGCGCCGACGAAATCGTCGCCGGAGATGTTGATTTTCAGGTTATCGACGCCCTCGCGGATGCAGTAGCGGGCGGCGTGGCGGATGGCGTCCGGCCCGTCGGCGACCATGCCGAAGCTGCTGCGGCTCTGATGCTGCGTGCTTTCGTCGCCGAGGCCGGCGGTGACGGTGATCTCGGGCGAGGCGGCGCGCAGGCGCGGCCCCTTCTCGCGCCCGGCCGCGATTTCGTTGCGCACCACCACGTCCAGCCGGAGCTTCGCCGAGGCGGCGCTGTAGAGGCTGGTGAAACCGTGGTCCAACAGGAGTTCGGCGTTGCGCAGCGTGGCGAGCAGATGCTCCTCGACCGGGATGTCGCCCATGTCGGTGTTGGCGCGGGCGCCGATGAACGTGGGATGGGCATGGCCCTCGACCATGCCGGGCATCAGCGTGGCGCCCTGCGCGTCGATCACCTCGCAGCCGGGCGCCTCCAGATTGGCGCCAGGGCCGGCGACGGTGCGGATGCGGTTGCCGCGCACGACAATCTCGCCCGGCCGCGTGGCGGCGCCGGTGCCGTCGAAGATGTTGGCATTTTTGATATGGACGTCGGCCATCGGTTTTCCCCCGGCGATCGTTGACGCCCGCGTGCGGGACGGTCGATCACGCTGTTATCCAAGATCGTACTGGCCGGCCGGCCGGCGCGTCAAGCATCGCGTCCGGATCTATTAATTGCATAATCGTAACAATTAGGGCGTGCCAAGGCGCCGGCTTGGTTGGGGCTAAATTTTTTGGGGGGCCGCGGGCCGCTTTTAAGCCCTCTCCCCGTGTG
>CAJCJG010000165.1 GCA_903970625.1 Solirubrobacterales bacterium 70-9 | reverse complement strand
TTCGGCGGTCGCCTCGACCATCGCCGAAGAGGTCGAGAAGATGGTTTGGTCGACGCGCTGGGGCGCCGATACGGTGATGGACCTGTCCACCGGCCCCAACATCCACAACATCCGCGAGTGGATCATCCGCAATTGCCCGACGCCGCTGGGCACCGTGCCGATCTACCAGGCGCTGGAGAAAGTCGGCGGCGATCCCGACAAGCTGGACTGGGAGGTGTTCAAGGACACGCTGATCGAGCAGGCGGAACAGGGCGTCGATTACTTTACCATCCATGCCGGCGTCCGCCTCGCCTACGTGCCGCTGACGGCCAAGCGCGTCACCGGCATCGTCTCGCGCGGCGGGTCGATCATGGCGCGGTGGTGCCTCGCGCATCATCGGGAGAGCTTTCTGTACGAGCGGTTCGACGAGATTTGCGACATCATGCGCAAATACGACGTGTCGTTCTCGCTCGGCGACGGGTTGCGGCCGGGGTCGGGCGCCGATGCCAACGACCGGGCGCAGTTCGCGGAGCTGGAGACGCTGGGCGAATTGACCAAAATCGCGTGGGACAAAGGCTGCCAGGTGATGATCGAGGGGCCGGGGCACGTGCCCATGCACAAGATCAAGGTCAACATGGACAAGCAGCTTCGCGAATGCGGCGAGGCACCGTTCTACACGCTCGGGCCACTGACGACCGACATTGCGCCGGGCTACGACCATATCACGTCGGGGATTGGCGCGGCGATGATCGGCTGGTTCGGCACCGCCATGCTCTGCTACGTGACGCCGAAGGAGCATCTGGGGCTGCCCAATCGCGACGACGTCAAAACGGGCGTGATCACGTATAAAATCGCCGCGCACGCCGCCGATCTGGCCAAGGGGCATCCAGGCGCCAAACACCGCGACGACGCGATCAGCCGGGCGCGGTTCGAGTTCCGGTGGGAAGATCAGTTCAATCTCGGCCTCGACCCCGACACGGCGCGCCAGTTTCACGACGAGACGTTGCCGAAGGACGCGCACAAGGTCGCGCATTTCTGCTCGATGTGCGGCCCGAAGTTCTGCTCCATGAAGATCACGCAGGACATTCGGGCGGACGCGGTGCGGATGGAGGGACTTCAGCAGATGAGCGAGACGTTCAAGGCCAAGGGCTCGGCGCTGTATCTGCCGGAGGCGGCGGACGCGAAGGGCGACGCAGACTGATGCCGGATGCGAGGACGGCGCTCGACGCGATCGGGGAGTTGCCGGACAGCGAGATCGACCTCGCCGACGCCGCCTTGCACCTCGCCCGGATCGACGCGCCGACCGCACACTGGCAGGGCGTGAGCGCCCATCTGTCGGAACTGGCCCGCGCCTCCGTGCGCATGGCGGCCGGCATCGCGGCCGACGATCTGCCGGCGCAGGCGGCGGCGCTGGCGGGGCTGCTGGCCGAACGGTGCGGCTATCGGGGCGACACCGAGAGCTACGACGACCTCGCCAACGCCAATCTGATCCGCGTGGTCGAACGCAAGCGCGGGCTGCCGGTGGCGCTCGGCATCTTATGGCTGCACGCGGCCCGCTCGGCCGGGTGGGGCGCGCATGGCGTCGATTTTCCGGGGCATTTCCTCGTCGGGCTGGAGGGTGCCGGGACGCAGATGGTGCTGGACCCGTTCAACGGCGGCGAATCGCTGGACACCCGGGATCTGCGCAAGCTGCTGAAGCGAGTGGAGGGGCCGAAGGCGGAGTTGCGGCCGGGGCTGCTGGTGCCGGCAGGGGCACGAGCGGTGCTGCTGCGGCTGCAAAACAACATCAAGCTCCGGCGGCTGAAGGCGCACGATGTGGATGGCGCCCTCGCTTGCGCCGAGGATATGCTGCGCATCGCACCCGACGAAGCCGCCCTGTGGCGGGAGACGGCGCTGCTGCACCAGCAACAGGACCAGGTCGCGGCGGCGCTGCGGTGCTACGAGAAATTCCTGGCGCTGGTGCCGCGCGGTGACGCGGCCACGCGGGCACGGGTGGCGATGGACGAGTTGCGCTCACGCCTGAACTGAGCAAGGAAAGCCGGCCGCAACCCGTGAGGCCGACACCATGGCGCGTTCGCTGAAAGTCGCGGTCCAGATGGACCCGATCGAGACCGTCAATATCGACGCCGATTCGACGTTCGCGCTGATGCTGGCCGCACAGGCGCGCGGGCACGCGCTGTGGCACTACGACTACCGCACACTGGCGCTGTCCGAAGGCGCCGGGCCGAACCGGGGCGGGCGGCTGCGGGCCACGGCGCGGCCGGTCGCGGTCCGGCGCGAGCAGGGTAACCATTTCACCTTCGGGCCGGCGGAAACGCTCGATCTCGGCGCGACCGACGTGGTGCTGATGCGGCAGGACCCGCCGTTCGACATGGCGTACATCACCGCCACTCACATGCTGGAGCATGTCCATCGGGGCGACGGCGTGGGCGGTCCGCTGGTGGTCAACAATCCGGCCTCCGTCCGCAACGCGCCGGAAAAACTCCTGGTCACGCATTTCCCGGACCTGATGCCCCCCACCCTGGTGACGTGGGACATCGAGGCGATCCGCGCCTTTCGCGCGACGCACGCGGACATCATCGTCAAGCCGCTGTTCGGCAACGGCGGCGCCGGCGTGTTCCTGATCCGGCAGGACGACCCGAACCTGAACTCGCTGCTGGAAATGCATTTTTCCCGCTCGCGCGAACCGCTGATGATCCAGCGGTACGAGCCGGCGGTGCGGCTGGGCGACAAGCGGATCATCCTGATCGACGGCGAGGCGGCGGGCGCGCTGAACCGGGTGCCGGCGGCCGGCGAGGCGCGCAGCAACATGCATGTCGGCGGCCGGCCGGAAAAAAGCGCGATGACGGCTCGGGACTCGGAGATTTGCGCCGCCATCGGCCCGCTGCTGAAGGCGCAGGGCCTGATCTTCGTCGGCATCGACGTGATCGGGGAGTGGCTGACCGAGATCAACGTCACCTCGCCAACCGGCTTGCAGGAAATCGCCCGCTTCGACGGCACCGATCTGGCGGCAACGATCTGGGACGTCATCGAGCGGAAGGTGGGGGCATAGGCGGCGCGGGATGGACAAGCTCTCAACCGATCTCGCCGGCCTCTACCGCGCCTACATTGCCTGCCTGAACCAACAGGACTGGCCCCGCCTGGGCCAGTTCGTCGCCGACGACGCGATCCACAACGGCCGGCGGATCGGGCTGTCGGGTTATCGCGCCATGCTGGAGCGGGATTTTGCCGACATTCCGGACCTGTTGTTCGGCATCCAAATGCTGATCACCGATCCGCCCTATATCGCGAGCCGGCTCGGCTTCGACTGTCGGCCGAAAGGCGTGTTCCTGGGCCTGACCATCGGCGGCAAGCGCGTGTCGTTCACCGAGAACGTCTTCTACGAATATCGCGGCGCCAAAATCCGCGAAGTCTGGTCCGTGATCGACAAGGCGGCCATCGAAGCCCAGCTTTAGGGCGCCGCCATGTGAGGCGGGAATGTGGTGGGCGATCCGCTGGCAAGGTTGAGGCAGCCAATCCATCTATGTCAAAATTGTGCCACCCCATTGGAGGCGACCATGAACAAGCCGGTGTCGCTGGAGCTGGACGACCATTTTGCTCGTTTTGTTGCGGGCCAGATAGCTGACGGCCACTATGGCTCCGCGAGCGAGGTGGTCCTAGCCGGCCTCCGGCTTCTGGAGGATCGACAGTCCGAGTTGGCCGCATTGCGGGCCGCGCTGGTCGAGGGCGAGGAGAGTGGGCCGGCGACGCCTTTCGATTTCGACGCCTTCATTGCCGGTAGGCGCGGGGCTGCTCAACGTGCCACGGTGCCCGTCGCCGAATGACAGGCTTTGCGCTATCGCCCCGAGCGCAGCGCGACCTTGAAGACATCTGGGACTATACGGCGAAGCGGTGGGGCGAAGACTAGGTCGCCGCCCCCTCCGACGTTCGCGCGCCCCCCGGGCCGCCAACACGGCCATTGTGATCCTTGCCAGCCCGATATCTTGGCGTATAGGGAATAACAGGATCGGGCGCGAAGGTGGCCGATGAAGCAGAGGGTTGCCAAGCGCGGGATTGGCGTTCAGGTCAGCGGCGACGGTAACAGCGTCGTCGTCTATGCCGGCGCGGCCGAACTGCACCTTTGGCGCAAACACGCGCGGCAAGCCACGCCGAAAACCGAACTCGAATTGCTGCGGGTGGATCTGCGGGCCACGCGGCTGGTCGGCCGCGAGGCGGATGTGGCCGCATTGCGGGATTGGCTGGCGGACGACCGACAGGTGTCCGTGCGGTGCATCACCGGCCGCGCCGGGATGGGCAAGACCCGCCTCGGCATCGAACTCTGCGCCCTCGCGGAGCAAAATGGCTGGACGGCGGGGCTCGTGGACCACACCAAGTTCGCGGCCTTCGTGGCGCAGGCGTCGGTCTGGCGGTGGGACAAGCCGACGCTGGTCGTGATCGACTACGCCGCCGCGCTGGCCCGCGACCTGCGCATCTGGCTGGAGAATCTGGCACGGCCGGAAACGCAGCAAGGCTGCCCGAAACTGCGCGTGCTGCTGCTGGAGCGGCACGCGGACAGCGAGTTCGGCTGGTGGGCGGATCTGCTGCGACCGACAAGTTTTTCCGACCCGGCGCCGGACGAACTGGCCGACCCGAAGGCGCCGGTGGCGCTGGCGAGCCTGAGCGCCGTCGAGGATCGGCGGGCACTGCTGGCGGAAACGATGCGGCTCGCGGCCGGCATCGCCGGCCTGACCCCCGCGCCTCGCCCGCCGCCGCCGGGGGCGGACGCGCTGTTCGACCAACGGCTCGGCGACGACACGATCAACAACGAACCGCTGTATCTGATGATGGCGGGTGCGGAGGCGGTTCGCTCCGGTGCCCCGGCGGCACTGGCTCTGACCCGGATCGATCTGGCGGAGCGGGCGGCCGGGCGCGAGCGGGCGCGGCTGGGTCATCTCGCGGACCACTGGCGCGTGCCCGCCGCACTGGTCGCGCATCTGGCGGCGTGCGTCACGTTGCAGGGCGGGTGCGGGGCGGACGACGCGCTTGCGCTGGTCGAGGCAGAACGGTTGGCAATGAACTTCCCGGCCACCGGGCCAGCCGGCGATCTGGTCAACCGGCTGGCCGAGGCGCTGCCGGGCGGCCTGGGGCTCGATGCGGTGCGGCCGGACCTGATCGGCGAGGCGTTCCTGCTGCTAGTGCTGCGGGAACATGTGCGTTTTCCGACGGTGCAGACCGGTATCGTAACGCGGGCTTGGGAACGAGCCGGCGCGCGGGTCGTGGCAACGCTGGTGCGGACGGCGCAGGACCATGCGCACGGGAATGCCCTGCATCCGAGTGTGATGTGGCTGGGAAAGTTAGTCGATCGGATCGAGGATTTTTCGACATTGCAGGCGCTGGTCGCCGAGTTGCCGCTGGACACTCTGGCGCTTCGCGAATTGGCGGCAACCTTGCAGACGCGGACGGCGGAGGCCATCGCCATTCGGGCGAAAGACGACCTGGAGTCGCGGCCCGTGCTTGCCGTTGAACTCAACAATCTCGCCGTCAGACTCGCCGCCCTCGGCCGGCGCGAGGCGGCGTTGGCGGCGGCGGAGGAGGCGGCTTCGCTCTACCGCGAATTGGCGGCGCAACGGCCCGACGCCTTCCGGCCCGATCTCGCCATATCGCTCAACAATCTTGCCAACATGCTGAGCGATCTGGGCCGGCGCGAGGCGGCGCTGGCGGCGGCGGAGGAGGCGGAGGCGCTCTACCGGGACTTGGCGGCACAACGGCCCGATGCGTTCCGGCCCGATCTCGCCCTATCGCTCAACACCCTCGGCAACAGGCTGAGCGATCTCGGCCAGCACGAGGCGGCGCTGGCGGCGGCGGAGGAAGCAGAGGCGCTCTACCGCGAACTGGCGGCCCAACGGCCCGATGCGTTCCGGCCCGATCTCGCCATGTCGCTCAACAATCTCGCCAACGCGCTGCGCGATCTCGGCCGGCGCGAGGCGGCGCTGGCGGCGGCGAATGAGGCGGTGGCGATCCGCCGCGAACTGGCGGTGCAACGGCCCGACGCGTTCCGGCCCGCTCTCGCCGCGTCGCTCAACAACCTCGCAAATGAGCTGAGCGATCTCGGCCGGCGCGAGGCGGCGCTGGCGGCGGCGGAGGAGGCGGCGGCGCTCTACCGCGACCTGGCGGCACAACAGCCCGATGCATTCCGGCCCGATCTCGCTACGTCGCTCAATAACCTCGCCACCATGCTGAGTGATCTCGGCCGGCGCGAGGCGGCGCTGGCGGCGGCGCATGAAGCGGTCGCGATCCGCCGAGACCTGGCGGCGGAACGGCCCGATGCGTTCCGGCCCAATCTCGCCAACTCGCTGTGGGCTCGTGCGAATTGCCTGGAGGCGTCAGACCGCGCCGATGAGGCGCTGGCAAGCAATGCCGAGGCGATTGGCTGCCTGTCACCCGCGTTCGCGCAGCACCCGGCGGCGTTCGCGTATCGAATGGTGCCGATGATCCGGCAATATCTCGAACGCTGCGAACGACTGGGGCGGGAGCCGGATGCGGCGGTGCTGGGACCGGCTATCGCGGTGCTGGAACGGCAGCAGGCGGACGAACAAGGGAGGCTCGCATGAGCGTGGAACTGGCGACGGCGGCAGTAGCGGTGCTCGCGCCGTATCTGGCGGAGGCGGGCAAGGAGGCGGCGAAAGCCGTCGGCAAGGAGTCCGCCGAAGGCGCCGCAAAACTGCTCGGATGGTTGCGGGAGAAGCTGACCGGGCGCGCGAAGGAGGCGCTGACGGAGTTGGAGGAAGCGCCGGCCTCGGCGCTCAACCAGGACGATCTGCGCACGCAACTGGCCAAACTGCTGGAAAAGCAGCCGGCGCTCGCGCCGGAACTGTCGGCGCTGCTGGGCGAGGCCGCCGGTCCCGGCGACACGATGACACAAACCGTCGGCGCCGGCGGCAAGGCCAGCATGATCAAAGGCAGCGGCAACAGCGTCCGGATCGGCTGAGCGTCGCTTCCTGCGGCGCCACCCGTGGGCACCCGGTCAAACGTTCGCGTCTCCATCTCCGCCCCATCGGAGCGGAGAGGGAGAAGCAGGGCGCGGGCCATTTTGGTCTTATGTCAGCGCCTATGCGCCCACGCGGGCATGACGATGGAAAAAATAACCAAACCACGTCAGTTTTCCCTTGCCCAGCCAGCGTCATCCGCATTAACATAACAATGTGAACAATCCCGCACCCCGCTCCCCGGACGAAAGGCTGACCGAGCTGAGTCTCATGCTCGGCCGGGGCGCGGATGCGTGCGACAAAAGCTTCTGGCTTCTCACACCGCTGATGGTGCTGATCGCCACCTGGCTTCGGGACATGGCCGAAAGTCTGGCCACCCTCGCCGCCCTGATCCGGGACGGCAAGCTTCTCCCGCAACAAGCCCCGGCCCCCCGCCACGGCACCAGCCGCCCGGCCGGCAAGCCGAG
>CAJCJG010000164.1 GCA_903970625.1 Solirubrobacterales bacterium 70-9 | reverse complement strand
CCGGCCGAGCGCCTCGGGATTTTGATCGAGTTTCTGATCCAGGCGCTGCTGGCGCGGGCCGGCTGGTGCCTGCCGCGCTGGCTGATCGCCAGGATCGAGGACCAGCTCCGCGGCATCGGCCGGGATTTCGCCGTCCTCGCGGCCCGCATCGCGGAACGGCAGGCAGCCGCAGCAGCCGAGCAAGCCGCCGAAATTCCCTCCCCGCCGGCCGAAGTCGGCGCCAGAGAATCACCCGCAACCCGAAAATCCACTCGGAGCGGCCGACAGGGCGGCGCCAGTCGCCCCACCGCACCGGTCGCCCCCGAAATCGGCACAAGCCGCCCCACCCGAGGGCCACGCCGCCCCCGGCGCCGCCGAAGCGTACCCCGCCTCGGCCATCGTGCCCGGCGCCCGCTCCTTCGCCCCCCGCTGGCACCGGCCACCGTCGCAAAATTTTCGACCCGAACGAAGCCGGCGCCTTGGCACGTACACAATGTTACGAGATCGTAACATTACTGACCCTGCGCGTTACCCCCCGGCGAGGCGCCGCTGCGAGGGCGCCGCGACGTTGGCGATCACTTCGCCGAATGGCCCCGCATTGCGCGCCGGCCCCAAATCCACGCCGGTCGTCGCCCGCAGCGGCAGCAGGGGGAACATCAGTTCGGCGAAGCGGTAGCACTCCTCAAGATGCGGGTAGCCGGACAGGATGAACCGGTCGATCCCCAGCGCCATGTATTCTCTCATCCGCGCCGCCACTTCCTGCGGGTTGCCGACCAGCGCCGTGCCCGCGCCGCCGCGCACCAGCCCCACGCCGGCCCATAGATTCGGGCTGACCTCCAGTTTGTCGCGCCGGCCGCCATGCAGCGCCGACATGCGGCGCTGGCCCTCGGAATCGAAGCGGGAGAACGCCGTCTGCGCGGCGGCAATCGCGCCGTCGTCGAGCCGGCTGATCAGGTGCTCCGCTGCCGCCCACGCCTCGGCCGAGGTTTCGCGGACGATCACATGCAGCCGGATACCGTAGGAGAAAACGCGGCCACGCTCGGCCGCCGCCGCCTTCGCGACCGCCAGCTTTTCCGCCACCGCCGCCGGCGGTTCGCCCCAGGTGAGGTAAACGTCCACATGCTCGGCCGCGACCGCCTGCCCGGCTCCGGAGGAGCCGCCGAAATACAGCGGCGGGTACGGCTGTTGCACCGGCGGATACAGCAGCTTGCCCTTGTCGATCCGCAAATGTTTGCCTTCGTAGGTGACGGTCTCGTCCGCCATCAGCCGCCGCCAGATGGTCAGAAATTCATCGGTCACTTCGTAGCGGGCGGAATGGTCCAGAAACACGCCGTCGCCGCGCAACTCGCCCGGGTCGCCGCCGGTGACGACGTTGATCAGCAGCCGCCCGTCGGAAATCCGGTCCAGCGTCGCCGCCATCCGGGCCGCCACCGCCGGTTCCTGCAAGCCGGGACGCACCGCGACCAGGAAGCGCAGCCGCTTGGTTTGCGGCACCATGGCGGACGCGATCACCCACGAATCCTCGCAGGATTTCCCGGTCGGCAGCAGCACGCCGAAATAGCCGGACTCGTCGGCCGCGCGAGCGATCTGGCTCAGATAGCCGAGCGTGACGTGGCGCGCGCCTTCGGTGCTGCCCAGAAACCGGCCGTCGCCGTGGGTCGGCAAAAACCACAGCACGTCGGCAGCGGGCGCGGCCGGCGGAGTATCGAAGGAATGGGTCACGGGGCGCTCCGGAGCAGGAATGGCGAAGCCGACGGCGAGGCACGCCGCACATGCGGGTTTTGGCTCGTATAGTCAATCTTGGGTGTGGATATAGCGATTTCCACTGCTATATGTGGCACGCGCTTCACCGCTGCCCGGTGGCACGCCACCGCATTGTGATTTCGGAGCACGCCATGCCCTCTCTCGGACGAATCCTCGCAATCGCCGTCGCGGCGCTGCTGGGGCTGGCAACGCTCCCGGCCCACGCCGCCGACCACGTTCTACGCATCGGTGTGCAGAAATACGGCACCCTCGTCATCCTGCGCGAACGCGGCACGCTGGAGCCGGCGTTGCAAAAGCTCGGCTGGACGGTGCGCTGGACCGAGTTTCCCGGCGGCCCGCAATTGCTGGAGGCGCTGAATGTCGGCGAACTCGATTTCGGCATTACCGGCGACGCGCCCCCGGTGTTCGCGCAGGCGGCCGGTGCCCCGCTGCTCTATGTCGCCGCCGAACCGGCCGCCCCCACCGGCGAAGCCATCCTGGTGCCGCAGGGCAGTCCGCTGAAAACCCTGGCCGACCTGAAGGGCAAGCGCGTCGCGCTCAACAAGGGCTCCAACGTCCACTTCCTGCTGGTGCAGGCGCTCAAATCGGCCGGCCTCACGCCGCAGGACATCGAGCCGGTATACTTGGCCCCCGCCGACGCGCGCGCGGCGTTCGAACAGGGCGCCGTCGATGCCTGGGTGATCTGGGACCCGTACCTGGCGGCTGCGCAAGCGGCGACGCAAGCGCGCGTGCTGGCAGACGCCACCGGGCTGGCCACCAACCGCCAGTTCTTCCTCGCCACCAAGGAGTTTGCCGAGGGCAGCCCGGCGGTGATCAAACTGTTGCTGGAGCAGGTGTTGGCCACCGACGCCTGGGCGAAAGCGCATCAGCCGGAAACCGTCGCGATCCTGGCGCCGAGCCTAAAACTGCCGCTCCCGGTCCTGCAAACCGCCGTCGCCCGCCTCGGCTACGGCGCCGGCCCGATCACCCCGCAAATCGCCGCCGACCAGCAACGCATCGCCGACACGTTCTTCGCCCTGAAACTGATCCCGTCCCCCGTCGCCATCCGCGACGTGCTGTGGGCGCCGCCATCGTGAGCCTCTCGCTCTCCGCCCCGCCGCTCGCCTGGCCGCGCGTGCGCCTCCACGCGCGCCCGCTGATCCCGTGGGTCGTCCCGATCTTTATGCTGATCGCGTGGCAGGTCGCCTGCGATCAGGGCTGGATCAGCCGCCGTACCCTGCCCTCCCCGCTCGCCATCGGCCGCGCCGCCTGGACGCTGACGCTCAGCGGCGAGTTGTTCCACCATGCCGCCATCAGTTGCCAGCGCGCGGCGGGTGGCTTCGCGATCGGCGGCGGTCTTGGCCTGCTGTTCGGCATGCTGAACGGCATGTCGTCGCTGGCCTCCCGCCTGCTCGACACGACGTTGCAGATGCTGCGCAACATCCCGCACCTCGCCATTATTCCCATGGTGATCCTGTGGTTCGGCATCGGCGAACCCGCAAAGCTGTTCCTGGTGGCGGTCGGCGTGTTCTTCCCGATCTACCTGAACACGTATCACGGCGTCCGCCTCGTCGATCCCGGCCTGATCGAGATGGGGCGCGTTTATCGTCTGTCCCGTGCCGCGATGTTCTGGCGGATCGTGCTGCCCGGCGCGATGCCCTCGATCCTGCTGGGCGTCCGCTACGGCCTCGGCATCATGTGGCTGACCCTGATCGTGGCGGAAACCATCTCCGCCAACGCCGGCATCGGCTACATGACGATGAACGCGCGCGAATTCCTGCAAACCGACATCGTGCTGGTCGGCGTGCTGCTCTACGCCCTGCTCGGCAAACTCGCCGACGTGATGGCCCGCGCGCTGGAACGTTGGTGCCTCTCCTGGCACCCGAATTTTGTCGGGGGACACCACTGACATGCTCGACATGATGGCACCTGCGCACGACACCGAGGCGCACACCACCGGCGCCCGCGTGTCGCTGCGCAGCGTCGGCCGAGCGTTCGGCAGCCGCGTCGTGTTGGACGGCCTTGACCTCGACATCGCCCCTGGCAGCTTCGTCTCCGTCGTCGGGCGCAGTGGCGAGGGCAAGAGCACGCTGTTGCGCCTGCTCGCCGGTCTCGACGCGCCGGATGCCGGCACCGTCGCGCTGGACGGCGAACCGGTGCGCGGCATCCCGCCCTCGGTCACGATCATGTTTCAGGATGCGCGGCTGCTGCCTTGGCAGACGGTGCTGGAAAATGTCGGGATCGCCCGCGGCCCGGGCTGGCGGCCG
>CAJCJG010000163.1 GCA_903970625.1 Solirubrobacterales bacterium 70-9 | reverse complement strand
TTGACCCGGCCATCCACGGGGTGAGGCTGCCGACGAACTTGGAGCCTGTTTTCCGAGGTTCCAACACCTTCGGGCGGGGCGGCATGGATGGCCGGGTCAAGCCCGGCCATGACGAAATGGGAACGGAATTGGCAAATGCGTTTGCCCTGCCTCCGCCGGGACGGCCGTGATCGCGCATTTGTGCGGCGATACGCCCATTTTTGGTTGACGCCCCGCGACAGCGCGCGGAAAAGGCCCGCAGGAGGCCCAAATGATCCCAAAACAGGCGCGACGGCTGCGGGTCGGCGTGCTCGGTGCCGGACCTATCGCGCAGTACGCTCATCTGGAATCATGCGCCAAAGCGGGAAATGCCGATCTGTATGCGATCTGCGATGCGGCCCCCGACCTGCTGGCGCGCATCGCCGCCGCCTACGCGCCGCAAAAGACGTTTTCCGACTACGACGCCATGCTGGCCGACCCGGACCTGGAAGCCGTGATCGTCGCCACGTCGGACGCATGGCACGTCCCCATGTCGATCAAGGCATTGCAAGCCGGCAAAGCGGTGCTGTGCGAAAAGCCCATTGGCACCACCGTCGAGGAAGTCCTTGCACTGCGCGACGCGGTGCTCGCGTCCGGCAAGATTTTGCAGGTCGGCCACATGAAGCGGTTCGATCCCGGCCTGGAGGCGGCGAAAGAGTTCATCGACCGCGACATGGGCCAGCAATTGGCGCTCAAGGCGTGGTACTGCGATTCGACGCACCGCTACACGATGACGGACGCGGTGCAGCCGCTGGTCGTGACCAGCACGCAGCAAAGGAAGCCGGCGGGCAACCCGAAAGCCGATCTGCGCCGCTATTTCATGCTCGCGCACGGCAGCCATCTCGTCGATACCGCGCGCTTCCTGTGCGGCGAGATCACGCAAGTGCGCGCGCGCCTGGCCGAACGCTACGGCGCCTATTGCTGGTTCGTGGAGACCGATTTCGCCAACGGCACGCTCGGGCATCTCGATCTGACCGTCGCCGTCCGCATGGACTGGCACGAAGGATTCCAGCTCTATGGCGAGCACGGCAGCATCATCGCGAAAACGTACAATCCCTGGTACTACAAATCGAGCGACGTCGAGATTTTTCACGAGAGCGACGCCACCACGCGCCGCGTGCTGGGCGCCGACGGGCATTTCTTCCGGCGGCAACTGGAAGCGTTCGCCGACAGCGTGCTGACGGGGGCGCCGCAAAGGGGCGCGGACATCGAGGACGGCCTCGCCTCCGTCCGCGCCATGGCGGCCATTGCGGAATCGGTGCGGACCGGCGAGGCGGTCGCCGTGCCGACGATGCGCGGTGCCGTGTGATGCAGGTCGGCATCTTCGCGAAAACCTTTCCCGGCACGGATGCAGCAACGGTGCTCAACGCCGTGCGCGCGGCCGGTTATGGCTGCACGCAATTCAACATGGCCTGCGTCGGGCTGCCGGCGATGCCGGATGCCATTCCCGACGCGGTCGTCGCCGACATCGGCGCGGCGGGGCAGGATTCGGGAGTCGCTCTCAGCGCGTTGTCGGCGACCTACAATATGATCCATCCGGATCGGGCGGTGCGCGACGCCGGCATGCGGCGGCTGGCGGTGATCGCACGGGCGGCGCGCGCCTTGCGGATTCCGCTGGTCACGCTCTGCACCGGGACGCGCGATGCGGACGATCAGTGGCGGCATCACCCGGACAACGCGCGGCCGGAGGCGTGGGCCGACCTCGCGCACGAGATGGCGCGGGCGCTGGCGATTGCCGAGGCGGAGGGCGTCGATCTCGGCATCGAGCCGGAGCAGGCCAATGTCGTGACCTCGGTGCGCGACGCGCGGCGGCTGATCGACTCGTTCGGCTCGCCGCGTCTGCGCATCGTCCTCGATCCGGCCAATCTGTTCGAGCGGGCGACGCGGGACGAGGCGCGGGCCATCGTGGCCGATGCCGTCGAACGGGCGGGCAGAGCCATCGCCATGGCGCACGCCAAGGATCGCGACGAGGCGGGGAATTTCGTCGCGGCCGGCGAGGGCGTGGTGGATTTCCCGGATTTCGTCGCGCGGCTGGGGGCGGCCGGGTTCGATGGTCCGCTCGTCACGCACGGCCTGACGGCCGCGCAGGCGCCGGGCGTCGCGGCCTTCCTGAGCGATCTGGTCGGGAGATGAATTTCGGCCTTCTCCGCGCCGACGCGCACTTGCACGGCACCGACAGCGGGGACGGCATTTCGGTGCTGTTCCAGCACGGGCTCGGCGGCAGCGAGGCGCAGGTTGCGGAGAATTTTCCGGATTCCCCCGTCGCTCGGCGGCTGACGCTGGAGTGCCGCGCGCAGGGCCGCTCGTCCTCCGGGACCGAACGGCCGTTCTCGATCCGCATGTTCGCCGACGACGTGCTGGCGGCCTGCGATCTGCGCGGCGTGGAAAAATTCGTGGCCGGCGGCATCTCGATGGGGGCGGCCATCGCGCTGCGGCTGGCGGCGACGCGGCCCGAGCGGGTGCGCGCGCTGATCCTGGGCCGCCCCGCATGGCTGTTCGACGCCGCGCCCGACAATCTGCGCCCGTACGCCGAGGTGGCCGACGCGCTGCACACCGGCCCGCCGGCCGAGGCCAAAGCGGCGTTCGCAGCCGGCGAAACGGCGCGGATGCTGGCGCGCGACGCACCGGACAATCTTGCCTCGCTGCTCGGGTTCTTCGACCGGCCCGATCCGGCCGTGACCGCAGATCTGCTCGGCCAGATCGCCCCCGACGGTGCCGGCGTTTCGCGCGCAGCCGCCGCATCGTTGCGGCTGCCGACGCTGGTGCTGGGCAACGGCCAGGATTTTGCCCATCCGCTCGCCCATGCGCAAACGCTGGCGGACGTCATTCCCGGCGCGCAATTCGTCGAACTGCCGCCGAAGGCGTCGCGCAAAGCCGCCCATGTGGCAGCGTTCCGCGAGGCAGTGGCCGCCTTCCTGAACGCACTCCCACCGGATTCCTGACATGACCCGAGCTGCCCAAGGCTGGCTTGCTGCCCTGCCGCGCCATCGGCTGATCGCCGAATATTCGCTGTGGTCGGCCGATCTGGCGAACCTGGAGCGCGACATCGCCCGCACCGAACCGTACGCCGATATGTTTCATATCGACGTGGCGGACGGGCGCTTCGCGCCGTCGTTCCTGTTCTTTCCCGATCAGGTCGCCCGCATCCGCGCGCTGACGGCAAAGCCGCTGCATGTGCATCTGATGGTGGAAGGCGACATCCTGTTGAGCCAGATTCGGCAGTTCGCCGAGGCGGGCGCCGACTTGATCACGATTCATCCGGAGAACGGGCCGGTGGTTGCCGACGCGCTGGCGCTGATTGCGGCGTTGCGCTGCGCGGCCGGCCTCGTGCTGCGGCTGGAAACGCCGGTCGCGGCGCTGGCGCCGTGGCTGGACCGCGTCGATTTCGTGACGCTGCTGGGCACCGCCATTGGCGTGAAGGGGCAGGGCCTGTCCGATACCGCCTGCCCGCGGCTGGTTGCCGTGAAAAAGATGTTGCGCGACGGCGTGCGGCTGGCCGCCGACGGGGGGATTCGCGAGACGACGGTGCCGCTGCTGCGGGCGGCGGGGGCGGAGACGGTGGTGCTGGGGTCGCTCGCGTTCGGCGCGCCCGACCTCGCCGCGCGAACCGCGTGGCTGCACGGGCTGCCGGCACCGTGACAAAACTGGCCCTTGCCGTCGATCTCGGCGGCACGGACCTGCGCGCGGCGGTGGTGGACGAGGCCGGCGCGGTCCTGGCCTTGGCCACCACCGCCACGGACAGCCATGGAGGCCCGGAGGCGGTGATTGCGCAGATCGTCGATCTGGCGGCACGGGTGCGGGCGGACGCGGGGCAGCCGCCGGTGGCCGGCGTCGGCGTCTGCGCGCCGGGGCCGCTGGACCCGGTGGCCGGCATCGTGCTGGCGGCGCCGACGCTGCACGGGTGGGGGGACGTCCCCCTGGCGGCGCTGCTGCGGGACCGG
>CAJCJG010000162.1 GCA_903970625.1 Solirubrobacterales bacterium 70-9 | reverse complement strand
CCCGCCCGCCTCGCCATCGAGCTCCAGCAGCATCACATGGCCGGCACCGCCCTGCCGCAACGCCGTCGCCGCCGCCAGCCCCGCCGGCCCGCCGCCGACAACCACGATGTCCGGCTCGGCCATCACCGCGCCACCAGCGGGTCGGCGAACTGCCCCGCCGTCAGTTCCGCCACCCGGCCGGCGCAGATGAACCCCTGGCAGCGCCCCATGCCGCACCGCGTCCGCCGCTTCAGACCGCCCAGGTCGCCGGCCGGCAACGGCCCCGACATGGCCGCCTCGATCTCCCGCCGCGTGACCATCTCGCACTGGCAGACAATCTCGCCATGGCCCGGACGCTGCCAGTCGCGCGGCAGATGCTCGGCGAGGTTTGGCATGGCGACCGGCGCAGACTGGATCGGCCCCGCATCGCCCGCGTACAAGCCCCAAACGTGATGCGCGATCCCCAAAGCGGCCGTCATGCCCGTCGAGCGGACGCCTCCGGCCGTGATCCAATTGCGGCCTTCGACGCGATGGATGCGGTAATGCTTCGCCTCCGTCGCCGGCCGCAACCCGGCGTAGGCGGCCGTGACCGGCACGTCGCGCAGCGCCGGGACCAGTTCCGCCGCGCGGTCCAGCAGCTTGCGCAGTTCGGGCTCCGAGACGGCGACGCGCTCCCGATCCGCCTGCTCCTCCGCCGTCGGGCCGACCAGGACGTTGCCGAACACGGTGCGGGCGAGGAGAACGCCTTTGGTCCGCTCGGTCGGAACCGGCAGGATGATCGACGTGAGCAGGCGCGAGGCCGCCTTGTCCAACACCACGAACTGCCCTTTTCGTGGGCGAATGTCGAAACTCGCCGCCCCCAGAAGGGCGGTTTCCACAACATCGCCGAACAGGCCGGCGCAGTTGACGATGGTGTGGGCGAGGAACGCGCCCTGGGTCGTTGCCAAATGCCACGTCCGTCCGTCGAACGCGCCGCCCGTCACCTCCGCGTTCAAGACCACGGATGCGCCCAGCGCATTGGCCTCAAGCGCATAGGCCAGAAACGGAGACCAAGGGTCGATCACATGCTCGCCCGGCACATGAAGCGCCGCCTTCGCCGTCGGCGCCAGGTTCGGCTCCATCTCGCGCAGCGTGTCACGACCGATCCGGCGCACGTTCGCCACACCGTTGGCGTGGGCCTGCGCGACCAGCGCGTCCAACCGTGCGTCTTCCTCGTCCGTCCAGGCGACGACCAGCGCCCCGGTTTCCAGCAGCGGAAGGTTCCGTTCCGCCCGCAGCGACAGATATTCGGCATAGCCATGCTGGATGCAGCGCAGTTCCAGACTGTCCGGCGGCGCATCGAAGCCGGTGTGCAGGATGGCGCTGTTGGCCTTGCTGGCGCCGGCCAAAATATCGCTGCCGCGCTCCAACAGCAGCACATGGGCACCGCCCAGAGCGAACCGACGTGCCACAGCGCAGCCAACGGCACCCGCCCCGATGATCGCCACGTCAAAATGTTGGGATTGGCTGTGTGACACGGGTGGCTCGACAATGACGTTCGCCGGCTATAGACGGAGATCCCCGAATAGTCAATAATTTGCCCATTCAGTCATCGAAAGGTTCACCATGACGCCCGAGCAGCGGCGTTTGCAGATCGTCGGTCACGTCCGCACCGGCGGCCGCGCAACCGTCGAGCAGCTTGCCGACGACCTCGGCAGCTCCCGGGAAACCATCCGCCGCGACCTCGGCCTGCTTGATTCCCAGGGCCTGTTGCGCAAAATCCACGGCGGCGCGGTGATGCCCGAACCAGGCGTATTTGCCGCCGGAAGGGAAGACCCGTTTCATGCCCGCCTCGGCCGGAACGTTGCCGCCAAACGCGCCATGGCCCGCGCCGCCCGCGCGCTGTTCCACCCCGGCGACAGCGTGCTGATCGACACCGGCACGACGACGCTGATCCTGGCCGAGGAACTGGCGCAATGTCGCGGGCTGACGGTGATTACCAATTCGGCGGCCATCGCGGCGCTGGCGGCCAAAGGCGAGGACGGCAGCGTCTTCCTGCTCGGCGGCGAATTCCGGCGGGGCGGGCAGGAGTGCGTGGGCGAACTGGTGCTGGAGCAAATCCGCCAGTTCCGCACCACCCACGCCATCCTGACCGTGGGCGCCGTCGGCCCGGAAGGATTTATGAACTACGATCTCCAGGAAACGCAGGTGGCCAGGGCGATGGCCAGACAAGCGGCCCAGGTGACGATTATGGCGGACGCGACCAAGATGGACCATCTGGCGACGTTCCAGGTTGGGCCGCTCGCCATGGCGCGTCGGTTGGTCAGCGACGCCGTGCCGCCCGCCTTGGCCTCATCCTTGCGTAACGCGGGCGTGGAGCTGGTGACGACTGACTGAACGGTCATGAATGTTGACCGAATGTGCAGAACGTGGTTCAACGGCGCAGACGGAGTCAAGGAGCCGGCGGATGAACGACCAGCCAGCCAAAATCGGGCCGCGCGTCGCCCCACCTCCGGCTACCGCCGTCGAGACCCGCGCGAAATTCCGCGCATTAATGCCACAGCACATGCCGAAAGACTTCTCGATTTCGCTCGACGCGCTGCGGCGAGGCGGAACCGACGCCTTTATCGGCAAGCCGCCGACGCACGCCAAGCGACAGTCGCTGGTCGGATTCGAGCCGCACTACGTCAACATCGTGGACTACATCGTCCGCATCACGCACCGCATCTGGGAAGAAAAAGACATCGGCTACATCTACGACACCTATAGCCACGACTGCGTGGTGTGGGACGATGCCGGTCTCAGCTACGGCCGCGATGCCGTGGTGGCGCATACCGTCGCGACCAACAATGCCTTTCCGGACATCCGCATCGTCGCCGACGAAGCCATCTGGGCCGGCGACGACAGTGTGGCTTTCCACACCTCGCACCGCACAAAAATTTTTGGCACCAACACGGGTTTCAGCCGCTACGGCGAGGCGACCGGAAGGCGCGTGCAGATTTGGTGCATGGCCAACTGCGTCGCCCGAGACAACGAGATTTTCCACGAGCACGTCGTGTACGATACGACGGGTCTGCTGATTCAACTCGGGCTGAATCCGGTGGAGATGGCACGGCGGTTCGCGCCGGCCGAACCCGGTTCGCTGTTGCCGCCCGATTTTCAGGCGGGCGAACCGGCGCGGCAACTCGGCCAATCCAAACCGGCGAGTGTCGCGATCCCCGCCGACATCGGCGACAACCCCGAGGAATTTGTCCGCGCCGCCCTGCAAACGATCTGGAACCGACGCAACTTCGGCTCGCTGGACAAAGTGTTTTCGCCGGCCATCCTGTCGCAATCCGGCGCCGGCCGCGTGTTTCGTGGCACCGGCGAGCTTCGCTCGTTCTACATCTCTCTGGTGGCGATGTTTCCGGACATGCTTTTCGCCATCGACGATCTTTACTGGATGGGCAACCGCGAGGAAGGATTTCTCGTCGCGATCCGCTGGAGCATGCTGGGCACGCATCGCGGCTTCGGGCGTTACGGCGAACCCAGCGGGCGCAGCGTTCATCTGTGGGGCATCACGCACTGGGTCGTCGAAAACGGTGCCGTCACCAAGGAATGGATGTTGTTCAATGAATTCGGCGTGCTGATGCAGGTGCATGGCGGGCGTTGAGAGTTTGCGCGGATCAACAACAAGGGGGCTGATATGAGGCATGGTTTGATCGCGACGATTTCGGGGGCGGCGTTGCTCCTGGCGGGGGG
>CAJCJG010000161.1 GCA_903970625.1 Solirubrobacterales bacterium 70-9 | reverse complement strand
CGGCCCGAGAACGCGGCGCTGGGCAGCGTGCCGGACGCCGCCTCCCCGCTCGCCGCGCGCGACGCCGGCGGCGGGCGGTTCCGGCGAGGGCAGCTTGTACACGCTCTGCTGCAACATCTGCCGGCGCTGCCGGACGAGGATCGGGCCGTCGCCGCGCTGCGCTTCCTGTCGCGGCCCGGCCACGGGCTTTTGGCCGGCGAGGCGGAAGCCGTGGTGGCCGACGTGCTGGCGGTGCTCGCGCATCCCGAGTTGGCCGACTTGTTCGGGCCGGCGGGACGGGCGGAGGTGGCGCTGACCGGGCTGATCGAGGGCCGCGTCGTCGGCGGGCTGGTGGACCGGCTGGCGGTGCTGCCGGACCGGGTGCTGATTGCCGACTACAAGACCAACCGGGCGCCGCCCGCGACGCTGGCTTCCGTGCCGGTCCTGTATCTGCGGCAGATGGCCAGCTATCGCAGCGTCTTGCAGGCGATCCACCCGGGCCGGCCGGTGCTGTGCGCCCTGGTCTGGACCGCCGGCGCCCGCGTGATGCCACTGCCGCAGGCGTTGCTGGACCGTCATGCCGAACGCGCCGAGCAATCCGCTTGATCCGGCGGGCGCACGGGGCCACCTTCGCTCCAACTGTTCTTTTACCCAAGGCACTCCCATGAGCGCGAACACAAAACCCGTGACCGACGCCAGCTTTTCGGAAGACGTCCTGAAAGCCCAGGGGACGGTCCTGGTTGATTTCTGGGCCGAATGGTGCGGCCCGTGCCGCGCCATTGCCCCGGCGCTGGAGGAGATCGGCGCCGAATATGCCGGCAAGCTGACGGTGGCGAAGGTCAATATCGACGAGAACCCGCAAACCCCGAACACCTACGGCGTGCGCGGGATCCCAACGCTGGTGCTGTTCAAGGACGGCAAGCAGATCGCAACCAAGGTCGGCGCGGCACCGAAAAGCGTGCTGAAGGAATGGGTCGCCGCCTCGCTTTAGGCACTTAGGGTTTGCTGTTGAATAAACGCCGCACTTTCGTCATTCCGGCGAAGGCCGGAATCCAGGGCCCGCGCACGCCGACCTTCGCGCGGCTCTGGACCCCGGCCTTCGCCGGGGTGACGGGCAAATCGGTTATTTCCGAACGACGCCTTAGGTAGGCCGCCCGGAGATATGCGATAGAGTTGCGTGATATGGATTGCCTTACGCGCTGATTTGCGTCAATTGTCCGAAACCATGCGCAGGAAGCTGACATGACGGACTTGGCCTGGATCAACCCACTCTATTCGATGTCGGGATTCGCCGTCGGTTTCCTGGTCGGGCTGACCGGGGTCGGCGGCGGCTCGTTGATGACGCCGCTGCTGATTCTGCTGTTCGGCATCCACCCCTCGACGGCGGTGGGGACCGATCTGCTGTACGCGGCGGTGACGAAAAGCGTCGGCACCGCCGTGCATGGCCTCGGAGGCTCCGTGGATTGGCGGCTGGTCGGGCGACTGGCCGCCGGCAGCGTGCCGACAACATTGGCCACGGGGCTGTTGCTGTATTGGTTCGGCGCGTCGGGCGGTAACGTTGCGCCGTTCGTCTCGGTCGTGCTCGGCATTGCCCTGCTGATCACCGCGCTGCTGCTGTTCGGGCGCCCATGGCTGCTGGCGCGGCTGGCGCCGTATCTGCCGCCGGACGGGCCGAAGAACGCGGTCGCGCTGACAGTGCTGACCGGCGCCGTGCTGGGCGTGCTGGTGACAGTCTCATCCGTCGGCGCGGGCGCTTTGGGCGTGACAGCTCTGATCCTGCTGTATCCGCGCATGCCGACGGGCCGCGTCGTCGGCTCGGACATTGCCCATGCGGTGCCGTTGACGCTGCTGGCGGGGAGCCTGCACTGGCTGAGCGGCTCGGTGGACTGGCCGCTGTTCGGCTCGCTGCTGTCCGGCTCGATCCCCGGTATCATCATCGGCAGCCTGATCGCGGTTCGGGTGCCGGACGGGTTCATCCGCCCGGCGCTGGCGAGCGTGCTGGTGATCGTGGGCGGAAGGCTGGCGTTTTAGCCGTCGGCCTTCAACACTTCGCCCGCGAGATACAGGCTGCCGCAGATCAGCACGCGGGCGGGCAGTTCGGTGCGCGGCAGGCGGGCCAGCGCGTCCGCCACCGTCGGGCCGATGCGGGCAAGACCGGCGGACGCGGCGACAATGTCCTCCACCGGTTGCGCCAGATGCTGGCCGGACTCGGCGACCGCCCAGAGTGTGGTGGCGAACGGCAGCAGCGGGCTCAGGAAGCCGCCCGCATCCTTCGAGCGTTTCATGCCGACCACCAGATGCAGCGGCCGGTCCGCCCAGGTCGCGAGATGCTGGGCGAGGACTTCGCCGGCGCCGGCATTGTGGCCGCCATCCAGCCAAAGTTCCCAGTCGGCGGGCAGGGTTTTGGCCAATTGGCCGGTGAGGCGTTGCAAGCGCGCGGGCCATTCGGCGTGGGCAATGCCGTATGCGAGCGCCGACGGCGGAATTGCCAACGCGGTTGCCCGCAGCGCTGCGAGCGCGATACCGGCATTGTCGATCTGATGCGGCCCGGGCAACGATGATCCGGGAAGTTCCAGCGTGCCGTGCGCGTCTTCGTAACGAACACCGTCCGAATCCCAGTCGCGGCCGCGTGCGAGGAGGCGGGCGCCGCTCGCGTCGGCCGTCGCTTGCAGGATGTTCAGGACGCCCGGCAGTTGCGCGCCGGTCGCGACCGGCATGCCGGGCTTGATGATGCCGGCTTTTTCCCGTGCGATCTGCTGGATGGTGTCACCCAGCCAGTCGCGATGGTCGATGGAAATGGACGTGATCGCGCCGGCAGCGGGCGGTGGGATGACGTTGGTGGCATCCAGCCGGCCGCCCAACCCCACTTCCAGCACGCACACATCGGCCGGCACGTCGGCAAAGAGTTTGAACGCAACAGCCGTGATCACTTCGAATACGGTTATGGAGTCACCGTGGTTGATGCTTTCGACCGTCTCAAGCGCGTCGGCGAGGGTAGAATCGTCCACCAGGGTGCCGGCGAGCCGGATGCGCTCGTTGAAGCGCACCAGATGCGGCGAGGTATAGACGTGGACCTGCATGCCCGCCGCCTCGGCGCAGGCGCGCAGAAAGGCGCAGGTACTGCCTTTGCCGTTGGTGCCGGCGACGTGAATCGTGGGCGGCAACCGCCGTTCCGGATGATCCAGTCCGGACAACAGACGTTCGAGACGGCCGAGGCTGAGGTCGATGGCGCGCGGATGCAGCGCGTGCAGCCGCGCGACGATGGCATCGAACCGGCCGCCGCGCGGCGCGTCGCTCATGCGGCCCTATCCGTCATTCCCGCGCAGGCGGGAATCCACGGCCGCAGACTCGGATGTGGCGCGCTGGATGCCCGCCTTCGCGGGCATGACGGGAACATGCGTCGCCCTCATGCGGCCTCAAGATCTTTCACGCGCAGCAGCAAGATCAGGCGCGCGAGGGTGGCTGCAAGCTCCGTACGCTTGACGACCATGTCCACGATGCCGTGCTCGTGCAGATACTCGGCGCGCTGAAAGCCTTCTGGTAATTTTTCGCGCACCGTCTGCTCGATCACGCGCGCGCCGGCAAAGCCGATCATCGCGCCGGGTTCGGCGATCTGGATATCGCCGAGCATCGCGAAACTGGCGGTGACGCCGCCGGTGGTGGGGTCCGTCAGCACGACGATGAACGGCAGGCCGGCTTCCTTGACCAGCCGCGTCGCGATCGTGGTACGCGGCATCTGCATCAGGCTGATCGCACCTTCCTGCATGCGGGCACCACCGGACGCGGTGAACACGATCAGCGGCGCATCCTGCAACACGGCGAGTTTCGCGGCGGCGACGATGCCCTCGCCGACAGCGGCCCCCATCGAGCCGCCCATGAAGTCGAAATCCATCACGGCCACGACGGCGCGCTGGCCGCCGATGGTGCCATGTGCGACCAGCAACGCATCGTCGTGATGGGTTTTTTCGCGTGCGCCGCGCAAGCGGTCCGCATAACGTTGGCTGTCGCGAAAGCGCAGCGGATCGGCAGGGACTTTCGGCAGTTCGATGCGGGAGAATGTGCCGCCGTCGAATGTCCAGCGCAGCCGGTCGTCGGCGCTGGCGCGCATATGGTGGCCGCAATGCGTGCAGACTTTTAGGTGCTTTTCCACTTCGGTGTGAAACATCATCTGCTGGCACGCCGGGCACTGCACCCACAGATTGTCGGGCACGTCCTCGCGGCGCAGCAGCGTGCGGATTTTCGGGCGGACGTATTCCGTGAGCCAACTCATAACGCTCTCCTCAGGCGGCCTTGCGGGCGCCGCGCACGCCGTCGGCCAGCGCGCGCACATGGTCCAGCACGCGCCGCACCGTGTCCGGCTGCGCGTGCCCGTCCTTGTCCAAAGTACCCGCCAGCGTCTCGATCAAGGCGGATGCCACCACCGCCGCATCGGCTGCCTGCACGGCCGCGGCGGCCTGCGCGGGCGTGCGCACGCCGAAACCGATCGCGATGGGCAGATCCGTCGCGTGCCGCACCTTCGGAATCGCGGCGGCGAGGTCCTCGGCGCTGGCCGTCCTGGTCCCGGTGATGCCGGTGATGCTGACGTAATAGACGAAACCCGAGCTACCATCGAGCACTTTGGGCAGCCGCGCTTCGTCCGTCGTCGGCGCGACGAGGCGGATAATGTCCAGACCGTTGGCGGTCGCGAGCGGCACCATCAGATCCGATTCCTCGCTCGGCAGATCGACGACGATCAGCCCATCGACCCCGGCGACGGCCGCATCGGTGCAGAATTTTTCCACCCCGTAGGACAGAATCGGGTTCAGATAGCCCATCAGCACGATGGGCGTGGCGTTGTCGCCGACACGGAAGTCGCGCACCAACGCCAGCGTGCGATGCATGTTGGCGCCGGCCTTCAACGCGCGTTTGCCGGCCACCTGAATCGTCGGCCCGTCCGCCATCGGGTCGGTGAACGGGCAGCCGATCTCGATCAGGTCGGCCCCCGCCGCCGGCATGCCGCGCAGGATGTCGAGCGATGTCGAAGCGTCCGGGTCCCAGGCTTCGAGAAACGTGATCAGCGCGCCACGCCCCTCGGCGCGCAGCGATGCGAACCGGGCGGCGATCCGGCTCACAGCTTTACCCCCAGCCGCTCGGCGACTGTCGCCACATCCTTGTCGCCGCGCCCGCACAGATTCATCAGGATTATTTTGTCCGCCGCCATCGTGGGCGCGAGTTTCTTCACATGCGCCAGCGCGTGCGCGGGTTCCAGCGCCGGGATGATGCCCTCCGTGCGCGTGCATAACTGGAACGCATCCAATGCCTCGTCGTCGGTGGCGGCGACATATTCGACGCGGCCGATCTCGTGCAGCCAGGAATGTTCGGGGCCGATGCCGGGATAATCGAGGCCGGCGCTGATGCTGTGCGCTTCCTCGATCTGCCCGTCCTCGTCCTGCAACAGATAGGTGCGATTGCCGTGCAGCACGCCGGGCCGCCCGCGCGACAGGCTGGCGGCATGCTGGTGCGTGTCCAGCCCGTGCCCCGCCGCCTCGACGCCGATCAACCGGACGGAGGGATCGTCCAGAAACGGATGGAACAGGCCCATCGCGTTGGAGCCGCCGCCGATGGCGGCGATGGCCACATCCGGCAGGCGACCTTCGGCTTCGTGCAGTTGCAGCTTGGCTTCGTCGCCGATCACGCTTTGAAAGTCGCGCACCATCATCGGGTACGGATGCGGCCCGGCGACGGTGCCGATCAGGTAATAGGTGTCGGTGACATTGGCGACCCAGTCGCGGAGCGCCTCGTTCATCGCGTCCTTCAACGTCGAGGCGCCGGAAGTGACGGATTTCACCTCGGCGCCCAGCAGCTTCATGCGGAACACATTGGGCGCCTGCCGCGCGACATCCGTGGCGCCCATGTAAACCGTGCAGGGCAGGCCGAACAGCGCGCAGACCGTGGCGGTGGCCACGCCATGCTGGCCCGCACCGGTTTCGGCGATGATCCGCCTCTTGCCCATGCGGCGGGCCAGGAGAATCTGGCCGATGCAGGAATTGATCTTGTGCGCGCCGGTGTGATTTAGTTCGTCGCGCTTGAAATAGACTTTCGCGCCGCCGAGCACCTTCGTCAGCCGCTCGGCGAACCACAGCGGGCTGGGGCGGCCGACATAGTGCTTCAAGTAATAATCGAGTTCCGGCTGAAACGCCGGGTCGGCCTTGGCGGTCGCGTATGCCTGCTCGACTTCGAGGATCAGCGGCATCAGCGTCTCGGCGACAAACCGGCCGCCGAATCCGCCGAATTTGCCCCGCGAGTCGGGGCCGGTGCGCAGACTATTGGCTCCGGTCGAAGCCATGGGGGCTGGCGTGTCCAAGTCGGTCCTCCGCTGAGGCGGGCGTTCTAGCGCAACGGCGGCGGGGGGGACAGGGGGGCGGAAAATCGGATGAGCGAGTTGCCCGTCAGCCGGTCGCGGCGATGGCGGTGGCAGCGCGTCGCTCGTGCCACACCATGCGCGACAGCAGCGTCAGCGCTGCCGAATAATAGTCATCGGTGGCCCGGATGTGCGGCAGGTTCGGCGCGGCGGC
>CAJCJG010000160.1 GCA_903970625.1 Solirubrobacterales bacterium 70-9 | reverse complement strand
CGCCCGACGCTTCCGCCAGCCGCACCCGGTCCGCATGGGTTGCGGGCGCCGTCGCGGCGCCCGGCAGCGCCATGCCGATGGCTTCCACCATGCACGCGACCGTGCTGGCGGTGCCCATGACCATGCAGGTGCCCTTGGTCGGCGCCAGCCGGCCGCTGATGATCTCGATTTCCTCGGCGTCGATGTCGCCCGCGCGATGCTTCGCCCACAAGCGCCGGCAGTCGGTGCAGGCGCCCAGAACCTCGCCTTTGTAGTGGCCGACCAGCATCGGCCCGGTGGGTAGCACGATGGCCGGGATGTTGGCGCTGGCGGCGCCCATGATCTGCGCCGGCAGAGTCTTGTCGCATCCCCCAATTAATAAAACAGAATCCATCGGCTGCGCGCGGATCATCTCCTCCGTGTCCAGCGCCATCAGGTTGCGCAGGAACATGCTGGTCGGGTGGGAAAAACTCTCGTGGACGGAGATGGTCGGGAATGCCATCGGCAGCCCGCCCGCCAGCATGATCCCCCGCTTGGCCGCCGCGATCAGGTCCGGGACGTTGCCGTGGCACGGGTTGAAATCCGAATACGTGTCGGTGATGCCGACGATCGGCCGCTCCAACGCGTCGTCGGAGAACCCCATCGCCTTGATGAATGCCTTGCGCAAAAACAGCGAAAAGCCGGCATCGCCGTAGCTGGTCAGCCCCTTGCGCAGTCCGCTTGCCATGCCCGTCGCCTTCCCATCCCGAGACTCGAGAGCCATGCTAGTCCGTCGCAGCAGAGAGCAGGAGTCGGGCAATGCAACTCGCGGGTGTGGCGGCCGTTGTGACCGGCGGCGGGTCCGGGTTGGGCGAGGCGACGGCGGTGGCGCTGGCGGCCGGCGGCGCCAAGGTCGCGGTGCTCGACATCAATGCCGAGGGCGCCGCGCGCGTGGCCGCCGCCATCGGCGGCATTTCCGCCGTCTGCGACGTGGCGGATTCCGACTCCGCCGTCGCGGCCCTTGCAATCGCGACCGCCGCCCACGGGCCGGCCCGCATCCTGGTCAATTGCGCAGGCGTGGTGAATCCCGGACGCGTCGTCGGCCGCGACGGGCCGCTGCCGCTCGCCGCGTTCGAAAAAGTCATCCGCATCAACCTGATCGGCACGTTTAATCTGATGCGCCTCGTGGCGGCCGGCGCCCAAAGCCTTGAGCCGTTCGAGGACGGGGAGCGCGGCGTGATCGTCAACACGGCCTCGGTCGCCGCCTACGACGGGCAAATCGGCCAGCCGGCCTACGGCGCCTCGAAGGCCGGCGTCGTCGGCCTGACGCTGCCGGCGGCTCGCGAACTGGCCCGCTTCGGCATCCGCGTCGTCACCATCGCGCCGGGCTTGTTCCAGACCCCGATGATGGCCTCGCTTCCGGCGGAGGCGCAGGCCAGCCTTGGCGCCATGGTCCCGTATCCGCCGCGCCTCGGCGTGCCCTCGGAATACGCCGATCTCGCGCTGCACATCGTCTCCAACCGGATGCTGAACGGCGAGACTATTCGGCTGGATGGCGCGATTAGGCTGGCGCCGAGATAGTGCTAATCCTGGCGCCCAGCGATCCGATTCTCGACGCGCTGCGCACCTTCTCGTTTGACGGTGCCGTGACGGAGGAGATCGAGCGGGACGGATTGCGCTATTTCGTGAACGCCTTCTGGACCTCGGCGCAGCGCCGCGCGCACAGTCTGCACGAAGTCAGCTACCGCGCCTGCTTCAAGCCGCAACTGCCGGAATTCTTCATCGCCCGCCTGACCGCGCCGGGCGAGACGGTGTACGACCCGTTCTCCGGCCGAGGCACCACGGCCCTCCAGGCCGCGTTGATGGGCCGCCGCCCGGCCGCCAACGACATTTTCCCTCTCGGCGCCCTGTTGTGCCGCCCGCGCCTCGGGCCGCCGACGATCTCCGCCATCGCCGCCCGGCTCGCGTCGCTGGACTTGACGGGCGAGGCGCCGGCACCGGACGATCCGCTATTGACCTTCTACCATCCCGACACGCTGCGGCAAATCGTCGCCCTGCGCCGGCACCTCCTGTCACGCGAGCCGGACGCGACGGACGACTGGCTGCGCATGGTTGCGCTGAACCGGCTGACCGGCCATTCGCCGGGGTTTTTCAGCGTCTATACGCTGCCGCCGAATCAGGCGGCGTCCGTCACCGCCCAGCGGCGCATCAACGCGCAGCGGTCGCAAAAACCGCCCGCGCGCGACGTCAAAACCCTGATCTTCCGCAAATCCAAAAGCCTTCTAACCGACGGCGGCCCCCCGCCCCACCCGCCCGCGCTGCTGACGACTGGCCCGGCCGAGGCCACGCCCGGGCTGGCCGATGCCTCGGTGGCGCTGATCGTCACCTCGCCGCCGTTTCTCGATGTGGTGGACTACGCGGGCGACAACTGGCTGCGCGGCTGGTTCGCCGGCATCGACCCTGACGTCCCGCGCGCCCAGCACCGGACGACATCCGCGTGGGAGGCGTTCGTGCGGGCGTGCTTCACCGAATTCGCCCGCGTGGTGCGACCGGGCGGGTTCGTGGCGTTCGAGGTGGGCGAGGTGAGGGGCGGCAAGGTGCTGCTGGAACGCAACGTGGCGGCCGCCATGGCCGGCCTGCCGTTTGACCTGCTCGGCGTGATGGTCAACCGGCAGAGCTTCACCAAGACGGCGAATTGCTGGGGTGTTGGCAACAATGCTGGCGGGACCAACACCAACCGCATCGTGCTGGCGCGGCGGCGAGGGTAGCATTTTCGTAAGGTGGAATGCGCACGCGCATTTCACCACCCGCGCGACGACGGCGGAATTCCCAAGTGCGCGCCCCCCACGCTCCGCCCTTACTTTCCGTGGACCGGAGAGAAAAATCGAAACATGTTATTTTCTCCTTGCCCGCCCTGTGGCATCCAGGCTAACATAACGATGTGAACAATCCCGCACCCCGCTCCCCGGACGAAAGGCTGACCGACCTGAGTCTCATGCTCGGCCGGGGCGCGGATGCGTGCGACAAAAGCTTCTGGCTCCTCACGCCGCTGATGGCGCTGATCGCCACCTGGCTCCGGGACATGGCCGAAAGTCTGGCCACCCTGGCCGCCCTGATCCGGGAGGGCAAATTGCTTCCGCAACCGGCCTCGGCGCCGCGCGAAGGCGACAGCCTCCCGGCCGGGCAACGGAACCCGCTTCCCAACCGCTCCCCCAGCAAGCTGCGGCCGAAGCCGGCGGCGAGCGCGCAAGTGCACATCCCGTGCGTGGACCCGGAGACGGCGGAGTTGCCCGCCGCAGCCCCGGAACCGGCATCGCGGGCACTGCGACCCTGGAGTCCTGGGCCGAACCGCCCGCCACTCTGGCGCCTCCGCCCCGGCCCAGGGGTCCCCCAACTCCAAAAACGGCCTGGGACAAGCCCGCGCCTTGTCACGTCCTAATTGTTACATATTCGTAATAATATAATTTGAGCCTTATGCCAATCCCACCACCGTCGCCAGCAACCCCGGAAACCGGTCCTCGATCTCCGGCCGTAGCGACACCTGGCAGCGCGTGCCCTCGCGCCGATTCAGGATCAGGCCGGCCATCCGCAGGACCTTCATGTGATGGCTGAGGGTGGAGGCGGCAACGTCCGTCTCGAACTCGCCCCAGCCGCGCGCTCCACCGTCGCGCAAGCTCGCCACGATCGATAGCCGCAGCGGGTCGCTGAGGGCGTGCAGCACCTCGGGCAAGGTCACGTCGTCGATCGCCGGATGGTGATAGGCGTCTTGCGTCATGGTGCGGCCCTCCCCAACTGCGGCCTTGACCTATATTCGACGAACATCGAACGCTTACAAGGATCACCCATGCCCACCCTGTTCGACCCGCTCCGCGTTGGCGCCCTGACCCTGCCGAACCGCATCGTGATGGCTCCGCTGACCCGCTCGCGCGCCACCGACGACCGCGTGCCCACCCCGCTGATGCGCGAATATTACGTGCAGCGCGCCTCCGCCGGGATGATTTTGACCGAAGCTACTTCCGTCACCCCGATGGGCGTCGGCTACGCCCGCACGCCGGGCATCTGGTCCGAGGCGCAGGTCGAAGGCTGGCGCCACATCACCGAGGGCGTGCATCAGGCCGGCGGCCGCATCGTCATGCAACTCTGGCACGTCGGCCGCATATCCGACCCGTCCTTCCTCGGCGGCCAGCCACCGGTGGCGCCGAGCGCCATCGCCGCCAACGGCCATGTCAGCCTGCTGCGCCCGGAGCGCCCGTACCCGATGCCCCGCGCGCTCGCGACCGACGAGATCCCAGGCGTGATCGAAGCCTATCGCCTCGGCGCCGAAAACGCCCAAAAGGCTGGGTTCGACGGGGTAGAGCTGCACGGCGCCAACGGCTACCTGCTCGACCAGTTCTTGCAGGACAGCACGAATCATCGCGACGACGGCTACGGCGGCTCCATCGAGAACCGTGCCCGGCTGATGCTGGAAGCGACCGATGCGGTCGTCTCCGTCTGGGGGGCCGACAGAGTCGGCATGCATCTGGCCCCGCGCGCGGACGCGCACGACATGGGCGACAGCGACCGCGCCGCCACCTTCGGCTACGTCGCCCGCGAACTCGGCAAGCGCAAACTGGCCTTCATCTGCGCCCGAGAACACATCGCCGACGACCGCCTCGGTCCGGCGCTGAAAGCAGCATTCGGCGGCGTCTATATCGTCAACGAGAAATTCACCTACGAGCAGGCGGAGGCCGATCTGGCCGAGGGCCGCGCGGACGCGGTGGCGTTCGGCGTCAAATTCATCGCCAACCCCGACCTGCCCGAGCGTTTCCGCGCTGGGGCCGCGCTGAACGACCCGCAGCCGGTGGCCACGTTCTACGGCGGCGGCGCGCAGGGCTACACCGACTATCCGGCGCTGCAACGCGCCGCCGCCTGAGATGCAACCACTCCTGACCGCCGCCGACATTCTCGCTGCGCGCCTGCGGGGGCGCGGCGAGACGGTGGCGGTCGCGGAGTCCTCGTCGGGCGGTCTGGTGGCGGCGGCGCTGCTGGCCCAACCCGGCGCCTCCGCGTTCTTCCAGGGCGGCGCCGTGGTTTACACGCAGGCCGTGCGCACCGGCCTGCTCGGCATCACGGCCGCCGACATGGCCGGGATGCGGCCGTCTACCGAAGCCTACGCAATGCTGCTCGCCCGTCGTATCCGCGAGCGGCTGGGCGCGACCTGGGGCCTGTCTGAAACCGGCGCCGCCGGCCCGTCCGGTAACAGTTACGGCGACAACCCCGGCCACATCTGTGTCGCCGTGTCGGGGCCGGTGGAATTGTCACGCACCCTGGAAACTGGTGCGGCCGACCGGGTCGCCAACATGAACGATTTTGCGGCGGCGGCGCTGGCGTTGCTGGGCGAGGCGCTGTAACGCCGGCTCACCAGCGCACGGACTCGCCCTTGTAGTTCAGATACCGCACTCCCGGCTTGCCCGCCTGCGCCAGCAGCGTGGTCACTACTCCCGGAATGCTTTCGTCGATCGACAGCAGCGCCTGCGGCCCGCCCATGTCGGTGCGCACCCAACCCGGCGCGATGATCACCATCGCGCGCGGATCGCTCTTGTTGCGGGCTGCGAAACTGCGCATCAGCGTGTTCAGCGCCGCCTTGCTGCCGCGATACACTTCCCAGCCGCCGCGCTCGTTGTCCGCCACGCTGCCCAGGCCGGACGACATCACGCCGATGGTCCCCGTCGCCGGCACCAGACTTTCGAACGCTTCCACCACGCGCATCGGGGACAGCGTGTTCGTGACCATCACGCGGACGAACTCATCGGTGGACACCCCGGCGACCGTATCGCCGTGGCCGTTGGACACGCCCGCGTTGACGAACAGCAAATCCAGCGTCCGCCCCGCCAGCCGCTTCCGCAGGGCCGCGACTGCGTCTTGCTCGACGATATCGAGGCTCTCGACCTCCAGCCGCTCGCCGGCAGACTCACGCAGCGCGTCCAGTCCCTTGGACGGTCCGCGCGCGGTGGCGATCACGCTCCATTCCCGCTTCAAATATTCCTCGACCATCGCGAGGCCGAGGCCGCGCGAGGCGCCGACGATCAGGGCTGTTGGCATGGTGAATTCCTATCGGATGGGTGGCAGCGTATGTTGGCGTCGCGACCGCACAGGACAACCGCCGCATGTATATCGCCATGAACCGCTTCAAAGTCGCACTCGGCTCCGAAGCCGCGTTCGAACATGTCTGGACCAGCCGCGACACGCATCTGCGCGAGGTGCCCGGATTCGTCGAATTCCACCTGCTGCGCGGCCCGGTGCGTGAAGATCACGTCCTGTACGCCAGCCACACGATCTGGGCCGATCACGCGGCATTCGAGGGCTGGACGAAGTCGGAGGCGTTCCGCGCCGCCCACCGCAACGCGGGCCAGGGCAGCCGGGGCGACGCGCCGCTGTATCTCGGCCACCCGGAGTTCGAGGGTTTTGCGGTCATCCAGACCGTCGCGTAGTCCTCAGGTCGCCAGCGCCGCCTTGGCCGGGCGCTCGCTGGGGCGGCTGGCCATGTAGCGCCGCGCCAGGGTCGCGCACACCATCAACTGAAGCTGGTGGAACAGGATGATCGGCAGCACGACCATCCCCACCGCCGAGGCCGGAAACAGCACGTTGACCATCGGGATGCCGCTGGCCAGACTCTTCTTCGAGCCGCAGAACACCACCGCAATCTCATCCTCCCGCGAAAACCCGAGCTTGCGGCTGGCCAGTGTCGTGGCGGTCAGCACGATCGCAAGCAGCACCGCGTCCAACACCAGCAACGTCGCGAGGCTGCCGACATCGACGCGATGCCAGATGCCGCTGGCCACACCCTCGCTGAACGCGGTGTACACGATCAGCAGGATCGAGCCGCGATCCACCAGTCCCGTCAGCCGCTTGTTGCGCCCCAGCCAGTCGCTGATCAGTGGCCGTGCGATCTGCCCGGCGCCGAACGGCACCACCAGTTGGAGCAAAATCCCCTCGATCCCGGCTGCCGAAATGCCGCCATGCGTGCGCACCGTCAGCCCCACCAGCAGCGGCGTCAGCACCACGCCGAGCAGGCTGGACGCGGACGCGGCACAGACGGCGGCAGGAACGTTGCCGCCGGCAATCGCGGTGAACGCGATGGACGACTGCACCGTGGACGGCAACATGCACAGCACCAGAATGCCGAGATACAGGTCCGGCGCCAGCACGCCCGGCACCAGCACGCGGCACGCGAGGCCCAGCAGCGGAAACAGCACGAACGTGCTGGCCAGAATCAGCGTGTGCAGGCGCCAATGTTTCAGCCCGCGCCACGCCGCCTGTGGCGACAGCCGTGCGCCGTACAGGAAGAACAGGAGCCCGATCACCAGCGTCGTCGCGTGCCCGAACTGCACCGCCACCTCGCCCCGGCACGGCAGCACGGAGGCGAGCGCCACCATGCCGACGATGGCCAACAGATACGGGTCGATATGAAGCCGGTCGAGCCAGCGGCGGACGAACATCGGGCGGCGCTCCTTGCCGCCCGAGTTTGGCCAATGCGGCGCGCCCGCGCTAGCCCGGCGGCACCGACAGAATGCCGAACACCGCCCCTTGCGGGTCCAGGCAGTGCGCCATCCACAGCCCGCCCGGCACCGGATGCGGGCCGCTCGCGACCGTGCCGCCCGCCTGCTGCACCCGCGCCATGGCCGCCTCGATCTCGTCCACGTTGATGTAGTACAGCCAGCCGCGCACCGGCGAGCCGGGCGGCGCGTTCATCATGCCGCCGAGCATTTTGCCGTGCGCGTTAAATAGCTGGTAGGTGCCCATGGGCCCCATGTCCATCGCGTCGCCCTGTGTCCAGCCGAACAGATCGGCATAGAACCCGAGCGCTGCGCCGTGGTCGCTCGCATGCAGTTCGTGCCAGCCGACATGGCCGATCTTGTCGCGCACGATCGTCGGTGCCTCCGGCACCGTCGCCGCCTTGAACAGCGCGAACACCGCGCCTTGCGGATCGGCGACCACGGCAAACCGGCCAACCCCCGGAATGTCCTCGGGCGCGCGATGCACGGCGCCGCCGGCCGCCGTCACGCGCTCGGCAAACCCATCCACATCGGTGGCCGCGATGTAGCCGAGCCAGGCCGGCCGGCCGCCGCCGTCCCGGACAGGCTGCGGCATGTCCCACACCCCGCCCACCCCCGCCGGGCCGGCGCTGACGATGGTGTAGGCCATCCCCGGCATCCCGGCATCGGCTGCCGTCCAGCCATGCACGGCGCCATAGAATGCGGTTGCGGCCTTGCTGTCGGTGGTCATCAACTCGTACCAGACGAACTGGCCCAAAAAGCTGGACATGCCGTTCCCCCCTGCGTGCGAGGTCACGCCGCCTCGCGTTGACGACCCGCTTATAACAAAAATCGGATGAACCGACCATGGCGCGACATATTCTGGCGATCGACCAGGGCACGACCTCGACCCGTTGCATCGTCTTCGACGACGCAGCCCGGCCGATTGCGTCCGCACAACAAGAGCTCGGCCAAATCTACCCCGTGCCGGGCTGGGTGGAACACGATCCGGAGGAGATTTTTGCCGGCGTTCTGGCCACCGCCCGTCAGGCCCTCGGCAACGCCGGGTTTGCGGCCAGCGACCTTGCCGGCCTCGGCATCGCGAACCAGCGCGAGACGGTGGTGGTGTGGGACCGCCGCACCGGCCGGGCGATCCACAACGCCATCGTCTGGCAGGACCGGCGCACGGCGCCCGCCTGCGAGCGGCTGGAGCGGGAAGGGCACGGCGCCCTGGTGGCCGCCCGCACCGGCCTGCGGCTGGACCCGTATTTCTCCGGCACCAAGATCGGGTGGCTGCTCGACAGCGTTTCCGGCGCGCGGGCGGCGGCGCAGGCGGGGCATCTGGCGTTCGGCACCATCGACAGTTTTTTGCTGTGGCGGCTGACCGACGGAGCCGTCCACGCGACGGACGCCACCAACGCCAGCCGCACGCTGCTGTTCGACATCCATAGCGGCGAATGGGACGACGACTTGCTCGCGCTGTTCGGCGTGCCGCGCACGATGCTGCCCGAGGTGCGCGACAGTGCGGGCGATTTCGGCGTCACGTCCGCGGGGCATCTCGGCGCGCCGGTGCCGGTGCGCGGCATCGCCGGCGACCAGCAGGCGGCGCTGATCGGGCAGGCGTGCTTTGCCCCCGGCATGGTGAAATCCACCTACGGCACCGGCTGTTTTGCGCTGCTGAACACGGGCACGGACGCGATCGCAAGCAATCATCGGCTGCTGACCACGATCGCCTACCAGCTGGGCGGCGTGCGCACGTACGCGCTGGAAGGCGCCATCTTCGTCGCTGGTGCGGCGGTGCAGTGGTTGCGCGACGGATTGGGCCTGATCGCCGACGCCGCCGAAACCGGCGCGCTCGCGGCGGCGTCGGACCCGACGCAACAGGTGTATCTTGTGCCCGCCTTCGTCGGCCTCGGCGCGCCGCATTGGGACAGCGACGCGCAAGCGGTGTTTTGCGGCATGACGCGGGGCACGACGCGGCGGGAGATCTGCCGGGCCGCGCTGGAGGCGGTGGCGTATCAGACGCGCGATCTGCTGGAAGCCATGCACGCCGATGTCGGCGCGCGGTTCTCCGGCGGGGTGATCCGCGTCGATGGCGGCATGAGCGCCAGCGACTGGACGATGCAGTTCCTCGCCGACATGCTGGCCGCCCCGGTGGATCGCCCGGCCGGCCTGGAGACCACGGCACTCGGCGCCGCCTATCTCGCCGGCCTGGCAGCCCGCCTGTATCCGGCCCCCGAAATGTTCGCCGCCGGCTGGGCCGCCGAACGCCGCTTCGAACCGGCGATGCCGGCCGAGGAGCGGGCGGAGAAATATCGCGGCTGGCAGGGCGCCGTGGCGAGGGCCGTGCTGCGCCCTTGATGCCCCCGGCTTGACGAGGGCGCGGCGGCATGTATCCATCCGGTTACTTGACGGGAGGAAAAACATGGAACCGGCGGCAACGGCGCGCTTCGGCAGGGTGGACCTGCCGGTCACTCGCATGGGCTTCGGGGCCGCGCCGCTCGGCAACATTTTCCGTCCCGTTGGCGAGGCGGAGGCCGCCGCCATCGTGGACACGGCCTGGGACGCCGGCATCCGCTATTTCGACACCGCGCCGATGTACGGGCATGGCCTGAGCGAAGCCCGCCTCGGCGCCGCGCTCCGCTTTCGCCCGCGCGACGAATTCGTGCTCTCCAGCAAGGTCGGCCGCGTGCTGACGGCCGCGCCCCGCGCCAGCATCGATTTCGGGCCGTGGGTGGACGCGCTGCCGAACCGGGCGCGCTTCGACTACAGTTACGACGGCACGATGCGCAGCCTGGAGGACAGCCTGCAACGGCTTGGGCTGGAGCGGATCGAGATCGTCTTCATCCACGATTGCGACGTGTTCACGCACGGACCGCAGCACCAGCCCGGAAGATTCCGCGAGGCGATGGACGGTGCGTGGCGCGCGCTGGACCGGCTGCGGTCCGACGGCGTGGTGCGCGCCATCGGGATGGGCGTCAACGAATGGCAAGTATGCCACGCCGGACTAAAGGAACGCGATTTCGACTGTTTTCTGCTCGCCGGCCGCTACACGCTGCTGGAGCAGGAGGCGCTGGACGAATTTTTACCCCTGTGCGAGGCGCGGGGTGCGGCGGTTGTATTGGGTGCCGCGTATAACAGCGGCATTCTCGCGACCGGCGCGGTGCCCGGCGCCAAATACAATTATGCGCCAGCGCCCGAGCCGATCCTGGCCCGCGTCCGGCGGATCGAGGCGGTGTGCGCGCGTCACGACGTCCCGCTGAAGGCGGCAGCGTTGCAATTTGTCGTAGGCCATCCGGCGATCCCGACGACGGTGCCGGGCTGCCGCTCCGTGGCGCAGATGGAAGCTACTATCGCCGCCTTTCGCGTCCCGATCCCGGCCGCGTTCTGGGCCGAATTGAAGCACGAAGGTCTGGTGCGCGAGGACGCCCCGGTGCCGGCATGCTGACCGGGCAGCATGCCGAAGTGCGCGACTTGGTGCGCCGCTTCGCGGACGCCGAAATCCGGCCCGTCGCGGCGGAACTCGACGAGGCGGAGCGGTTTCCAGCGGATATTTTTGCGCGGATGGCAGAGCTTGGCCTGTTCGGAATCACCGTGCCGGCGGAGCATGGCGGCGCGGGCATGGACGTTCTATCCTACGCCGTCGTCATGGAGGAATTGTCACGAGGTTACGCCAGCATCGCCGACCAGTGCGGTCTGCTCGAATTGCTCGGCACGCTGTTGATCGCGCACGGCACCCCGGCGCAACGCGAGAAATATTTGCGGCCGATGCTGCGCGGGGAGGCCCGCCCCGCCTACGGAATCACGGAAGCGGACGCCGGCTCCGACGTGTCCGGCATCCGCACCACCGCGACGCGCACGCCGGACGGATGGCGGCTCGACGGCGGCAAATTGTGGATTCACAATGCGCCGGTCTGCGATTTCGTGGCCGTGTTGGCTCGCACGGACAAGGAAGCCGGGCGGCGCGGCATGAGCATCTTTCTGGTGGACGCAAGCGCGCCGGGGTTCGCGCGCGGCAAGAAGGAGCACAAGATGGGTCAGCGCGCGAGCCAGGTCGGCGCGCTGCATTTCGACGGCATCGCGTTGCCGCGCGAGGCCATGCTTGGGCCGGAAGGACGCGGCTTTCACATCATGATGAGCGTGCTGGAGAAGGGCCGCATCGGCATCGCGGCCCTTGCCGTCGGCATCGCGCAGGCGGGGCTGGAAGCGGCGGTGGACTACGCCAAGCAGCGCAAGCAGTTCGGCCGGCCGATTGCGGACAATCAGGGCCTGCAGTGGATGCTGGCCGACATGGCGAAGGATTTGCAGGCGGCACGGCTGCTGACCTGGGACGCGGCGGCGCGGATGGATCGCGGCGAGAGTGCCACGGCTGCCAGCAGCATGGCGAAATGCTTTGCCGGCGACATGGCGGTGGCCCACACCGGCAACGCGGTGCAAATCTTCGGTGGCAGCGGCTATATTCGCGGGTTCGAGGTGGAGCGGCTGTACCGCGACGCCAAGATCTGCCAGATCTACGAAGGCACGCAGCAAATCCAGCGCACCATCATCGCCCGCGAATTGCTGCGTGGCTGAGGCGACGCGCACACGCGACCCGGTGGCGACGCGGGCGCGCATCCTGGCCGCCGCAAAGGCGGAGTTCGCTCGCAAGGGTCTGGCAGGCGGGCGGGTGGACACGATTGCGGAGCGGGCCCGCATCAACAAGCGGATGATCTATCACTATTTCGGCAGCAAGAACGATCTGTACCTCGCCGTGCTGGAAGAATCCTACGGCGACATCCGCGCCGCCGAGCGGTTGCTGGACCTGGATCATCTCGACCCGGTGGCCGCGATCACGCGGCTGGTGGAGTTTACCTGGAACTACTACCTCAAGAATCCGGAATTCCTGCGCCTGCTGAACACGGAAAATCTGCATCGCGCGGTGCATCTGAAGCGCAGCAGCCGGATTGCCGAAATGCACTCGCCGTTCGTGGCCCTGATCGGGCGCCTGCTGCAACGCGGCGCGGAGAGCGGTGCCTTTCGCGACGGGCTCGACCCCAGTCAGGTGTACATCTCCATCGCGGCACTCGGGTACTATTATCTCAACAATCGCCACACTTTGTCGGTGATCTACGGCTTCGACCTCGGCGCGCCGGAGGCGCTGGAGCGGCGGCGGGCCGTGATCGTGGACATCGTGCTCTCCTATCTGCGCCGTCCAGCCGACCCTTGAAGTCACCAACCGGCTGGCTATAGTGGCCGCCGGCGACAAGCGACAAGACCACAAGAAGTCATCGCAAACCGGAGAGAACGTTTATGACCGATACGACCATCTTTCGTCCGTCGCGGCGGACGCTGTTGAAGACCGGCGCCGGCCTGCTCGGGGCGGCGGCATTGCCAATGCCATTCATCGGCAAGGCTCGCGCCGCCGGCACCACGCAGCTCGCGATCTCGCTACGCTCCCTGACCAATCCGTATCACGCGGACTTCGCCAAGGGTGGCCAGAACTTCGCCAAATCCGTCGGGCTGCCCATCGAAGTCCTCGTCACCGAAGGCAATTCGGAGAAGGGCATCGCCGACGTCCGCGCGTTGATCGCCAAAAGCGGCGGCAACCTCGTGCTGTGTATCGACCCGAACGACAGCCCGGATGCGCGTGTGATCGTGGAAGATATTACCAAGGCCGGCGGGCAGGTGGTCACGATCTGGAACAAGCCGGCCGATCTGCACCCGTGGGATTTCGGCAATCACTACGCCGCGCACATTCTGTTCGACGGTGTGGTGTACGGCAAGCTGATGGCCGATACGCTTTTCGAGGCGATGGGTGGTTCCGGCGGTATCGTCGGCCTCGGCGGCATCTTCAGCAACGTGCCGGCCATCGAGCGCAAGGCCGGCATGCAGCAGGCACTGGACGGCAACAAGAACGTTAAGCTGCTCGACTTCCAGGTCGCCAACTGGACAGCACCTGAAGCGTTCAAGATCACGCAGGCGTGGATGACGCGCTTCGGCGATCAGATCAAGGGCATCTGGGCCGCCAACGACGAAATGGCGTCCGGCGCGCTGGAGGCGCTGCGGGCCGAGGGGCTGAACGGCAAGATCCCTGTCAGCGGCATCGACGGTACCGCCGTCGCGGTCGCCGCCGTGAAGTCGGGCGAGATGGCCGGCACCGTCGATTGGGACCCGCTGTGGGTCGGCGGCATGGGCCTGTCCATCGCCTACAACACCCGCATCGGCAAGATCGACATCGAGAAAGAACCGAAGCTGCATCGCGAATTCTATGGCACCGGCGTTCCGGTGACGGCGAAGACTGTCGATGCCTTCCTGGCCGGCAAGAAGGAGCCGAAGCCGATCGACTTCAACGATTTTTGGGGCCGCGTGCAAGGCCAGATGCGCTACATGTGAGGCTGCGTCGGTGAACGACGCGATCGCGACCGGCGCCGGGGCGGCCACCGCCCCGGCGTCCGGGCGGGTGCATGGCAAGCCGCGCGGAATGCGGCTCGGGCGTTTGCGCCCGTTCGTGCCGGTGGCGGTGCTGCTGCTTCTGTGCATCGGCATCACCCTGATCGCCCCCAACTTCCTGACGCGCGGCAACTTCGTCCGCCTCGGCATTTCGGCGGCGATCCCGATGGTGCTCGCGTGCGGCATGACGTTCGTCATTCTGCTTGGCTCCATCGACCTTTCGACGGAGGGGATCGTCGCCGTCTCAGCCGTCGCGCTCTCGCTGCTGGTGAAAAACCTCGTTAATGACGACGATTTTGGCCTGTGGGCGCTGCCGGCGCCGATCCTGCTCGGGGCGGCGCTCGGCTGCGTCAACGGGGCGGTGCATGTGCGGCTGCGCATCCCGTCGATGATCGCGAGCCTCGGCGTCGGCTTTGCCTGCATCGGGATCGCCACCGTCGTGCTCGGCGGCATCACCGTGCGCATCGCCGATCCGCTGATCCGCGATATCGCGCTGACGCGCGTGCTCGGCATCCCGCTGTCGGTGTGGACGGCGCTGGGATGCATCCTGATCGCGTGGCTGATCCAGACATACACGCGGCTCGGCCGCTGGGCGTACGTGCTCGGCGGCGGCGAGGATATTGCCAAGCTCTCCGGCATTCCGGTCGGGCGCGTGCGCGTTGCCGTCTATACGCTTGCCGGTTTCTTCTACGGCGTCGGCGGTATTCTGTGCGTGGCACAGTTCGGCCAGAGCCAGGCGCTGATCGCGCAAGGCTATTTGTTCAGCGTCATCACCGCCGTCGTCGTCGGCGGCACGGCATTGACGGGCGGGGAGGGCGGCATCCTCAACACCATCGTCGGTGTGTTGCTGGTCACGGTGCTCGGCAACGGCATGATCCTCGTCGGCGTGCCGCCTTACGCGCAAGTCGGCGTGCAGGGCGCGCTGATCATCGTTGCCGTGGCGCTTTCGACCGATCGCTCGCGCGTGCGGATGGTCAAATGAGCGCGGTGCTGACTCTCGATGCGGTGAACAAGAGTTTTGGCGCCGTTCGCGCGCTGGCCGATGTCTCCATCGAAATCGGCCGCAACGAGGTGGTCGGCCTCGTCGGCGAGAACGGCGCCGGCAAATCGACGTTGATGAAGATTTTCTCCGGCGTTTATCAGCCGGATTCTGGCCGCATCCTGCACGAGGGCACGCCCATCGTGCTGCGCTCGCCACTGGATGCGGCGCGCGCCGGCATCGGCATGGTGCATCAGGAGCAATCGCTGCTGCTGAACATTTCTGTTGCCGAGAATATCTATCTCGGGCGCGAGGCCGCGTTCATTCGCATGGGGGCAATCAACTGGCGCGCGATGCACGCCGCGGCACGGCGCCAACTGGAAAAAGTCAACCTCGACATCGACCCCGCGCGCCGTGCCGATAGCCTGACATTCGCCGAACGGCAGATGGTGGAACTCGCCAAGGCGCTGGTGTTGGAGGAGGAAACCGAAGGCCATATCGTCGTGTTTCTCGACGAGCCGACATCGGTGCTGGAACAGGCGGAGATCGACATTCTGTTCAGCCGCGTGCGCGCGTTGCGCGGCCGGGCCAGTTTCGTGTTCGTCTCGCACCGCATCGACGAAATCTTGGAACTGTCCGACCGCGTCTATGTGATGAAGGACGGTGCCGTCGTTGCCGGCATGCCGGCGGCCGAGGCAAGCGAGGCGGCGCTGCACCGGCTGATGGTCGGCGCCGGCCGCCGCACCGAGTATTATCGCGAGGACCGCCAGGCGGCGTGCGAGAGCCGCGTCGTGCTGGCGGCAAAGGATCTCGGCTGCGCCGGCCATTATCGGCATGTCGATTTCGAATTACACGCGGGCGAGGTGCTGGCCATCGCGGGAGTCATCGGCTCTGGCCGGGAAGGGGTGGTGCGCACGCTCGCCGGTTTGCTGCCGCACACCGAAGGCCGGTTGGAACTGAACGGCGCCGCCGTCGCGTTCCGCTCGCCGGTCGATGCGGTGCGCGCGGGTGTCGGCTACGTGCCGCAGGAGCGGCGGGTGGAGGGGGTGGTGCTGCCGATGAGCATGGCGGCCAACATCACGTTGCCGTCGCTGCGCCGCATGTCGACCTGGGGCGTGCTCGGCACCGGCGGCGAGCGGGCGCTGGCGCGGGAGTGGGTGAAGAAGCTGAGCATCCGGCCGCCGAACATCGACTTGCCGTGCGGCAATTTCTCCGGCGGCAATCAGCAAAAAATCGTGCTGGCCAAATGGATCGAGGCCGGCGTGCGCGTGCTGATCCTCGACCACCCGACACGCGGCCTCGATGTCGGCGCCAAGCAGGACGTGTACGATCTTGTGCGTACGGTCGGCGAACAGGGTGTCGCCGTGCTGCTGACGGCGGACACGCTGGAGGAGACCATCGGTCTTGCGCATTCGATTCTCGTCATGCGTGACGGCGCCATCACGCAAAGGTTCGAGGCGACACCTGGCGCGAAGCCGGCGCAGCTCGACCTGATCCGGTACATGGTCTGATGCGCATTTCGTCGCAAACGGCCGCGCGGCTGCGCGACAATGCGCCGATTGCGACGCTGGTGGTGCTGGTGTTGCTGGTCGGCGTGCTGTCGCCGACGTTTCTGGAAGCCAACACGCTGATGCTGCTCGCGGCCGACACCGCGACTTTGTTCATCATGGGCGCGGGCCTGACGTTCGTGATCATGGTCGGTGGCATCGACCTGTCGGTGCAGGCGGTTGCATCGCTGTCGAGCGTGGTGATGGCGGTGACGTTGCCCGCACTCGGCTTTCTGTCGGTGCCGCTGGCGCTGCTCTCCGGCATTCTCGCCGGCGTGATCAGCGGCGTCGCGCAAACCCGGCTGCGCATTCCGTCGTTCATCGCCACGCTCGCCGTCAGCGGCATCGCGGCGGCGACGGCGTTGATGCTGTCCGGCACGCGATCCGTCCCGATCCCGCCGGGGATGCGGGAGACGGTGCTGGCGTTCGCCGCCGCGCGCACGTTCGGCGTGCCCAACGACATCCTGGTGGCCGTGGCGGTGCTGGTGGTCAGCCTGTTCGTGGAGCGGCGCACCGTGTTCGGGCGCTGGAGCGTCGCCGTCGGGGCGGGCGAGCCAGCGGCGTTGGTGGCGGGCGTGCCGGTCAATGCGGTCAAGATCGTGGCGCTGGCGATCTCCGGCGGGCTGGCGGCGCTGGCGGGCGTGGTGATGGGGGCGCGGCTGTCCTCCGGCTCGCCGACCTTGGCCAACGAGTTCCTGTTGCCCGCCGTCGCCGCCGTGTGCGTCGGCGGCACGGCGCTGACCGGCGGTGTCGGCAGCGTGGCACGCACCTTGGTGGGCGCGCTGATCGTTTCCGTGGTGCGGATCGGCATGACGTTCATCGGCGTCGATCCGTTCGCGCAGCAGATCGTGTTCGGCGGCGTGCTGGTGCTGGCGGTGGCGGCAACGATCGACCGGTCGAAGATTCCGATCGTGAAGTAGCCGGCATAGAGCCCGGCCGGCTGCGCTCGTTCATGCGACGGCGCCGCCCGAAAACCGCGACAAAGCATCGTGGACCTGCAACTCTGCCAGCCGGCCTTCGAGAACCGGCGCGATCGCGGCGATGGCGTCGCTGCCGGCCGCGAACACACGGGGAGGAGCGGGCAAGCGAGTTAGTTCGACCAGCGCCTCGCCGAGTTTTGCCGGATCGTTCGGCTGCGCGCCGTCGTAGCCTGACCACATCGCTTCGGCCGTGCCCTCGGCGGCGTAGTCGGCAATGGTGCTGTCGGCGTATTTGACGTTGCGGGCATCCAGCAGGCCGGTGCGGAAGAAACCCGGTTCGACGAGCGTGACCTTGATACCGAACTGCGCCACTTCCTCCGCCACGGCGAGCGAGAGACCTTCCACGGCGAATTTCGTCGCCCCGTAGGCGCTGCAATGTTTCAGGCCGACCACACCCGCGACCGAACTGATATTGATGATGTGGCCCGACCGCTGCGCCCGCATCGCCGGCAGTGCTGCGCGCATGACATGCGCGACACCCCAGAAATTCGTCGCGAACTGGCCTTCGATGTCTGCAATGGTCAGTTCCTCGAAGTTGCCGAGGTGGCTGTAGCCGGCGTTGTTGACCAGCACGTCGATACGGCCGAACCGATGCACCGCTTCCGCGACCGCCGCTTCCGCCTGCGCGGCATCGGCCACGTCCAGCGTGACGAATGCGAGGTTTTCGTCGTTGCCGAGGGCGTTGCGAAGTTTTTCCAGGCTGCGGCCGGACGCGACCACCCGGTCGCCCGCTGCCAGCGCCGCCCTGACGGTGCCGGCCCCGATGCCGCTGCCGGCACCGGTCACGAACCAGACTTTGCTCATCGCACTCTCCTGTTTGCGAGCAACGGGCGGGCGCCCGTCATCTTCGGCGCTTGATCTAGGGCGTGCAGCGCGATGCGATTAGCTGCTAGAACGCGCATAGACTCATAATCGGGCGTTATGAATGGCGCGGGAGACCATGAGCGACCTGATCGCGTTCCTGGCCGTGGCCCGCGAACGGAGTTTTACCCGCGCGGCCGCGCAACTCGGTGTCTCGCAGCCGGCGCTGAGCCACACCGTTCGGACTTTGGAAGCGCGGCTCGGGCTACGGCTGTTGACTCGCACGACCCGCAGTGTCGCGCCCACCGAGGCGGGTGAACGGCTGCTTCAGACCATCGGGCCGCATTTCGACGGGATCGAAGCCTCATTGGCCAGCTTGACGGCGCTGCGCGAAAAGCCGGCGGGCACGCTGCGCCTGACGTCGGTCGAGCACGCGACGGAGACGATCCTCACGCCGGTCCTGGCGAGGCTGCTGCCCAACTACCCGGATATCGGAATCGAGATCATCAACGAGTATGGGCTGATCGACATCGTGGCCGAACGCTTTGACGCGGGCGTGCGGCTGGGCGAGCAGGTGGCGAAGGACATGATCGCCCTGCGCATCGGTCCCGACTTCCGCATGGCCGTCGTCGGTGCGCCGGCCTATTTCGAACGGCGGCAGCTTCCCCGGACACCGCACGACCTGACCGGCCATGCCTGCATCAGCCTCCGCCTGCCGACCTCCGGCGGACTCTATATCTGGCCGTTTGCGAAAGATGGGCGCGAGTTGCGCGTGCGGGCCGAGGGGCCGTTGGTGTTCAACAGCGTGGCGCAAATGCACCGGATGGCGCAGGCCGGCCTGGGTCTCGCGCATCTGCCCGAGGATGTCGTGCAAGAGGACGTGGCTACAGGCCGGCTCGTTAGAGTTCTGGCGGATTGGTGCCCGCCGGTGTCCGGATATCACCTGTATTATCCGAGCCGCCGCCAGCCGACCCCGGCCTTCTCGCTGCTGATCGATGCGCTACGGTACCGGAAGATAGGCTAGGACGCCACCGTCACCTCCGTCTTCACCGAATTCGCGATGAAGCAGACTTCGTGCGCTACGTGATGCAGGCGGTCCAGCGTCGTCTCGTCAGGAATCGGCCCCGCCCATTCGATGCGCGGATGCAAGACGACCTTTGTGACAGCCAGACGGCCGGGCGCGATCTCGCTCATCGTCCCCTTGGCCTGATCGCGATAGGCCGAGACCACGAAGCCTGCTTCCCGGGCGACGTGCAGGAAAGACAGCATGTGGCAGCTTGCCAGGGCGGCGACGAGCATTTCTTCCGGGTCGACGGCCTTCTCCACGGCCCATTTGCCGACGACATGCGGCGAGGCGGATGCGGCGACTTCGATCCCGCCGTCGAAGCCGACCGTGTGGCCGCGGCTGTAACGGCCTTTCGGAAAATCCTCGCCTGCTTTCAGGGTCCATTCTACGTCGGCCGTGTGAGTTGCCATGCCGTCCCCCCTAAAACCGCGCCACCAGCGCCATCCCCGCCACGATCAGCGCGGCGCCGACCACCCTCAGCGGCGAGGCGGGGTGGGCCGGCAGGTTCAGTGCGCCAAAATGGTCCAATGTCATCGCCATCGCGACTTGTCCCGTCACGGCGAGGCTGGTGAACAGGGCGGCGCCGAGGCGGGGCACCATCAGAGCTTGCGCGGCGACGAAGAACGCGCCGCCCAGGCCGGCCGCCCACGCCCAGAGCGGCACGTTGCCCAGCCGCTCCACCGGCACCGGCCACAACCGCCCGCTGAACAGCCCGAACAACAGAATGGCGGCGAGGCTGCCGAGCAGGCTGCACATGATCGCGATCACCGGCTGGCCGATGGCGCGGTTGATCGCGGCGTTGCACGCCGCCTGCGCCGGCAGCAGCGCCGCCGCGAACAGCACGAATCCGATCGGACCCCATTGCATGCCGCTACCCTAACCGCCCGTCGTCGGCGCCGGGGTGGAAAAGTTGGCTGCCATGCATAGGTCTATGGCCGCGAGCGATCCCTATCTGTTACAAGGGTTGTTCAACTGCCGCCCCGGCAGCACGGTGTCGTGTTCTTGCATGGGGGCGGACTGCTACCAACCTGCGATAGGTCCCTGGCTCGGCGAACTTAACGCCGTGTCGGGGCGGCGTGGGGTCTGTCTGATTCGACAACAAAAGACAAAGAGGATCACCTCGTGGCAACCGAGAAGTCGCAGAACGTTCAGGACGTGTTCCTGAATCATGTGCGCAAGAACAAGACCCCGGTCACTGTCTTTCTGGTGAACGGCGTGAAACTCCAGGGCATCATCACCTGGTTCGACAATTTCTCCGTGCTGCTACGGCGGGATGGCCACACCCAACTCGTGTACAAGCACGCGATCAGCACGGTCATGCCGGGGGCGCCGATCCAGTTGTTCGATGGCGCCAAGCCCGAAGGCTCCTCCACCACGCTGACCATCGCACCAAGGGAGAGCACCGCTGCCGGCGGAACCTAGCGCACCCCGCGCGCAGGGCAGCCACAGCGGCGGCACTGCGACGGTTGCCCCCACGCGGGCGGCCGTGATCTTGCCGTGGGAAAAGCCGGATCGCAGCCACGAGGGAAACGGGATCGACGCCAGCCGCGCCGCCGAGGCGCGGCTGGCCGAAGCCGTGGGACTGACGGCGTCGATCGGTCTGGCGGTGGTGCATACCGCCATCCTGCCGCTGCGCGCCCGCAAGCCGGCCACGCTGATGGGCGAGGGGCAGGTTTCCATCCAGGGGACGGCGCTGACGGACCAGGAGGTCGCCGTCGTCGTCGTGGACGCGCAATTGTCGCCGGTGCAGCAGCGCAATCTGGAAAAAGCCTGGGGATGCAAGGTCATCGACCGCACCGGACTTATTCTGGACATCTTCGGCGAGCGCGCGCGGACCCGCGAAGGCTCGCTGCAAGTGGAACTCGCGCACCTGGACTACCAGCGCAGCCGGCTCGTGCGATCCTGGACGCATCTGGAACGCCAGCGCGGCGGCTTCGGCTTCCTCGGCGGCCCGGGCGAGACGCAGATCGAGGCCGACCGGCGGCTGATCGGCGACCGCATTGTGAGGCTCAAAAAAGAGCTTGAGCAGGTGCGTCGCACCCGGCTGTTGCACCGCAGCGCCCGCAAGCGCGTGCCGTTCCCGGTGGTCGCCCTGGTCGGCTACACCAACGCCGGCAAATCGACGCTGTTCAATGCGATGACGGGGGCCGAAGTGATGGCGAAGGACCAGTTGTTCGCCACGCTGGACCCGACGATGCGCGGCGTGCGCCTGCCGTCTGGCCGGCGGGCGATCCTGTCGGACACCGTGGGCTTCATTAGCGAACTGCCGACCGAATTGGTCGCCGCTTTCCGCGCGACGCTGGAGGAAGTGGCGGAAGCGGACGTGATCCTGCACATCCGCGACATCTCCCACCCCGACAGCGCCGCGCAGCGCGCCGACGTTCTGGCCGTGCTGGCCGACATGGTGGAGGACGGGATGCTCGACGAATCCTGGCCCAACCGCACCATCGAGGTGCTGAACAAGGCCGATCTGCTGGGAGGCGTCGCGGCCGTGCCGGCGCGGCCCGGTGCCATCCCCGTCTCCGCCGTCACCGGCGAGGGGATCGCGGCGTTGGCCGCCGCCATCGACGCCCGCATCGCCGAGGGCATGGACGTGGCCGACTACAATCTGCCGCCGCAGGACGGCGCCCGCCTCGCGTGGCTGTATCAGCATGGCGAGGTGATCGAACGCAGCGACGACGGGGAGGGCGTGCATGTCCGCGTGCGCCTGCTGCCGGCCGACCGCGCGCGCTTCGAACGTCCCGCCACGCGCACACCTGGATCGGTTAATTAGACGCCGAACGCGCTAGGCCGATGGCGCCGGGTGGGCTACAGGACAGTCCGTGGATGAGCGAGTCCCGGCACCCGCCGGGCCACCCCCGGGGGGCGAGCATGGCCGGATTCGCGGTGCGACAGGCTGAAGAAGTGATGCTGCTGCTGCGCAGCGCCGCGCGCAAGGAAGTGATGCCGCGCTTCCAACGGCTGGAGCCGGGCGACATCCGCGCCAAGGCCGGGCCGCTCGATCTCGTTACCGAAGCCGACGAAGCCGCCGAGCGGATGATCACCGCCGGCCTGCAACATCTTTTCCCTGGTTGCGTCGTCGTCGGCGAGGAAGCGGCGTCCGCCAACCCGGCGCTGCTGCAACGCCTGGAATCGGCCGATCTGGCGTTCGTGGTCGATCCGGTGGACGGCACGCAGAACTATGCCGCCGGCCTGCCGCTGTTCGGCGTGATGGCCGCCGCCATCGTGCGCGGCGAGATCGTGGCCGCGATCATCTACGACCCGATGGCCGACGACGCCGCCTGCGCGCTTCGCGGCGAAGGGGCGTGGGTCGAATCCATGCAGGGCCAGCGCCGCGATCTACATGTGGCGCCGCCGGTCGAGGTCTCGAAAATGACTGGCATTGCCGGCTGGCGCTACCTGCCGCGCGAGCAGCGGGCGACGGTGGCCCGCAACCTGACCAAGGTCGCCTCGTCGTTCGATCTGCGGTGTGCCGCGCACCAGTACCGGATGCTCGCGTCCGGCACCTGCCATTTCATGCTGGCCAACAAACTGATGCCGTGGGACCACGCGCCGGGCGTGCTGCTGCATCAGGAAGCCGGCGGCTACTCCGCCCGCTTCGACGGCACGCCGTACCTTGCGACCCGCACCGTCGGCGGCCTGATCTGCGCGCCCGACTTCGGCAGCTACCTGGAACTGCGCGAGGCGCTGTTCGCGGAGTAGCGTGCCCTACGGATACGGCTCGCTCGAAATCCCGTTCGCCTGCAATTCCAGCCGGTCCAGCCACCGCACCAAGCGCGAGGGCGTGTTGACGATGGTGGCCGTGGTGTCCTCGCTGTAGCCGAGCTGGTTCAGCCAGCGGCGCAAATCCACGTCCGGTTGGTGCGTCTCCACCACGATCCCGTCCTGGCGGATCGACATGGCGTGGAAGCCGACCAGCCCGCCCTCGGCCAGCAACCGGTGGTTGCCCGCCAACCAGATCATCGAGCACGCGGAAGCGCACGTCGCACCCGCCGGCACCAGCGTGGACCAGCCGCGATTGTGCAGATCCGTGCCGATGGCGATGGCCGCGCCGACGCTACCGCCGGGGCCGGTGGTGAGCAGCACCGAACGCGGCATCCCCGCCGAGATTGTCGCAAACGCCGCCTCGTCGCCCGGGACGATGATGCCGGACAGTTTTATTCCGGTTCCCTCAGCCCCCGGCAGTTCCACCCGCTCGAACTCGGCCGCACAGGCGGCGGACCCGGGCAAGCAGGCGAGAAGCAGGGCGAAGAGCAGGCGCATCGTCGGCTCCTGGGGATCAGGCGCGCTCGCGCGCCTTCACCGCCTGCCATGCTGCCTCCATGTCGGCAAGGCTGGCCTCAGCCGGAAGCCGCCCCTCGGCCGCCAGCGCCGCTTCCACGCCCCCGAACCGGCGGGCGAATTTGTGGTTGGCGGCGCGCAGGCAGGCTTCCGGGTCGAGCTTCAGTTTTCGGGCCAGATTGACCACGACGAACAGCAGATCGCCCACCTCGTCCGCCAGCCGCGCCGGGTCGGCGCCCGGCAGTTCGGCGCGCACTTCGGCAATTTCCTCGTCCAGTTTGTCGAGTACCGCGCCCACGTCCGGCCAGTCGAAGCCGACGCGGGCGGCGCGCTTGGCGAGTTTCTCCGCCCGCGTCAGCGCCGGCAGCGCCAACGGGATGCCGGCCAGAGTGCCGGTTTCCGCCCGCGCGGCGCGCTCGGCCCGCTTTTGTTCTTCCCACGCCAGCGTCTGCGCCGCCGCATCGCGCGCCGCCGTGATCCCGAACACATGCGGATGCCGGCGCACCATCTTGTCGGCAATCGCCGCCGCCACGTCCGAAAACGCGAATTTTCCCGCTTCTTCCGCCATGCGCGAATGATAGACGACCTGAAATAACAAATCGCCAAGCTCGTCCGGCAGGGCCGAAAAGTCGTTGTTCGCGATGGCGTCGGCGACCTCGTACGCTTCCTCGATCGTGTACGGCGCGATGGTCTCGAACGTCTGCACTCGGTCCCACGGGCAGCCGGTTTCCGGGTCGCGCAGGGCGGCCATCACATTCAGCAGGCGGCGCAGTTCGGCTTCGGGGGACTCGGGCACGGCTTGCTCCTGCGATCCTGCCGCGTGATAGCGTGAACCGGCGCGAGCGGCGAGGGGAGGCGGCGATGGACGCAGTATTGACCGGCGGCTGCCAGTGCGGGGCGATCCGCTACGCGCTGGGCGCGATGCCGGAGGGCACCAGCATCTGCCATTGCCGGATGTGCCAGAAGGCGGTCGGTGGTCCGTTCGCCGTCTATGCGCCGGTGCGGATGCGGGATTTCGCCTGGACGCGCGGCACCCCGCCGGCGTTCCGCAGCTCCACCGCCGCCGAGCGCCATTTCTGCCCCGCCTGCGGCACGCCGCTGACGTTCCGCTATTTCCACAAGGACTGGATTGACGTTTCGATCGGCAGCCTCGACCAGCCGGAGCGCGTGACGCCGCAGCGGCATGTCGGCAACGAGGGCCGCATTCCCTGGATGGTCGGCGCGGTGCTGGAGGCGCTGCCGGTCTCGTCCACGACGGACAGCCCGACATTGCAGGGGCTGGTCAGCTACCAGCACCCGGACCACGACACACCGGCCGGCTGGGCGCCGGGCGCGTAGCCATGGCCGTCGTTACTGCACGCCTGATCCGCCGCTCCCGGCTTGGCAGCGAGCCCCGTCCGGCGCAGGCTGGCCGCCGCAAAAAGGGACGGAAACCATGGCTTCCCACAAGGTCATCATCACCTGCGCCGTGACGGGCGCGATCCACACGCCGTCGATGTCGCCCTATCTGCCGGTCACGGCCGACGAGATCGCCGCCGCCGCCATCGGTGCCGCCGAGGCGGGCGCGGCCATCGTGCATCTGCACGCGCGGAACGAGGACAACGGCAAGCCCGACCAGTCGCCAGAAGCCTTTGCCCGCTTCCTGCCGCGCATCAAGCAATCGACCAACGCGGTGGTGAACCTGACCACCGGCGGCGCCCCCGGCATGACGGTGATCGAACGCGCCAAGCCTGCGGCCGTGTTCAAGCCCGAGGTCGCCTCGCTGAACATGGGCTCGATGAATTTCGGCCTGTATCCGATGCTCAACCGCTTCAAGGATTTTAAGTACGACTGGGAAAAGCCCGGCCTGGAAGCCTCGCGCGACAACGTGTTCCGCAACAGTTTTAAGGACATCGAATACGTGCTGGAACAGTGCCGCGACACCGGCACGCGGTTCGAGTTCGAATGCTACGATACGTCCCATCTCTATAATCTTGCGCATTTTCTGGAGCGCGGGTTGGTCAAACCGCCGCTGTTCGTGCAGACCGTGTTCGGTATTCTGGGCGGCATCGGACCGCATCCGGAGGACGTGGCGCACATGAAGCGCACGGCGGACCGGCTGTTCGGCAAGCACTACAAATGGTCCGTGCTCGGTGCCGGCCGCAACCAGTTGCCGATTGCGGCGATGGCGGCGGCCATGGGCGGCAACGTGCGCGTGGGGCTGGAGGACAGTCTGTGGATCGGCGCCGGCAAACTGGCCGAGAGCAATGCGGCGCAGGTGTTGAAAGCGCGGCAAATTATCGAGGGCCTGGGCCTGGAAATCGCGACACCGGACGAGGCCCGCGAAATTTTGGAATTGAAGGGTGGCGACAAGGTGGCGTTCTGAACGGCTTTCACTCCGAAGGTCCGCTCCGGTGATGTTCCGGCAGCAACGTCCGTGTAATCTCGCGGCGGCCATGGACAATACGCAGGATGAACACCGTATTCCGGCCGCGTCGTGCAAATCGCGAAAGATGAGAGCCTGATCGGCGGACGCGGACGCGCTGAAGATCAGCCGTGCCATCAGGCTTCCAAAGTGTCCGGGGTCGCATCCATCCTTGCATCGTGTTGCGCGCGGCTCAGCACATCCCCCACGAGCGATGTCCGCGCGCGCCCGCCCGAAATCGCTCCCGTTTTCGCGCACGGGGCAATCCCCATCTGTGCATCGTCCTCTCAGGAGATCGGTCATGTCCAACAGCTACAAACTCGGCGACCGCACCGTGAAGCGGCTCGGTTACGGGGCTATGCAGCTAGCCGGCCCCGGCGTTTTCGGGCCACCGAAGGATCACGCGGCCGCTTTGGCCGTGCTGCGCGAGGCCGTCGCAAGTGGCATCGACCATATCGACACCAGCGATTTTTACGGCCCGCATGTCACCAACCAAATCATTCGCGAGGCGCTACACCCCTATCCCGACGATCTCGTCATCGTCACCAAGATCAGCGCCCGGCGCGGTGCCGATGGCTCGTGGATTCCTGCCTTTTCGCGCCAGGAGCTGACGCAGGCGGTCCACGACAATCTGCGCAATCTCGGCCTGGACGTGCTGGAGGTGGTCAATCTGCGCAGCATGCTGAACCCGCATCATCCGGTCGAAGGCTCACTGGAAGCGCCGCTGACGGTGCTGGCAGATCTGCAACGCCAGGGCCTTGTCCGGCACATCGGCCTCAGCAACGTCACGCCCACGCAGATTGCCGACGGGCGGCGCATCTGCAACATTGTCTGCGTGCAGAACCTGTACAATATCTCCCACCGCGCCGACGACGCGCTGATCGACGACTTGGCGCACGACGGTATTCCGTACGTGCCGTATTTCCCGCTCGGCGGCTTTACGCCGCTGCAATCGACAACTTTGTCCGCGGTCGCCGCGCGCCTGGACGCCACGCCGATGCAGGTCGCGCTGGCGTGGCTGCTGCACCGGGCGCCCAACATCCTGCTGATTCCGGGCACCTCGTCCGTCGTGCATCTGCGGGAAAATCTCGCAGCCGCCGACCTCGCTTTGCCGGAGGACGCGCTGCGGGAGTTGGAGGGTATTGCGGCCTGAACCGGGCGGCTGCCCGACAGGTTTTTAGTGCGACAAGATCCGCGTGCCTCCCTTGCGCACCGATTCCACCCTACAGAGCCTTCCCGAACAATTTTGCAAAAAACCGGTCGCTCTCGGCCAACCCTTCGTCCATCAGTACGACGGACTTCGCCTTGCCGCGCGGATTGTCGATCATGCCCTTGCGGATCTTGTCGGTGTCGATGTCCACGGGATTGCCCTCCCGAGTTACGCCTCGAACGCGATGCCGGCATAAACCTCCGCCAACGGCATCTCGATCGCCAATTCCGGAAACGTCAACGACGTCTCGCCAGTCAGCAGGCGCCCGACCCACTCCGAGCCGTCGCGCGAGAACATCGTGGCGGCCTGCGAGGTTTGTTCCAGCATTACGTAATGCCGGATCGACGGCGTGGCCCGGTAGTCGGCATTTTTGGCGATGGGGTCGATGCCAGCCGTGCTGGCGGATAGCACCTCGAACACCACCACCGGGTCGGGCACCACATCGGCGTTGTTCGGGATCGGCGTGCAGGTGACGACGGTGTCTGGGTAGCGCACGCGGCCATTCACGATGATTTTGAGGTCGCCGCGAGCGGCCCGGCACGGGCCGCCACGCAACCGACGCCGCAATGCCTCAACCAGATTGGTTGCAATCTCCGAGTGCGCAAAAGTGCCGCCCGTCATCGCCACGGGGCCGAACCCGTCGAATTCAAAACGCAATTCCTGCCCGCGTTCCCAGGCCAGGAATTCGTCCAGGCTCATAGGCTGTTTGGCAACCGCGCTCATTCACTCGCCCGCTGAACAGACCACGCCATCATCGCACCGGCACGATCTTGCCGACAGACCCTTGGCGCAAGAACGCCTCCCCCCCTGCGCACTACCGCCGCCCGCCGACCTCGTCCAGGTGCTTAAACAGGTCGGCCGGATCCTCGTACACGCGCGCCGCCCCGCCCCGGATCAGCTCGTCCTCGCCGTAGCCACCGGACAGAAGACCGACCCCCAGGGCGCGGCAGCGGCGGGCGGCCAGCATGTCCCAGATAGCGTCGCCGACGACGACGGAATGCTCGATCGGCGCACCGAGACGCGCGGCGGCTGCCAGGAACAGGTCCGGGTCGGGCTTGGCGTATTTGACCTGATCGCGCGTCACGACTGGGATTTTTGTCATGTCCACACCGAGCCGTTCGATGATCGGCCCCGCCGAGTCCATCAGGCCGCTGGTGGCGATGGCCCAAGGAATCCTGTTGTCGCTGAGGGTTTGCAGCAGCGCCTGCGCCCCCGGCAACGGCCGCACCTTATGCACGCGCGCTTTGTAGGCAGCCGCATGCCCACGCCGAAGCTTGTCGAGCAGTTCGGGGCTGGCCTCGATCCCGGTTTCCCGCAGCAGCATGTTGGTGAACAGCCCACCGCTCATGCCGATGCGGCGATGGATGCGCCAGACCGAGAGCGGAATCCCGGCATCGTCCAGCGCGTCCTGCCAGGACAGGACGTGCTGATAGACCGAATCGACGAGAGTGCCGTCCAGATCGAACAGAAACACGGACTCGATGCGGCTCATGCGCGTCGCCTCCCAGTGGCAACACTCAACCTATCACAGCCAATGCCCGCGCTCCCACAACCACGCGCTGCCCTGCGCGAACCAGTGGCCGGGCAGATATTGGTTGGAATGGCCATCGAGTTTCTCGTACTCGCCCGGCCGCCACACATAGCCGGAATCGGCCCACTCCCACTCCCCCGGCCGCCACACAAGCTGATCTTCGGTCGGCGGCGGCGGCGGCCGTTGTTCGGCAACTGGCGGCGGGACGGGCGGGAAGGGATTGGGCATCAGGACGACACCGTTCGGCGGTCCCGGGTACACACAGGCGCCGAGGGCGAGGGATCCTGCGAGCGCAACAACGACAGACAGATGTTTGACCGCCATGCTCATCTCATTTCAGTACAGAAAAAGGCTTTGCAAACGTCGCGAGTTGGAAGGTGAGAACAGACCCCATCATCCATTTCGCCTCGTCACTGTCCACCCAAGCTAGGCGATCGGCTGATCGTCGATAAGGCCCGCACTCGGACTGGCCGCCATATGTGCCAACGAACGCACGCGGGGCAGAATTTGTTCCAGAAACACAGTCGCCGCCGTGCGCGCCGCCGGCGGCGCATCCTCCCTGGCCGCGACCTTGGCACACAGCCAGCCGGCCACGACGGTGCCGAGCAGCCCCAGGAATGGCGTCGCCCCCGCCTCCGCCTCTCGCCTGCCCGCCTGCCGCAGCGATGCCGCCGCGTCGCTGGCCGCCGAACCTGCCTGTGTCAGCGACTTGGGGGCGGTTGGGTCGTCGGCAATCTCGGCCAGCAGCGACGCGACTGCCGTGCCCTGGTCGCGGATCAGGCCGCGCCGCAACAGCGTCAGCGCCTGGATGCCGTTGGTGCCTTCGTAAATCCGGGTGATCCGTACGTCGCGCAGATGCTGTGCGGCGCCCGTGTCCTCGACGAAACCCGCGCCGCCATGCACCTGCACGCCCAGCGAGGCCGCTTCCTCACCGGCGTCCGTGGACCACGCCTTGGCCACCGGAATCAGCAGCGAGGCGCGCGGCTCCTCGGCCAGCGCGGCATATAGCGTCAACAACCTCCCGCCGAGTGCGAGCGCCCGCATCGTCCACAGATTGCGCCGCACGTCGGGATGCCGGTCGATGGCCGCACCGCCCTGCACGCGGTCGGCGGCGTAGGCGGCGGCGCGGCGGAAGGCGCGTTCGGCCAGCGCCACGCCCTGCATCGCCACGCCGATGCGGGCGCCGTTCATCATCGCGAACATACTGGCGAGCCCTTTGTGCGGCGGGCCGATAAGCTCGCCGACGGCGCCCTCGAACGTCATCACGCAGGTGGGGCTGGCATGAATACCCATCTTCCGCTCGATGGACTGACACCGCACGCCGTTTTGGCTGCCGTCATCCAACAGTTTCGGCACCGCGAACAGGGAGATCCCGGCGCTGCCGGGGGCAGCGTCCGGCAGGCGAGCCAGCACCAGATGCAGGATATTTTTCGTCATCCGATGCTCGCCGTAGGAGATGTAGATCTTCGTGCCGGTTATCCGGTAGCCGGCTCCGTCCGGCACCGCGCGGGTTCGGATGCCGGACAGGTCGGAGCCGGATTGCGGCTCCGTCAGGCACATCGTCCCCGTCCAGTCGCCGGCCAGGAGTTTGGGGATGAACCGCGTGCGCTGGCCCGGCGTGCCGTGCGCCTCCAGCAGCAGCACCGCGTCGCAGGTCAGCATCGGGCAGAGGGAGAATGCCATGCTGGCGCTGGTGAATGCCTCGTGCGCCGCGTAGGCGATCACATGCGGTAGTCCCTGGCCGCCATGGTCGGCACTGGCCGCGACCCCGATCCAGCCGCCATCCGCGAACGCCCGGTGGGCCTCGGCAAAGCCCGGCGGCACCGTCACCTCGCCGTCATGCCACTGCGCGCCGACCCGATCGCCCGGCGCGTCGAGCGGCGCGATCACGCCTTCTGCGAGTCGGGTTGCCTCGACCAGCACGGCCTCCGTGTCGGCCTGGTCCAGCGCGTCGAAGCCGAGGATGTGGTGCAACAGCCAGGCGGTCTCGGCGGGCGGGGCGGTGATGGGCATGGCTGTGTCCTGGCGGTGTCTGCCGTCGCGCACGCGGCGGCAGCATGTACATCTCATCCTATACGCCCCTCCGCCCGGCTCTAGAAGCGGCCGGTCGCGGCGGCGTTTATTGCGGCACGGGAATCACGGGACAGTTGAGCAGGTTCAACAACTCCCAAGTGCTATGCAAATCGCGTCGCTATACGTGCAGTGCGTTCCCAATAAACACAATGCAGGAGCCTGCCATGGTTGCTCTTCCCAAAGCTCACGTTGTTGTCGGTGCGAACAACGTTGTGCATGTTCACGTCGCTGGCGAGGCGCTCTATCATCTCGAATCGCTCCAGGCGCTGACGGCCGACATTCTCGGTCGCTTCGGCTGCCGGGCTTGCCATTCCGGAGTGCAGATTCTCTACCAGCAAGCCGAGCAGGAATTCACCGTCGGCGGTTGATCCATGTCCGCTTCGCACCCCCCTGGCCTGGGCGTGGGCATCGTGTGGTGGCCGCCACTCGATGCGCTTTGCCGGGGCCAGGAGGGGCTGGTCGATGTCGTCGAGGCCGAACCGGAAGCTTTCTGGCTTCCGGCCGCCGACGGATCGGGATTTCGCTCCTGCCTGCCCGCCGCGCTGGCCCACTTGCCACAGCCAAAGCTGTTGCACGGTGTCGGCGCGCCGCTGGGTGGCGGCGCCGCGCCGCCGGAGGGCCATGCCGCCGCCCTGGGCCGCGACGTGGCGGCGGTCTCTCCGGTTCATGTCAGCGAACATCTCAGCCTGACCCGATTCTGCCCGCGCCCCGACGCGGGGCCGGTTTCGGCCGGCTTCATGCTGCCGCCGGTGGCCTCCCGCGCCGGGGTGGCGCAGGCGGTGGCAAACATCCGGGCGCATCGGGCGAAGCTCGGTGGCGTTCCGCTGGCAGTCGAAACGACGGTCAGCTATCTGCCGCCCGCACCCGGCGAATGGCCGGACGGCGACTTCGTCGCGGCCGTGGCGGAGGAGGCCGACTGCGGCATCCTGCTCGATCTCCACAACGTGCTGTGCAACGCCCGCAATGGGCGGCAAGGCGTGGCGGCGTTCTTCGAGGCGTTGCCGCTGGAGCGGGTGTGGGAGGTGCATCTGGCGGGCGGTGAGGCTTCGGGCGGGTTCTGGCTGGATGCTCATTGCGGGTTGGTGGAGCCGGAACTGATGGAGATCGCGGCGACCCTGCTTCCGCGATTGCACAATGTTCGGGCGGTCATTCTGGAAATATTACCCGAACATGTCCCAGCGATCGGCCTCGGCGCGGTTGCCGGCCAGCTTGGCCGCATCCGCGACCTGTGGGACACGCGCGGCACCGGCGCGGCGCCCCCGCTTGGCGGCAGGATGCTGCCGTGGGCCGCCCCGCCGCTGACGCCCGAGGAGTGGGAGGCGCTGCTCGGATGCGCCGTCACCGGCCTGCCGCAGCCTGCTGTGCCCGATGCGCTGGCCGCGTGGTGGCGCTCGGCGGTGCCTGCACTCGACATCTATCGTCGGCTCGTGGGCGAAGGCCGGGCGAGCGCCGTGGCCGCCGCGGCGCCAAGCACGACGCGGCTTTTGCTGCGCGGGCAAGGCGGTCCCGGAACCCGCGCTATTCTGGCGGACTTCTGGTCCCGGTCCGCTCCATTCTACTCGGCCGCCGACGAGGCGCGGGCGTTCCTGGTATTTCTGGCCGAGACCCATCCGGCGCTCCCAGGATTGGTCGAAGCAACGCGAGAAGACGGGCGGCTTTTGGCGACCATCTAGCGTCACCCAGGCAACAAAACCGTCACCACCGCCTGCGCGGCGATGCCCTCCATGCGGCCGGTGAAGCCCAGCCGCTCAGTGGTGGTCGCCTTGACCGAAATCCGCCCCGCATCGACGCCCAGAATCTCCGCGAGGCGGCCGATCATCCGCGGCGCGTGCGGCGTGATCTTGGGGCGTTCGCAGATCAGCGTCACGTCGGCGTTGCCGAGCATTCCGCCGCGCGCGGCGATCCGCTCCGCCGCGTGGGCCAGGAAACGCGCGGAATCGGCGTCTTTCCAGGTCGCCTCGGAGGGCGGGAAGTGGCGGCCGATGTCGCCTTCTGCCAGCGCGCCGTAGATCGCGTCGCACAACGCATGGATGCCCACATCGGCGTCGGAATGGCCGGCAAGTCCTTTGTCGTGCGGCACTTTTATACCGCACAGGATCAGATCCCGGCCGGCTTCGAGACCATGCACATCGAAGCCCGTGCCGACGCGGGGCAGCAGCACCGGCGACAGCACACGCTCCAACCGAACGGCATCGTCTGGAAATGTCATTTTGATGTTGTCCTCGTGGCCGGGCACCAGGGCTACCGCATGGCCGGCCTGCTCCAGAATGGCCGCGTCGTCGGTGGCGCCGTCCTGCGCGGAACGGTGCAAATCGAGCAGCAGGGAAAACCGGAAGGCTTGCGGGGTTTGGGCGCGGAACAGGCCGGTACGGGCCACGGTTGTCTCGATCCGACCGTCGTTCCCGCGTTTCAGTGTGTCGGCCACCGGGACTGCGGGGATCGCGCCATCGCACCTTTCCAGCGCCGCCAGCAGGGCCGCGACGGTGCCGGCCGGGAAGTATGGCCGGCACCCATCATGCACCATCACCATATCGGGCGCGTATGGAGCGAGTGCCTCCAGCCCCAGCCGAACGCTCTCCTGCCGGGTCGCGCCGCCGGCCACGGGCGGCAGATGCGGTAGGCCGGACAGGGCGGCGGAGATCGCCTCCGTGTCGCCAACCGGTTGAATCAGATCGACGGCGGCGGCGAGGCGCTCGGCCGCATGGCGCAGCACCGGCTTGCCGGCGACAACGAAATATTGCTTGGGGCGGTCGGCGCCGAAGCGGCTGCCGCTGCCCGCCGCCATCAGCAGGGCGGCAACCTGGGGACGTCTCGTTTGTGACATAACCGCCACAGCGTTGCCCGGGTGCGAGTTGCGCGTCAACCCATGTCGCACTACTCTGCCCAAATCATGGGCAACCTACCGGAACCGAAGCACCCGATGTTGCGTCCGATCGACCTCGGCGGGGTCGTCATCGACGTGCCGGCGATTCTGGCCCCGATGTCGGGAGTCACCGACCTGCCGTTTCGGCAACTGGCGCGCCAACTCGGGGCCGGCCTCGTCGTCTCCGAGATGATCGCGTCGTGGGCGATGGTACGGGAGAACCGCAATACGCTGCGAATGGCCGAATTGGACGGCAAGCCGTCGTCGATCCAGTTGGCCGGCTGCGATCCGGTGGCGATGGCGGAGGCCGCACGCATCGCGGTCGGGCGCGGTGCGGACATCATCGACATTAATTTCGGCTGCCCGGTGAAGAAAGTGGCTGTGGGCCAGATGGCCGGCAGTTCGCTGATGCGCGACGAGGTGACGGCGGCGCGCATTCTGGAGGCGACGGTCAACGCCTTGCCGGTCCCGGTGACGCTGAAAATGCGCATGGGGTGGGACCATGCGAGCCTCAATGCGCCCCGACTGGCGCGGATCGCGCAGGAATGCGGCATCCGGATGGTGACGGTGCATGGCCGCACCCGCCAGATGTTTTATACCGGCACCGCCGACTGGGATTTCATCCGGCAGGTCAAGGACGCCGTGGAAATTCCGGTCATCGCGAATGGCGACATCGTCACCGAGGACGATGCGGCGGAGGCGCTGCGCCGCTCGGGCGCCGATGGCGTGATGATCGGTCGCGGCTGCTACGGCCGGCCGTGGTTTCCGGCGCAAATTGCCCATTACCTGACCACTGGAACCCGTCTGCCCGAGCCGACGCTGGCGATGCAGAAGGACATTCTGGTCAGGCACTATCGGAGCATGCTCTCGCATTTCGGCACCGATGCCGGGCTGCGGCTGGCCCGCAAGCACGTCGCCTGGTACTCGCGCGGCCTCCCGGGCTCAGCCGAGTTCCGCGCCACGACGATGCGGTTGACCGAGGCGTCTTCGGTGCTGCGGCTGATCGACGGGTTCTACGATCCGCTGATCGAGGCGGGTGCCGGCCGAACGCTGTCGCGCGACGCGGCGCTGGCGGAGGCGGCATGAGCGACCTGTACGAGCGGGATTTTTATGCATGGGCGAACGAGCAGGCGGCGCTGCTGCGTGACGGCAAACTGGCGGCGGCGGACATCGAGAACATCGCCGAGGAAATCGAAAGCATGGGGCGCAGTGAAAAGCGCGAATTAGTCAACCGCCTGACCGTATTGCTGCTCCATATGCTGAAATGCCGATTTCAGCCGGATCGTCGTGGCCGCTCCTGGGAACTTTCCGTTCGAAATGCGCGCACTGCCCTGACGCGACATATCGCGGATAATCCGAGCCTGAAGTCGAAGCTCGCCGAGGCAATGGCTGAAGCCTATGAGTCCGGGCGGGTGGAGGCTGCAATCGAGACCGATATGCCGCTGGAAACATTTCCTGAATCGAGCCCGTGGACGTTCGATCAGGCTATGCGGGTGGACCCTTGAGCGGCGTTCTCGCACGGGGCGTCCTCGCCGTCGTCGGCCGTAGCGCGCCGCGCCCGCCGGACTACTCGGCGCTGCTCTCGGCGTTGCCGGTGCCCGTGGTGTTGCTCGACAAGGACAACCGGTTCCGCTTCGCCAACCACGCGGCAGAACAGTTTCTCGGCCTGTCGATGGTGCAACTAGCCCAGCACCGCCTCGGCGACCTTTTGCCGCAGGACAACCCCATCTTCCAGTTGATCGAGCAGGTGCGCGAGAGCGAGGCGACGATCAGCGACCATGACCTGACGCTGGAGAGCCCGCGCCTCTACAAGGCGGGAATCACCGTCCAGGCTTCGCCGCTGCCGGAGGAGCCGGGGTCGGTGGTGCTGGTGTTGCAGGACGCCTCGGCCGCGCGGGCGTTGGACCGGCAACTTGCGTTCCGGGGTGCGGCGCGCAGCGTGACCGGCATGGCGGCGATCCTGGCGCACGAGGTCAAGAATCCGCTGTCCGGCATCCGGGGTGCCGCGCAGTTGCTGGAAGCCAGCGTCGCCGAGACCGACCGTGAACTCGCGGTGCTGATCCGCGACGAGGCCGACCGCATCCGTGCCCTGGTCGATCGGATGGAGATTTTCGGCGAGAAGCCCATCGAGCGGCAGCCGGTGAACATCCATCGGGTGCTGGAGCATGTCCGCCGGCTCGCCCAGAGCGGCTTTGCCGCACATATCCGCATCAACGAGGTGTACGACCCGTCGCTGCCCGCCGTCAGCGGCAATCGCGACCAGTTGGTGCAGGTGGCGCTGAATCTGGTCAAGAACGCCGCCGAGGCGATCACGGCGTCCGGGATGCATACCGGCGAGATCACGCTGATCACCGGCTTCCAGCACGGCGTCCGTCTGGCCGTGCCCGGCAGCGACCAGCGGCTGCATCTGCCGCTTCTGGTGGCGGTGCGCGACAACGGACCGGGCATTCCGGAGGATTTGCGTGCCAACCTGTTCGATCCTTTCGTGAGTTCCAAGCCCACCGGCAGTGGGCTTGGCTTGGCGCTGGTGGCCAAAATCGTCGCGGATCATGGGGGTCTCATCGAGGTGGACAGCCGCCCCGGCCGTACGGAATTCCGTTTGCATCTGCCGGTGGTTCACGACGACGCCGAAAGCATCTGACCCATGACCTTGCCGACCGTACTGGTCGCCGACGACGACCGCTCCATCCGAACGGTCCTCACCCAAGCCCTCGGGCGCTCCGGATATCAGGTCCGCACCACCTCCAACGCCGCCACGCTGTGGCGGTGGGTGGAGGAGGGGGAGGGCGATCTGGTGATCACCGACGTGGTGATGCCGGACGAGAACGGCCTGGACCTGATCCCGCGCATCAAGCGCATCCGCCCGGATTTGCGGGTGGTGGTGATGAGCGCCCAATCGACGCTGATGACGGCGGTGAAGGCGGCGCAACGCGGCGCCTTTGAATATCTGCCCAAACCGTTCGATTTGCAGGAACTGTTGGCCGTTGTCAGCCGCGCGCTGATGGCGCCGGCACCGGCCCAGCCGCCGCAGCCGAGCGTGCCGAAGGATGCAGAGGAACGGCTGCCGCTGATCGGCCGAAGCCCTGCGATGCAGGAAATCTACCGCACCATCGCCCGCCTGACGACCGCCGACCTGACGGTGATGATCAATGGCGAGAGCGGCACCGGCAAGGAACTGGTGGCGCGGGCGCTGCACGATTACGGGCGCAGGCGCGGCGGCGCGTTCGTGGCCATCAACATGGCCGCGATCCCGCGCGAACTGATCGAAAGCGAGTTGTTCGGTCACGAACGGGGCGCCTTTACCGGCGCCACCAACCGCAACCAGGGCCGCTTCGAGCAGGCGACCGGTGGCACCCTGTTTCTGGACGAGATCGGCGACATGCCGCCGGAGGCGCAGACGCGCCTGCTGCGCGTGTTGCAGGAGGGCGAGTTCACCACCGTCGGCGGGCGGCAGCCGATCAAAGCGAACGTCCGCATTATCGCGGCGACCCATCGCGATCTGCGCA
>CAJCJG010000159.1 GCA_903970625.1 Solirubrobacterales bacterium 70-9 | reverse complement strand
CCGCGCCGACGAAGTGCGGGAAATCGGCCGCCGCCTGATCCGCAACCTGACGCACGCGCCGTTCCGCAGCTTTGCCGGGCTGCCGGAGGGCGCGGTGCTGGTCGCGGAATCGCTGCGGCCGGCCGATGCGGCGTTGCTGGACCCGTCGCGGCTGGCGGGCGTGGCGACCGAGGAAGGCGGGGCCGAGGGGCACACGGCGATCATGCTGCGGGCGCTCGGTGTGCCGGCGGTGCTGGGCGTGACCGGGCTGTCGCAGGCGGCGCGGCCGGGCGACATGATCGTCGTGGACGGTTCCACCGGGATCGTGGCGCTGCACCCGGCGCCGGAGACGCTGGCCGAGGCGCGGCGGGCGGTGACGGCGTTCGTGCGCGCGCAACAGAAGCTGGCGCGGCTGCGGCGGCTGCCGGCCGAAACCGCGGACGGCGAGCGGGTGGAATTGCAGGCCAACCTGGAACTGCCGGCCGAACTCCCCCTCATCGCGCAAGCCGGCGCAGCGGGAATCGGGCTGCTGCGGTCCGAGTTTCTGTTCATGAATCGGGAAACGCTGCCGGACGAGGCGGCGCAGTTCGAGGTGTATCGCACCGTCGTCGAGGCGATGGAGGGTGATCCCGTCACGATTCGCGTGCTGGACTGGGGCGGGGAGAAGGACATCGAGGCGCTGCGGACCGAGGGCGTGGTGCCGGAGGTGGCGGACCACAATCCGGCGCTGGGGCTGCGCGGCATCCGGATGCTGCTGCGCCAGCCGGCGCTGTTCGAGGTGCAGTTGGCCGCGATCCTGCGCGCGTCGCATTACGGCTCCGTCCGCGTGCTGCTGCCGATGGTGACGACGGTGGCCGAGGTGCGCAGCGCGCGCGAGATTTACGAGCGGGTGGCGCGCCGGCTGCGGCGGCGGGGCGAGCGGCTGGGCGACAAATTGCCGCCGCTGGGCATCATGATCGAGACGCCGGGGGCAGCCTTGTCGGCGGACGCGCTGGCGCTGGAGGCGGATTTCTTTGCCATCGGCACCAACGATCTGACCATGTACACGCTGGCGGTGGACCGGGCGGAAACCGATGTGGCGCACCTGTACGATCCACTGCATCCGGCGGTGCTGCGGCTGGTGCAGTTCGCGACCGAGGCGGCGCTGCGGATGCGCATGCCGGTCTCCGTCTGCGGCGAGATGGCGGCGAACCCGCGTTTGACCCCACTGTTATTAGGGCTGGGCCTGCGCAGTTTTTCGATGAACGCGTCGGCCGTCCCGCGCGTGAAGCAGGCGGTGCGGGCGGCCAATATCGACGATTGCGCCCGGTTTGCGCGGCGGGTCATGGAGCAGTCTGACCCGCAAAGGATCCAGGAATTGGTGTTGGGGGCGGCGGGGTGAAGTGGGCGATAGCCCGAACGTGATGGCCTCGATTGGGTCTGTGGCGTTCACGACGTAAGTCGGTCCATAGGGCGAAGGCGGAAAGTGGCGCCGTGTTGGGTGCGGGCGACGTGCGCGTCGATGCGGCGTTGCATTGGAGCCAATGCATTGGACCGGCAGGGACGGGGTAGCACGAGGAATATTACTATAACGCAACAAAATGGGCGTGCCACGGCAGGCGCTTGTTTTGGGCCGGAATTTTGGGAGGGCCGGTGGCTGGCTTTAAGCCGTCTCGGCTTGCGGGGGAGAATTGGGTGAGGGGTGTTTGGGGTTCCGATTTTCGGGCGGGGCGACCCCTCTCCCCTGCCCTCTCCCACAGGGGGAGAGGGAGTTTTTGGGCCATGTTGGGCGAGAGTCCGGTCCGGCGCTCGCGGCGGCTCCCGACCGGCTGGCCGGTCTCGACGCTCGCGGCGAGGCGGGCGAAATCTTCGGCCATGCGCCGAAAATGCGCCTCGATCATCGCGACCAGCGGCGCCGGGAGTTTGCCTCCGGACTGGGCGACAATGGCCTGGATCAGCATCAACAGGAAGGCGTTGAGCCGGTCTGCCGGGAACAGGGTGGGGGTGTTTTTCACCCCATTATGTTAGTATGGATGGCGTGGGCTGGGCAAGGGAAAAATAACATGTTTCGCTTGTGTGCTACGCCTTGTCGAGGCGGAGAGGGCACGAACCGCTGGGCGCGCCGACGGTCAATAACGTTGACCTTCGCGGAGCGGGCGGCGGCGGTAGAGGGCGGTGCAGCCGTAGATGCCGGCGAACTCGAACGCGGTGGTCTCGATGCCGTCGATGACGCCCTGATAGACCCCGTATTCCGTCTCCGCCGGGTCGCTGTTGCGCGGGTCGTTGAAATCGTGGAACAGGACGAACGCGGACGGCATCACCAGATCGGCCAGCCGTTCGCACGCGGCCTGCACGTGCCCGTACTGGTGCGAATGGTCGATGAAGACGAAGCCGAACGTCCGGCCCTCTGCTGCGAGCCTGTCGAGGTAGGCGGTGCCGTCCGACGTGTCGAACGTGGCGTAGGCCTCCAGGCCCAGCGACTTGAGGTTGCGCGCCGCAAGATCGGACAGTTCCTTGTGCAGATCGACGGAGGTGAGCGTGAACGGGGACTGGGCGTTCTTCAACGCGGTCGCGATGATCGACGCGGACAGGCCGTGATAGGTGCCGAGTTCGAGGATCGGCCCGGGCGAAAAATAGGCCAGTTCGTAGATCTTGAGCGCATCCGCTTCCCGCAGGCTGCCTTTCAGATTGCCGCGCAGCATGCCGTTGACCGAGGCGGCACGCAGGGCTTCGTGCGCGTCGTCGATCATGTCCGTTTCGAACGGAAACGTCTTGCGATACGGCGGGTACACTTGGCCGAGTTGATCGGCGGTGAGCCATGTGTCCGGGTGCAGGCGCGTCGCGGGTGTCATTTTGGTCCCTGGGTTTGGGGAAAGATCGACAGGACTCGTTCCCTCGTTGAAGTCGTGGCTATGAGGAAGCTGAAGAAGCTGGCACCCGACGGTTCAGCAGAACCCAAAATTCATTCGAGTCGCGGTCGGCGTCCACGATATCCTCTAAATCGAGGTCCAACAGACCTGTCTCGGTCAACCCATCCCAAAGCGACGCGAACGTCGGATAGCTATAGACGGTTGCATGCACATTGACATGAACCTCCTCACCGACAATCATCGCTTGGGCGCGCTGCATCGAAGAATTAACAGAATAATTCTTTTTTGCGATTTTATTCTGTAGCGCGACGGGATCGCCCCAACAGTCTGCTACAGACACATGCCGGTTATAATAAAAGAACTCGGCGATTGTGTAGATATCAGGAACGGTGGCATCCGAGCGAAAAGCACGCAGTAGATCGAATGGCGTCGATTCGCGCCGGAGGATGTCGAACGTATAGCGGCGATCCGGAATACACAGGAATATGCGACCGGTTTCGGTCAGAAGGGATTGAAGCTCTCGCAGCCACGCTATCGGGTCTGCCACATGTTCGATGACATGGGCGGCAATGATAACGTCGAAGCTATTTTGGACGTCTTTGGCAAAATGTTTGCGTTTCGTTACAAAATCGACATGCATGAGGTTCTCAAGCGGTCGCGAGATTTGATTGCGAGCCGCCAGATTGGCAAATTCCTCGTCGGAAAAGTAGTCCATGAAAAAAATGGCGGCCTCGTCGGGATGAAACGTCGGCATGTCCATCGCGCCAATTTCCAACATTTTGACCGCAGTCACCGGGAATTTTGACGCTATGTAACGGCGCCGGCGTTCGACAATTGTCGGAAAACTTCGCTTTACACTGCTCGGATTACTCATTGACCGTCTTTCCTGAACGATTGCTAGGCCGGCATCTTCCGGAGTCAGCAAAGAAGCCGCGACGGCGATTTTTTGGTGAGATCGGTTCGCCGGTTTTCCCAGACACCGCAGGGATACGGGCACATCAAACGGCGGCCGATGTCGTGAACGGCGCAACGACCGGACTCTCCAGAAGCAACCGTCGTTTGGCTATGATCTGGGGCGGATCAAGGTCGGCGGCGGGGCCGATTCCGATCACCGCGACAAGCTCCCGAAAACACGGAAATGGCACCGGCGCACTGGCCTTTGCCCCGTGCCGTTCCAGGTTGTAGTGGTGCTGATCCTGGGGGGCCTGGAGAGGAATCAGACAGTCTGCGCCCGTGTCCGTGACCGGCACGTGCCCGAAGATGCGAAAGCCGCTGATGGCGCCCTTCCGAAGCAGCCGGAGCAGGATGAGATAGAGTTGCAGACTGGTCATGTGGTTGATGTGGCCGGACCAGTCGGACCAGAAGCATTTCACGCCCAACAGCGCCAACTCCGCGTCGCTGTCGAACCATGGGTGGCGGATCATCACGAAATCCCGGCTCGCGGCGCACGCGGTCTCGATGATCTGCCGGGTCGTCGGGTGGTATGGGACGTGCTCCAGAAAGTGCGACATGATGACGAAACGCGCCTTGCCGCTGAATTCCAGCGGGCGGCTTAGGTCGGCGACTTCCGCCGTGAATCCCTGCGCTTTCGCGGTCGCGATCTTCCGTTCGTCGATATCGAGGCCAAGGCCGCGCGTGGCGCCGAGATGGTCGCGCGCAAAGGCCATCGAGCCGCCGTCGGAGCAGCCGAAATCCAGGAAATCGAAGTCGGCGAGGTTTGTCGTCATGCTGCGGTCCTCGCAGGCGGGGCGGCGTGGTCGGCGCGGCGGCGCGCCAGGGTGCCGTTCGGAGATGTCGAGCCGATGGTCGTCATGCGAGGTCGATCCGCAGGCTGGCGCCAGCCGGGGTGCGGGCCACGACGGATGAGTCCGGCTGCGAGCGGAGGAACGGGCTGGAATAGGCCAATGGCGGGGGGAGGGGGACCGGCCGGCCGTCGATCTCCGGCACGCGCGGCGAGGTGAACAGGGTCAGGTCCGGCCCCCCACCGGGCGAGCGGTAGGCGATGCCGGGCTCGGCGGCGGCGAGGCGCAGGCCGGGGCCGGCCAGGATGCGGCTGGCGAACGCCGCGAAGCTGCCCTCGTCACTGGTGCCGGCGTCGATTGCCAAGGTCGCCTGCACCGGGATTTCCTTGCAGGTGCCGGCCAGCGGGCCGCCGGGCACCTTGCGGCCCCAGTCCGACGCGACGACCGGGCGATCCGCCACGCCGCCCTCGGCGGGGATGGCGGCGCGCAGTGCGAACCAGCAATGGCCGTCGCCGGCGGTGGCGAACAGCCAGCCGGAGTCTTCGCGAAGGACGAAATCCGGCGAGAAGAACAGCCGCAGCGGGAAGCGCGCCTGGGCATGGATGTTGTGGCGGATCAGCGCGGCATGGCCCGCGCCGACCGCCTGCAAATCGCTGTAGCTGGTGCGCTGGTCCGGATTGGTGGGCGTGCCGGTGATGGCGATGCGGCCATCGGGGACCGAGGTGATGACGCCCATCTCCTCGTTCTGGTCGTGGACCATCAGCGCCGGCCGCGATTCGTCGATGGTGAACCAGCCGAGCACGTAGCGCGGCGTGACGAAGCTGCTGCGCACGTAGCGCGAGACGGCATCCGGCGCGTACACCGGATAGGGATCGCCGCGCACGGAAGCCTGCGTCTGCGCGCCGGTGGCGGGGCGGCGCGTGTCGTACTGGAACGAGCCCATGGCGGCGCGCTGCGCAAACAGGTCCAGGATCGGCTGCGGCAGGCGATAGGCGGTGGTCAGCATGGCGAAGGCGTCGCGCGGCGGCATGTAGCCCGGGCGTAGCGGCCAGAGCGGGCCGGCGGCGGGCTCCCCCGTCAATACGAACAGCGGCAGGGTGAACGTGTCCTCTCGCGCGTCGTAGGCGGCGGCGGTCTTGTAGGCGCGGCTGCGGGCACCGCCGCGCACGCCGGCCAGCGTCTCCTGCGCGGCGTCCGCGAACGTGAGATCGAGATAGCGCGCGGCAATCTGGCGGACGGCGGGATCGCTCGCGTGATCGGCGATCAGGAACAGGGTTTGCAGATAGACGCCGGCATAGGTGGGCGAGGCGATTTCCGCGACGAGGCCGATGGCGGCGCGGCGGCGCAGCACCAGCAGCGTGTCGCGGGCGAAGGCGGCGGCGATGGTGGCCGCCGTGTGGCCGCCGGGCAGCGCGCGCGCCGCGAACGCTGCGTCCTGCGCCAAAAGTTCGCTTCCCAGCAGGAAGAAGCCGTGGCGGATGATGTCGTGATTGTCGCTGCCGTGGATGTCGGCGGCGTGCGCGGGATCGGCGGCGCCAAAGCGGTTGCGGGTGTATTCGTCGCTGAACCCCAGCAGGAAATTGAACAGCAATTGCTTGATCGCGGAGCGGTTGCCCTCCGTCACCCGGTCGGCGAGCGCCGGGTCGAGCAACAGCGCCATCAGTGTGGTTTGCTGCCAGTAGAGATGCGGGTCGTTGACCGGCGTGTCGATCCAGTGATGTTCGGCGACGAACGGGGCGAGGCCGGCGGCGAGCCGGCGGTTCGCGTCCTGCACGTCGGCGGCGGAGCGGTTCAGCGCCAGGATGGCAAACGCCTGCTGGCCGCCGATCGGCGTTTGCGGATGGCCGGGTGCTTCCAGCAGTTCGACGTAGCGCGCCAGAACCGCGCGCGCGCGCCGGGCGACATCGTCCTCCGCCCCGCCGGAGGGGGCCGCCGCACGCGAAGCCGGCGGCACGGCCGCGAGCGCCACGGCGGCGCAGAGCGACCGGCGCGACGCCAGTGTAACGGGCTTCGGGATGCCTGTCATACGGTCGCCAGATTGGCGGTACGCAGGTGGTTGCGCAGCGAGCCGAGACACACGGACAGGAATTCCCGCGCCGCGATCCGATCGTCGAACTGCTTGACCGTCTCGAACGCCGCGGCCCGCAGCCGCAGCCGGAGCGGCGTGTCGTGCATCAATTGCTCGACGGCGGCCACGATCGCCGGCACGTCATCGACCGGCACGATCAACCCGTTCTTGCCGTCCACGCAATAGTCACGGATGCCGCCGCTGTCGCTGAGCACGACGACGGAGCCGCAGGCCATCGCCTCGACGCCGGTGCGGCCGAAACCGTGAAAGCGGGAGGCGTCGATGAAGACATCGGACCACGAATAGACCGCCGGCAGCGACTTCGAGCCGACGGGGCCGAAATCCTTGTAGGCGAACGGCAGATTGTGGCCCTCCAGGCCGCTGGCGCCGAAAAAGCCGACGCGCAGATGCGGGTGTTTGGCGCACAGTTCCGCGAACGCCTTGACGATGAGCGGAAAGCCGCGCTGGTTGTTCGGCGCATCCGGCCGCGCCATCGCCAGCACGCGAAATGTCCCGTCCCGCGGCGACGGGCGCGGGTAGAAGATGTTGAGGTTCATGCCGGGACGGATGACGTGCGCGTCCCAGCCGATGGCGTTCAGGCGCCCGCGCAGATGGTGCGTCTTGACGATCTTGGTGTCGATCTCGCCATAGGTTCGCAGCGCCCGGCTGTATTTGAGGTCGTCGATGCCCTTGACGAAGTCCGCTTCGAGATCCTGGACGAAATAGATCGGCACCGCCCCGGTGGCGGCGGCGAGGGCGAGCGTGACCGGCACCGTCTCCCACGAGGTCGCGATCACGAAATCGAAGATTTGGTCGGCGAATAGTTCGCCCGCGCGCTCCGGTGCGGAGAGCCACACGGGGGAGAAGCGCGTCACCAGATCTAGCTTGGCATATTTGCTGAGCGTGGCGAGGACGCAGTGGTGCCCAAGTTCGAGGAACTCCTCCAGCATGTTGAGGACGGAGATGACGCCGCCGTAGTGATTGATCGTGGGCAGCACGGCCAGAATCCGGAGCGGCTGCTCGGTTTCTCGTTTCATGTGGGACACCCCAACGCGTGATGATGTGTGTTACTCAACCCACTTGACCGCTTGCAGTTTTGTTTCGCCAACCAGGGACCGGCGGATGCCGGACATTGCATCGGCCGCTTGCATCGCCTTGAAGTCGATCTCGTACCGCTTGCCCCACCGGTCGAACAAGGCGCGCTTGTTCTTTTCGTATTGGGCCTGCCGCAGCGACATGCCGAAGCTCTCGCGCCCAAAATGGAAGATATAGGCGTTGTCCACCAGAACCGTCCGCCAGCCGAAGTAGTTTGCGCGCAGCGAGAGGTCGGATTCCTCGCAATAGCCGCGTCCGAACAGGCCATCGAAGAAGCCCAGCTCATCGAGAGCTTTGCGGCGGATCGCGAAAAAGAAGCCTTCGCACGTCGTGATATCCGGGTACACGGGTTCGCGTGCCGCCACCGTGGCCGCCATTTGCGTGAGCGTCGTTCCCGGCTGCATCGGGACGCTGTTGTGCGGGCAAAAATTGCTCAACGGGCTGGCAATCGCGATCCGGTCGTCGCTGGCAAAGCAGGCTGCGAACAGCGCCGGCCAGTTCTGCGTTGCACAGGCGTCGCTGTTCACGAGAACGACGAATTCGCCGGTGGCGAGTTGCATGGCGCTGTTGCAAGCGCCGACGAAGCCGACATTGTGTTTCATCTCGATGGCGCGAGAGTTGGGGCGTGCCGCGCACCACTGCTTCACGGCGAATACGGTATGATCGTCGCACGCATCCAGCACGCAGGTGACTCGCACGTCCTCGGGCGGGCTGGTTCGTTCCAGCGCCGACAGGCAAAGGCGGGCGACGTGGAACGAGTTGTAGATCGGAACCACGACATCGAAGCGAGGGGCGCGACCGCTGTCGGCTTTTGCTTTCTGGCTCACTGGGCATCCTTTCGCACGCGGCTGCGTGCGACAGGAAGCGCGACGGGCCGCATCATAAACTGAGTTACCGCTGCTTCGACCGGCGCCCAGTTGGTGCCCGCGACGGTTTGCAATCCGCGTTCGCGAATGGTGGTCCGCAAGGCCACGTCCTCGACGAGATTGACCAGCGATTCGACCACGTCGCTGAGGGTGATTTGCGACAGAATGCAATTCTGCCGATGCTTCAGCAGCCACGTGTTGGATTCGTTCACATTGGTTACGGTCGCGCAGCCGCTGGCCATGTATTCCAACGGCTGATACGACGGATGCTTGGACTGCATGAACACCAGACCGATGTCGCTGCTGCGGTAGAGTGCTGCGACGCTCGCGATGCTCGGTAGCAGACCCACGTTGAGGATCTTGCCGGCGGCGCCGTGATCGGCGGGATCGAACTCTGCACCGACCGAGATGATTTCGACACTATCCCGGAGAATGGATTTCACTTCCAGCAGCGCGTGCATCCCCATCCCGAACAGGTTTCTGGGACTGTTGGGACGGCCATAGAACACGATACGCACCGGCGCACCGGGCGGCGGCAACGTGGCGCTCGGATAAAAAACGTCGCGGTCCACCGCAGGTTCGAACGACAGCGTCGGCGCGTCGGAATACGGCGCGACGGCGGCGGCGACGCCCGGCGAATTACAGATATGGAAGAAGCCAAAACGGTAGGTCGCCTCGATCAGTCCGTACCCGGCGCCGGTCGACTCGAACAGGGGCTCGTAGTCCTGGATCAGATAGAACTTGCCCTTCGCGGGGTAGCGCGCGACGACGAAAGCCGTTGTCCACAGCGTCGCCACTGCGATCTCGGCCCGCGGTATGCTGACCGGCGAATCCCGTAGCGGATTGAAATGGTGGAACTGGAACGGGATACCGGGAAACGCCTCCTCGAACTGCCGCGCCAGAAGGTCCAAATTCGGAGAACGCTCTCCGCAGATCACGACCAAAGGCTCCACGCCCTCGTTGCGGTAGAGCGCCGCTGCGAGACGGAAGCACGTGAACAGCCCGCCGCGATAGATGTGGGTCAGATTCGGCACGAAATAGGCGGCGCGCCGAATTCGGCCGGCGCCGCCACGCGCGTAGTCGCGGTTCAACGCACGGTTTGCCTCGATGCTCGCTCGATCTATGTCATTGAATGCAATGTAGTTCGCATCCGGGCCGAGTTTGCGCGCCTTCATGGCCCAGGTGCGGCGCTCGACCGCCGCTTTGCGAATGTCGCCGGGTGTGGGTTCCACCGGCGCGCGCGGCAGGTAGTCGGGCCGTGTCCGGCTGAGCATGGCGTTCCAATAGGGATCGCCGAGCGACAAGTCGGGCTCGTATGCCTCCAGCGACAACTGGATGTCGCGCAAGTAGGTCGGAATCTCCTTGCGCGACGTTTTCTCGAAATGAAACAGTTGCACGGAGCCGGCATAAACGTTCCGCCAGCCACGCCGGCGGGCGCGAAGGCAAATCTCGACGTCATTGCCGGTGAGAATGAAGCGCTCGTCGAAGCCACCGAGGTCGAGGTATCTGCCAGCCTTGATGCACATAGCAGCCCCGGTGACAGCAGAGACATCCCGCGTGTGCAGCAGGAAGGCTCGCGGCATCGCCACGTCGTGCTCGCCGGCAAAGACATGGCCGGCCATGCCACAGAGACCAACGACGATGCCGGCGTGCTGTACGACCCCGGTTTCCAGATGCAACCGGGCGCCGACAAACCCGGTGTCTTTCTGCGCCGCGAGGCCCATCATCACGTCAAGCCAATCCCCGCTGAGAACCTCCGTATCGTTATTCAGGAATAGTAAGTACTCGCCCACCGCGTGGCGCACACCGAAATTATTAGCGGCCGAATAGTTAAACGACCGGTCAAAATCGACTATCTTTATCCGGCTATCGTTTTGGAGGGTCTCCAGATAGACCGCCGTGGACGGCTCGCTACTCTGGTTGTTGACAAGAATTATTTCGTAGTGGGTGTATTCGCTGCGGGTCACAATGCTTTCCACGCAGCGCCGCAGAAAATCCACCTTGTCGCGGAACAGTACAATGATGGAGACCAACGGTCGTGAGTCAGTCTCGTATTTGACAGTGTATTCGCTTCCCCACCTGGAAAGTGTGGCAGGCGTTCCCCGCCGCGCCAGAACGGATTCGATGAAAGTGCGTTCGTCGGCCCGCGATTCGCCCTCGATCCCGAGTGGAAAATGCACCAGCACACAATCCAGCTTGGCGCCAACCATTCCGACATCGAACAGGCGTAGCACGACGTCGCGCGTGCCGAACGGGCTGAGGGGGGAGATGGCCCCGTCGCCGAGCGCGCGTTGCAGCGGGGTCGCCCGAAAGGCCACACCCGGTCCGATATAGTCCTTTTCCAGCAGCAGATGGCTGCTAAGCCCCGGTTTCAGGACGGGCGCGCTCCGCCGGGCCGTGCCGGCGAGGAAATCGTGGTCGAAGACGATGAAGTCGGGCGCTTCTGCCCCAGTCGGCACGCTGCCGAGGGCCTGCGAAAAGTCGCTGCGGACTGCGGAGCCGGCCGGAAACGCGACCACGAGCGAGGTCGGCGAGATTGTGTCCGTCAACGCGGCGAACAAGCGTGCTGCCGCAGCTTCGTCAGGCGCGAACTTGATCGTGACCTGGGCCATCTCGCGCAGCGACACGGCGTTGCCAAGTGCTTGCTTCGCGGCGGCAACCACGGCCGGCCCGCTGTCGGCCGGAGCATCCAGGATGACGAGGATCATACTGGTGTGCTTGACCAAACTGCGCACCGTAAACGCGACAAGCTGGTTCCGTTGGTCCACCGACAGGCCGCCGGGACTGCGGACGCAGGCGATGATATCGGCCCGTGGGCCGGCGGCGAGGAACAGCGTTTCAGTCGTTTCGACGAAACGCTGGTAGTGCCATTCACGGCCCCGCAGGTCCGCGACGGCCGACACGCGTTCGGCCTTCGCGGCGGGCAGATCCGCGTCGCCGAGCCAGCACAGGCCGAGGAGCAGATTGCCGGTGCCGGTTATTTCGATAACATACTGGACAGACTTGCACTCGCGCAGCAGGGTCGCGCGTTCGTCGGTGATGACCTGCGACGCCGACCTCGCGACCAGCGTGTCCGTCACTTCCTGCTTCGGTATGAGCGGCAGGATGACCTCGACCCCGTTCGCATTCAGCACGCGCAAGAATGTCGCCAGCATCAGGCCCGCACTCGTACCGGCCGCCGCATCCGCGCCGAACACCAACTCCGCGCCCAGGCGCTTGCTGCGTGCCACTGTGGCGCCGCGAAGCTGATGGACGAACCGGAAGTAGTGGATATTGGACTCGATTTTGAAATGGGCGAGCCTGCGCGGCTGGTGCCGCCTGTCCCCCGTCGGCAGCCACGGATGCGGCGAGGGCGACAACACCAACTCGCCATCGCGGCCCCGGATCGTCGTCCAATTTCCGGCGAGCGCCAGCTTGCCGTCCGGCCCGGGGGCCAGCATGTCGCAGGTACTCAGCAGGTTGCTCTCGGCGAACGCGCCGCGCTCCGGTTCGTAGTAGGAGACCGGCTTGGGTGTCCCGACGCTCGCGACGCCAAGGGCCGGTTTGGGGGAGCCGAGCACGAGGTTGCGCAGTTCCACGCCGGCCATGACCGTCGTGCAGGTTGTCGCCAATTCGTAGAGCCAGGTATCCGGTGCCGCATCGGCGCCAGGGGGGGCGATCTCGAACGCGAGCGTGTCCCATGCGTTGTTTGCCGACGCAGTGAAGCGCTGCTCGAATACCACGACGCCGCCTGCCAGACCTCGGACGCACAACGTGATGGGAAGCGCCGCCGACGCGGCCCGAATATCGAGGCCGACAACCATAGGCCCGACGTCGGCCGCATTCGGCGCGGACATCGTGTAGCGGAGCAGCGGCACGTCCGGAGGAGAAGGCGCGCTCTCGACTCCCTTGGTCTGCGTGGGGACGGCGGCCGGGTGCAGCAGCCAAATGCGCAGGGTTGGGATCGCGCCGCCGACAACCTCGAACGCGACACGCGCAAACTCGTCCTCCGTCAACCGAACGAGGTCGGGGCGCCCTTGTTCGTCGAGGCCATGCGGCGCGCCTTCGAGCAGATTGATCCCGCCGGCGACATTGTAGGCGGCGGGGCTGCCTTCCAGGTCCACGTCCCTGCCTTCGATACGCGCCGTCAATTTATGGTTGCCGGTAGATGTCTCCGAATCGTCCCAGCGAATCGAAAAGGCGCAATAGCCGGCGCCGAGACCCGCATCTGCCAAATCCGGGCGTTGGATGCTGGCGGGCCCGCGCGCGACTTCGATGCCGTCGAGCGACACCAGGATCGTCAGGGGTTCGTTTGGCCGATCACTGTCCCATGCCCATCCCTCGACCCAGCCGCGGCGCACACTGTCGAGGTATCCCCTAAATGTCACTGATCAGAAACTCCGAGAAATTGAATCCGCCAGCGAGTAGTGCGTAGGGGGGTTCTCAGTTTCAGGTCAACGCAAAGACTGTTCAATTTTTCGAAATAGAAAGAAGTTAGAACGGGTTAATGATTTCATCGGCCGTCGCGGCCCACTCCACTGCCGCTGCTGGCACGATGTTTAAGCTGCTACTGGCACAATTGGATTTCCTGGTTCACCGATGATGTGTGCGCAAGCGTTAGATCAGTAGGTATAATCCGAACCTCCCAGCCCGCACCGAGTTCCCGTCACTATCGAGTGAACTGCATTGACGCGCCGGACAGAGGAGCTCGGTGAATGCTCGAAGTAGCAATCGCCAACGGCATCGGCGGCAACGTCATCGGCTGTGTTCGGCGCGCGAGCCATGGTGCCTGCGGCGGTGCGCAATATGGCAGCCAACGCGGTCTGCGGCGCGCAGAGGGGCCGCCATTGCCGAGCAGGCGTTGACCCGTCGGCCGTCGCCTTCATGCCGATGAGAAACATCTGCGCTTGGCGTGCGCCCGCCCTCCGGCCGATCGTTCCCGCGACGTGAGCGACGCCGAACGATCAAGCCTAAGTCGCAACGGGACCGGCCCGCCGGTGCCGTTCCCACCGGTGCCCACGCGCAACGAAAACCGCTACCAGCGGCTTGTCGTGTTCCTGCCGGCGCTGGCCGCGCTGATGACCATTTTGGCCACGGTGGCCACGTTCACGGTCGGTGAACGCGCCACGGCACTGGAACGTGCGCAGTCGCAACTCGACAATTCCGTCTCGACCCTGGTTGAACTGAGCGCCCTGGCGGATCGGGCTGCGGAGGCGCCCGGCGGCTCGGGCGATCCGGATCGCGCGGCCGCCCTTTGGCGCGTGCTGCTGCAATATCCGACCGCCTGGATCTGGATCGAGACCGACGGGAAGATCTCCACGGGGCAGCCACCCCCGGCTGGCGCTGGGCGGCTGATCGTGGCTGCCGCGACCAGGGACCATCTGACGGCCCACGCCGCGCTGGCGGACGCGGACGCGCTCGTGGACTGGCGGCGCGCGGTATGGCAGCGCGCCGTCGTCTTGCTTGTGGTCAGTGCCGGATTTCTCCTGATGGCGGAGCGGCTGTCGCGTGCTTTGGCCCAGCGCGGGGCGGCGGAGCGGGAGGCCGCGACGGCGGAGGCACGCGCCGGACAGATGAACCTCTATCGCGCCGAGCTGGAGGCGACGGTTGCGGAGCGGACGGGGGAACTGCGGCAAAGCAACGTTTTGTTGGAGAACCAATTATCCGAAAGGGTCGCTGCCGAGGCGGCGTTGCGGCAGCGCGATCTGTTGCTGACCGCAGTGGCAAAAAGTGCCGCCGCGCTGCTGGGCGACGGCGACCTGCACGACGCCATCGCCGCAGTGCTGCAATTGATCGGAGAGACAACGTCGGTTGGGCGCGTCCTATTCGGCGCGATCGGCCTCGGCCCGACCGGCCACGTCATGTTGTCCTTGCAGCAGGAATGGTGCGCATCCGGCATTGGCCGGCTGGCGGAGACGGCCGAACTGGCGAACCTCGATCTGACCGAGCGGTTCCCGGCGGCCGCGCGATTGCTCGCCATCGGGGAACAGGGCTCGGTCCTGGCCGATGAATTGTCCGGACCCAACCGAGACTTGTTCCGGTCGGCGCGGGTCAGTTCGGTGCTGTTGGTGCCGATCCGCATTGGTGGCCAGTTGTCCGGCTGCCTCACCTTCGTCGATTCGTCGCCGGTCCGGCGGGCCTGGACATCGGCGGAATCCGACACGCTCGCGACCCTGGCCGAACTGGTCGGCAGCGCCACGGCGCGCGCCGGGCGCACCAAGGAACTCGCCGACGCGAACATGATCGTTCAGAACAGCCCGACGATCCTGTTCCGGCTGCGCGGCGAGCCGTCGTTGCCACTGATCTACATTTCGCAGAACATCGCGAAATTCGGCCACTCTCCGGCGGAGCTCGTCGGTTCGCCCGACTGGCAGCACCGGTTGATCGATGCGATCGACCTGCCGAGGGTCTTGTTCACCCTGACCGGCGTGTTGGAGAGAGGCACGTCGAACGCATCCGTCGAATTTCGCATGCTGAACGGCGACGGGTCGCGCCGGTGGGTGGAGGCCCGCTACAATCCTGTCCGCGACCAGAACGGACGGCTCATCGAAGTCGAAGGCATCATGATCGACGTCGCCGAGCGAAAGGCGGCCGAAGAACAGATCCTGCGACTGGCGCGAACCGATCCGCTGACCGGGCTGGCCAATCGGGCGACCTTCACCGAGCGTCTCCATCTCGCGTTCAACGCCAGCCGACGCGGCGGGCCGGCCTTTGCCGTGATCTACCTCGACCTCGACCATTTCAAGGATGTGAACGACACCCTTGGCCACCCCATGGGCGACCTGCTGCTCAAGACGGTGGCCGCGCGGCTGCTGAGCGGCGTTCGCGACACGGACCTCGTCGCCCGCTTTGGCGGGGACGAATTCGCGATCCTGCAAACTGACGTGTTCGACCCCGCCTCCGCCGGGACTTTGGCCGAAAAGCTCCGGCTGGCGGTGGATTTGCCGTATGCGCTGAAAGGAAACACCGCCCACGTCACGGCGAGCATCGGCATCGCGCCGCTGGGCACGGCGACGGTCGAAGCCGATGCCTTGCTCGTGCAGGCGGATTTGGCGCTGTATCGGGCCAAGGAGGAGGGGCGCGACCAATATCGCTTCCACACGAAAGATCTCGACGAAGAAGTCCGCCAACGCGTGACGTTGACCTCCGATCTGCGGGAGGCAATCGACCGTAACGAGCTTGAACTCTACTATCAGCCGCAGGTGAACCTCGCCTCCGGCAAGATCGTCGGCATGGAGGCGCTGGCGCGGTGGCATCACCCGACGCGGGGTCTGATCCTGCCATCGGTGTTCATCGGGATCGCGGAGAAGACGGGGGTCATCCTGCCGCTCGGGCGCTGGGTTCTCGATCAGGCATGCGCCCAGATGCGGCGATGGCGGGATCGCCACATCGCGCCGGGCGTGCTGGCCGTGAACGTCTCGATGCTCGAACTCCGCAATGGGCAGAGCTTCATCGCCATGGTCACGGAAATCCTCGCGAAGTGGGGATTGGCCCCGGGCGATCTGGAACTCGACATCACCGAATCGGTCCTGGCCCAGGTGTCGTGGGCCAGGAACGAGGTGTTGGTGGACCTCCGCAAGCTCGGTGTGCGCATCGCGATCGACGATTTCGGGATGGAATTCTCGTCATTCGATTATCTGCGGCGTTACCACATCAACCACGTCAAGATCGCGCAGTCGTTCATCAAGACGGCGACCGACGACCCGGAACACGCGCGGACCATCCGCGCCATTCTCGCGCTGGCGCGCACACTGAACATCGAGGTGATTGCCGAGGGAATCGAGACGGCGGACGAGCGCGCGCTGCTCGTGGCCATGGGCGACACGACAAAGGGGCAAGGCTTCCATTTCAGCGCCGCCGTCAACGCGGCGCGGGCGTCGGATTTGCTTCGGGAGGGTTCGATCACCCCGGCCCGCGCACTGCCCGTCGGGCGCCCTGCTGGCACCTCTGGCCCCGCCGCGCCGACGCCGCCCGGCGGCCCGCCCAGAAAACTTCCGGTCTCCTGACAGTGAGGGTCTGGGCGCCGCTCGCGCTCGCGCATCTTGCCCTGATCCCTGCGCCGGCGCACGCCGAGGTCACACCGGTCGATTTGCAAATCGCCGCCCGCGCGCTGGGATTCATGGAAAGGCCGCTCAGCGGCAATGTCCGGCTCGGGGTCGTTTACGATCCCGCCGAAGATGGGTCGATGGCGAACGCCGATGCCGTCGTCACATCGCTCGGGGCCAGGTTGAAGGCGGGAAACCTGGTGTTCGAGCCGGTGGCCGTGAATATCGACGCGGCCCTGATCGCGCCCGTCGATGTCCTGTTTCTGCCCGACGGCGTCGAAGATCGAGGCATGAAGATCGCCCGAGCGACGGCCCAGCGGCGGCTGCCCTGCATCACCCTGAATGTGAGCGAAGTGCAAAGCGGCAATTGCGTCCTGGGAATCCAAGTCGATCCGAAAGTCCGGATCTACGTCAACCGCGCTGCGGCAGCGGCCAGCGATATCACCTTCGTTTCTGTGTTTCGCATGATGGTGACGGAGTTCTGAGCCAATGAAACCCGCCAGACGAAGCGCGCGCCGCCGGTCGCTGCCGTCGATGAGCAGGCCCGCGCCGCGCGCCGTGACCGTCGTGCTCGCGGCGGCCAGCCTGATTGCGCTCCCCCGCTCGCGGGCCTACTCGCAGGTGATCGACTATCAGAGAATGGAGCAGCTTTTCGGCGAGCCGGTCACGAGTTCGGCGACCGGCAAGCCGCAGCGCGCAAGCGATGCGCCGGCCAACATGGAGATCATCACGCAGGACGACATCCGGCGATCCGGTGCCACCAGCATCCCAGACGCGCTGCAATTCGTCACCGGCGTCGAGGTCCGCAGCTACGGCATCGCGGACGCCGAGGTCGGCATTCGAGGCTACAACCAGTCGTACAATCCGCGTCTGCTTGTGCTGGTGAACGGGCGGCAGGTCTATTCCGACAATTACGGCCATGTCAGTTGGCCGACGATCCCGGTGCAGCTCGACGAGATCCGCCAGATCGAGGTCATCAAGGGGCCGAACTCGGCGCTGTATGGCTTCAACGCCGTGGGCGGCGTCATCAACATCATCACCTACGACCCGCTGCACGACAAGGTGAACGCCGCGACCTTGCGGGGCGGGACGCAGAACTATTTCGCCGGCTCGGTCGTCGGCACCGGGCGGATCGGCGCGGATGTCGGCGTGCGGATGTCGGCCGGTGGGTTCCACGCGACCGACTTCGGGTCCGGCGACCTTGCTCTAGCCGATGCCGGCAGCCGCGACCTGTCTCCGGACGTGGGCAATGTCAGCGTCGCCGCGACCGCCCGCGTGGCAGCCGGAGTCGAGACATTCGTCGAAGCCAGCATGGGCGACAGCCGTTATGCCGAGAAAGGCTTCGCGGATACGTTCGACACGACGTTCACCCGCACGAACTCCGTCCGGGCCGGGGTGAACGCGGATACCGCAATCGGGCTGATCAGCGTCGATGCCTACCGCAACGAGGAACGCGACTCGATCGGGCAGACGACGTTGACCGACGTGGCACCCTGGTCGAACCAGGACGTTTACGTCGTGCGGGCCAGCGATGTGGTCAAGTTCGGCAGCGATCATACCGTTCGGGTGGGTCTGGAATACCGCAACAACTCGCAAACCGCACCCGGATACGTCCAGGGGACGATCGGGTACGACGTCTATGCCGCGAGCCTCATGTGGGACTGGGCGATCACCCCACGCCTGTCGTGGACCAACGCGGTGCGGGTCGATGACCTGAATATGCGGTATTCCGGCATACTGGCGGCCGGCACGGGCATCACCAACGCCGACTATGCCCACGAGAACTTCGCCGTGCCGAGCTATAATTCCGGTCTGGTGTTCAACGTCACCGACCTCGACACGCTGCGCCTGCTGGTCGCGCGCGGCGTGCAGGTGCCGAGCCTGTTGGATTTCGGCCTGCAATTTTCCGAGGGCAAGGTCGGCCCGGTCGTCGTTGCCGGCAACCCGAACCTGCATCCCTCGACCGTGGACAATGTGGAGATGGACTACGACCGGTCGCTGCCGTCGATCGGCTCGACAGTGCGCACCGCATTGTTCGCCGAGCGGACGCGGGACATCATCAGCGAGCCGTTCGCCACACGACCCTTCGTCGGGTCCTTGGGTGTTCCGGTCTTCCTGGCCGGCAATGTCGGCGGCAGCGACGCCGTCGGCGCCGAAATCGGCCTCAAGGGGCATTCGGCGTCGGGGTTGCGCTGGAACGCCAGCTACGCCTTCGTCACGACCACGGACGGCACGGTGCAAAACGCCACCTCCACCTCCATCGACTACGCGCATGCCGTCCCGCGTCACGTCGTGACCGCCGGCATCGGTGACACCTGGGAGCGCGTCGAGATCGACCTGATGGGCCGATGGCAGTCCAGCTATCGCGACTTCCAGTTCAATGGCAACGCCGCCGATCTCGTGCCGATCGAGATACGGAACTTCCTGACCCTCACCGCGCATATCAGCTATCGGTTGACCGACAACGTGACCCTTGCGCTGACGGCGCAACAATTCAACACGTCACGTCTGCTACAGGCGGCCGGGCCGCCGCTCGACCGGCGCTTCTTCGTCAGCGCGACCGCGCATTTTTGAGCGGGCTTTAGCCCTCTACCTTCACGCCCTTCCAGAACGCCACGCGGCCCTTGATCTGGGATGCCGCCGGTTTCGGGTCGGCGTAGTACCACACGGCGTTGGCGTTGCTTTCTCCGTCCACGCGCAGGGAATAATAGTTCGCCGTGCCCTTCCAGCCGCAGACGCTGGTGTGGTCGCTGGGCACGATCAGGTCTTTGCGCAGGGCGTCCTCGGGGAAGTAGGCGTTGCCCTCAACCGTCACGATGTCGTCGCTCTCGGCGAGGGTCTGGCCGTTCCAGGTGGCGCGCATGTGAACTCTCCTAGCTGTTGCCGATCAGGATGCCGGTGGCGAACACCAGGGCGCCGCCGAAGCCGACTTGCATGGCGGCAGATATGGGGGGCGTGTCCATGTAGCGCCAGCGGATCCAACTGATAATGGCCAATTCCAAAATCACGACGACGACTGCCGCGACCGTGGCGGTGGCGAAATTCGGGATCAGGAACGGCAGCGTGTGGAAGATGCCGCCGAGCGTGGTCATCAGGCCGCAAATGCCACCCCTGATCCACGGGGCGCCGCGCCCGGTCAGGCTGCCGTTGTCGGACAAGGCTTCGGCGAAGCCCATCGAAATGCCCGCGCCGATGGTGGCGGCAAGGCCCACGAGGAAGGCGTCCCACGACCGGCCCGTGGCGAAGGCGGCGGCGAACACAGGCGCGAGGGTGGAGACCGACCCGTCCATCAGGCCGGCGAGGCCGGGCTGGATGATGCGCAGGACAAACAGGCGCCGCTCCGCCTCCGCCTCCTGCGCCGCGACGCCTTTGGGCACGTTTTCGGCGATCAGGCGGTCGGCGGTGTGTTCGTGCTGCGCCTCGATCTCGGCGAGGTCGCCGAGCAGTTTGCGGATCGAGGCATCGGTGCTGCGGGCGGCGGCCATCTGGTAGAAGCGTTGAGTCTCGGCTTCCATCACCTGCGCCTGGCCGCGCGTGGCCTCGATCGTCAGCGGCCCGGCGAGCCACACCGGCTTGTGCTGGACGAAGCCGCGTACGTCCTGACGGCGGATCAGCGGGATATGTTCGCCGAACTTTTCCCGGTACATGTCCAGCAGCCGGCGGCGATGGTCACCTTCCTCGACGGCCATTTCGGAGAACACGGCGGCGGTGGCGGGGAAGTCGGCGCGCAGGCCTTCGGCGAAGTCGGCGTAGATACGGCCGTCCTCCTCCTCGTTGCCGATGGCCAGGGCAAGAATTTCCCGCTCGTTGAGTTGGTCGAAGTTGCGCATCCGGCGTCCCGAGGCAGTTTGCGGCGTGGCTGCACTATGGCGCGGGTGCGGATAAATTCAACTGATCGCGAAATGATGCGAATCAGTCGCACTTACATTGGCGCGAAGGCGGCGGCGTCTATGGCGGGCTGGCGGCCGGCGACGATGTCGGCCAGCAACGCGGCGCTCCCAGCGGCCAGGGTGAAACCCAATGCGCCCTGCCCCGCATTGACGAACAGATTCGCGACGCGACTGCGGCCAATCACCGGCAAGCTGGTTGGGGTGGCGGGGCGCAGGCCGGACCAGGGTTGCAGGCGGTCGGGGTGCAGGTCCTCGCGCGCTACCGCGTCCGGAAACGTCTCGGCCAGGGTTTTGGCGAGGGTTGCGATGCGGCCGGGGTGGAGCTGGTCGCGGCCCGCGTCGATTTCGGCGAAGCCGGCGACGCGCAGCGTGTTGCCGAGCGGGGCATAGACGGTCTTGCGGGCGCTGTCCGTGATGCTCCGAACAGGGGCGGCGTTGCCGGGACGCACCTTGGCAGTGATCGAGTAGCCGCGGATGGGTTGCACGGGCACCGGACTGCGCGCCAGCCGCGCCAGCGGGCCGGAGCGGGCACCTGCCGCCAGCACATAGGCATCGGCCACGATATCGCCCGCGTCGGTCGCGAGCGCCGCGATGCGACCACGTTCGACGCGGATTCTCTGCACAGTCGTGCCGAGCCGGAAGGCAACGCGAGGGGCAAGCGCGTCGTGCAGGGCGGCGCACAGCAGAAAACAGTCGCCCACTTCCTCGTCGGGCGTGTGGATGCCCCCCACGAGACGGTGGGCGATGGTGGACAAAGCGGGTTCCAGGGCGACGCACTCCGCTGCGGTCAGTGCGTGCTGGCGGCTGCCCATGCCGGCCTGCAAACGCATCTGGCGCTCCGCCTCGGCCATGGATGCGGCAGTGGACAGGACGACGAGCTTGCCGTTCTGCCGGTGGTGAAATTCCGCCGGGGTTTCGGCCAGCATCGCATGCAGGCTGGCGCGGCTGAGGGCGGACAGGGACAGCAGTTTGGCGGTCGCGGTGTCGCTGGCGCGCTGGGTGCAGGCGGCGAGGAAACGCAGCAGCCAGCCGGTTTGCGCCGGGTCGAAGGTGGGGCGCAGGCGCACCGGGCTGTCGCCGGAGAGCAGCCAGCCAGGCAGGCTGCGCAGGACCGAGGCGGATGCGAGCGGTGCGACGTACGAGTACGACAATTGCGCGCCGTTGGCGTGGCTGGCGCCGTGGCCGACGGCCGCCGCGCGGTCGAGCACCGTGATCTCGTGCCCGTCCCGCGCGAGCCACCAGGCGCTGGTCAGGCCGACGATGCCCGCGCCGATAATGACGATTTTCATGGCGGCATTGGGCCATGCGGGCGGCGGGTGGGCAACGGGGTGGCTGCCGGCGGCTCTTGTCATCGGGGCCGAGTCGCGCGATCTAGCGTCCAATCAGGACCGCGCGCGTCCCCTTCCGTCGCGTCAGCCATTGCCGAGGAGCTTCGCCATGTTCATCGAGACCGAAGGCACGCCGAATCCGGCGACCCTGAAATTCCTGCCCGGGCGGGACGTTATGGGCGCCGCGACGGCCGATTTCGCCGCCCCGGAGGCCGCCGAGCGCAGCCCGCTGGCCACCGCCCTGTTCGCCCTGCCCGGCGTCGCCCGCGTGTTCCTCGGCGGCGACTTCATCACGGTGACGAAGGCCAACGAGACCGGCTGGCAGTCGCTGAAGCCGCAAGTGCTTGGCGCGATCATGGAGCATTTCGTCGCCGGCCGCCCGGTGATCGAAGGCGGGCAAGCCGACGCGGCCGAGGACGTCGCACCGGAAGACGCGGAGATCGTTCTACAAATCAAGGAGTTGCTGGACACGCGGGTCCGCCCGGCGGTGGCCGGCGACGGCGGCGACATCGTGTTCCGGGGGTTCCGCGACGGCGTGGTGCGGCTCCACATGCAGGGCGCGTGCAGCGGCTGCCCGTCCTCCACCGCGACGCTGAAGCACGGCATCGAGAACATGCTGAAGCACTACGTGCCCGAAGTGACCGCTGTGGAGCAGGTCGCCTACTAGAGTCTTCCGCCCAAAGATTTTGACATCATACGAAAGACACCCAGATGACGCTCGACGCTAGCGCGCTCGATACCCTGTTCCGCGAGGCCCGCACCCACAACGGCTGGACCGACCAGCCGGTCACGGATGAAGACCTGCATGCCATCTTCGACCTGCTGAAGTTCGGCCCGACCTCGGCCAATTGCTCGCCGGCGCGGTTCGTGTTCGTCCGGACGCCGGAGGCCAAGGAAAAGCTGAAGCCGGCGCTGTCGGCCGGCAATCTGGAAAAAACGATGTCGGCGCCGGTCACGGTGATCGTCGCCTACGATCCGAAATTCTACGACCAGTTGCCGAAGCTGTTTCCGCACGCCGACGCGCGCGCGTGGTTCGTCAGCAGCGAGGCGCTGGCGACCGAGACGGCGTTCCGCAATTCGACCTTACAGGGCGCCTATCTCATCATCGCCGCCCGCGCGCTCGGCATCGACACCGGCGCGATGTCGGGCTTCGACAAGGGCAAGGTGGACGAGGCATTCTTTGCGGAGAACGGCTGGAAGTCCAATTTTCTGGTCAATCTTGGCCATGGCGATGCCTCCAAGATTTTTGGCCGCAGCCCGCGCTTCGAGTTCGCCGAAGCCTGCCAGATCGTCTAGGTCGCGTCCCGGCATCGGCGCGCGGCCATGCTGATGCTGGGGATCGACGCCGCTTTGGCCCGTGCGTCCGTGGCGCTGGTCCGCGACGGATTGGTGGTGGGGGAGCGGTCGGCCGCCGGTGGTCGCGGACAGGCCGGGTCGTTGGCGCCGATGGTTGCCTCGGTGCTGGCCGAGGCCGGCGTGTCCGCGTCCGATCTGGACGGGATCGCCGTCACCATCGGGCCGGGCAGTTTTACCGGCCTTCGGGCCGCGCTGTCGTTGGCGAATGGGCTGGCACTGGGGGCCGGGCGTCCCATTGTCGGGGTCACGGTGGCCGAGGCTCTGGCGGCCGCCCTGCCGCCCGGCAGCAGGGCCGTGTGGTGTGCCATCGACAGCCGGCGTGGGCGCGTCTTCCTCGATACCGGCGGAGCCGCGCGCGCCGTCCCGGTGGATGAGTTGCCGCAAGCCGGCGTGCCGGTTTCCGTGACCGGCGACGCGGCGGTGGCGGTCGCGGCCCGGCTGGCGGCGCGGGGGGACGATGTGATGCTGTCCAATGCTCGCGTGCCACATGCGTCGGACGTGGCGCGCGTCGGCGCGCGGCGGCTGCTGGGCGACCTGCCGCCGCTCGCGGCGCAGCCGCTGTATATCGACCCACCCGAAGCCAAACTGCCGGCCGGCGGGCTGCGCCCGGCGCCGGTGGGGTGATCCCGGTCCCGACATCCCAGGCGCACGCGGCCGTGCTGGCCGCGCTGCACGCGCTGGCCTTCCCACCCGCCGAGCATTGGGGCGCCGAGGCGTTTGCGGTCCAACTCGGGCTGCCCGGCATTTTCGGACTCATCTTGCCGGGCGCCGGCCTTGTGCTGGCACGGGTGGCCGCCGACGAGGCGGAAATTCTGACCATCGGCGTCGTGCCGGCCGCCCGCGGCGCCGGACATGGCAGAACGCTGTTGCGGGCGGCCGAAGCGCGGGCCGCCGAGGCGGGCGGGCGCAGACTGTTTCTGGAGGTGGCGGCGGAGAATGTCGTTGCTCGCGCGATGTATAAGTCGGCTGGCTACGAAACGGTCGGTCATCGCCCTCGTTATTACCAAGACGGGTCCGACGCGCTGGTATTGGCAAAAACCCTCAGCCCCGTCGCAGCCACAGCCTCGTAATACCATCCGCGCCGTCTGTCTGCGCCAGCACAACATGGCCTTGTGCCTCGGCCGTGGCGGGAACGTTCCTGCGCGGTTCGTCGCCGCGCAACAACACCTGCAAAACTTGCCCGGTCGCCATGCAGTCAAGCGCAAGCCGTGTGCGAACGAATGTCATCGGACACACTTGCGCGGTAATGTCGAGCGTGCGATCAGCAACCGGTTCGGCAGGCGATTCCGGAGAGGCGTTGGTCTTGGGCATGACTGGACTGTTGTTTCCCTGCGAAATATCCGTTGCGAAACTCTGGGACGATCACCTATATGGCGCAAGTCCTGAGGTTCGAAAGGGAGTATGATGACCGACGCCGCTGTTACGCCGGATGTGCTTGGACTGACTGCGCAGATCGTCTCGGCGCACGTCTCGAACAACTCCGTGACACCTGATGCGCTTCCGTCCTTGATCCAGGATGTCTATCGGACACTCGCCGGCGTCGGCAAGGAGGCACCGCAGCCCGACAAGCCGCAGCCGGCCGTTCCGGTGAAGAAATCGGTGTTCCCGGACCATATCGTATGTCTGGAGGACGGCAAGAAGCTGAAAATGCTGAAGCGCCACCTCAAGACCGCCTACAACATGACGCCCGAGCAGTACCGCGAGCGGTGGGGCCTGCCGCCGGACTATCCGATGGTGGCGCCAAATTACGCCCGCCATCGTTCGTCGCTGGCCAAGAAGATCGGTCTCGGCACCAAGCCGCGCGGCCGCAAGTGACGGCGTCGGCGGCGTCGGGCTGTACACGTCGCCGACTCCATTCTCGGACCGGCACGATGACGGGTGAGGCGGGGGCAAGTTTGCCTCCCGCCGCCCCTGCCATGTAACCTGCCCACGCCAATCGCCCCGGACGATGGAAAACCGGGGAACGCTGGGACCAGGATGGAAAGCCGCATCGAACGCCTCTGCGTCGAACGGGGTTTGAAGATGACGGGCCAGCGCCGCGTCATCGCCCGCGTGCTGTCCGACACCGGCGACCACCCCGATGTCGAGGAATTGTACCGGCGCGCGAGTGCCTTGGACAACCGAATCTCCATTGCCACGGTCTATCGGACGGTGCGGCTTCTGGAAGAGAAGGGTATCCTAGAGCGTCGCGATTTCGGCGGCGGCCGGGCACGCTACGAGCCCAGCGAGCACGGCCATCATCATCACCTCATCGATGTGGAGACGGGGCGCGTGATCGAATTCGAGGATTCCGAGCACGAGCGCGTGCTTGCCGCGATCGCCGCCCGGCTCGGCTTCGACCTGGTGTCGCATCGGCTGGAACTGTTCGGGCGCCGGCGAGAGCCGGTGGCGGCGGCCAAACCGGTCGCCAAACGGCCGCCTGTCCGCCGGACGGCGGTGTCCCAATGACCGTGATCATCCCCGCGGGCGCGGGACCGCCGGAAGGGCACGGCCTGTTGAACGGCTTCGGCGAGTTGCGTGGCGGCAACCTGGGCGTCCGCCTCGCCGTTTCGGCCGCCGAGATCGATGCCGCGCAGGCGCTGCGCTACCATGTATTTTACGACGAAATGGGCGCCGTACCGAGCGAGGACGCCGCCCGCACGCATCGCGATGCCGACGCGTACGACGCCGTCTCCGACCATCTGCTGGTGCTGGACCACGCGTTGGGCACCGGCCCCGAATCGGTGGTCGGCTGTTACCGTCTGATCCGCCGGTCTGCGGCCGACCTGATCGGGCGGTTCTACTCCGCCGACGAGTATGACATTTCCACGCTGCTGAGTTTTCCGGGCGACATCATGGAACTCGGCCGTTCCTGCGTGCATGCCGGCTATCGCGGACGGGCCGCCATGCAGCTTCTGTGGCGCGGTATTGCCGCCTACATCTTCCTGCATCGCATCGACCTGATGTTCGGCTGTGCCAGCCTGCCCGGCACCGAGCCGGACGGCATTGCCGCCGAACTGACCTATTTGTACCACAACCACCTGGCGCCCCCGGCCGTTCGGCCGCGTGCGTTGGACAGCCGATACGTGGACATGCGCCGCCTCGACCCGGCGTCGCTGGACCCGCGCCGGACGCTGGTGGGGCTGCCGCCGCTGATCAAAGGCTACCTTCGCCTCGGCGGCTTCGTGGGCGACGGGGCGGTGATCGACCGGCAGTTCAACACCACGGACGTGGCCGTGATCGTCAAGACCGATCTGATCACCGACAAATATTACCGCCACTACGAGCGGCAGATGCGGGACGCGCTGGAGTAACGCATGGCGCGCTTCAACGTGATCATGACCGCGCCGCGTTTGGCGCCGCGTGCGGTCGCGGTGCTTGAGGCCGCCGGCTGCGCCATTCATTACACGGAACCGTACCCGTCCGGCATCGTCCTCGCCGAACTGGCCGCCCGTGTCGGCGCGGACGCGATTCTGTCGCGGCAGGGGCAGGTGAACGCGACCGCCATCGCCGGCTCGCCCCGCTTGCGCATCGTCGCGCGGCATGGCGTGGGCGTGGACGAAGTCGATCTTGCGGCGGCGGCGGCGCACGGCGTGATGGTAACGAACGCTCCCGGCTCCAACACCCGCGCGGTCGCCGAACACACGCTGGCGGCCATCCTGGCGCTGGCCAAGGGCATCAAACCGTTCGGTGCGCGGGTAGCGGCAGGGACATGGCGCGGCGCCTCCTCCAGCGGCCGCGACATTTTTTCGCTCCGCCTGGGATTGATCGGATTTGGCGGCATTGCACAGGCGGTCGCGGCCTTGGCGCGGCCGTTCGGCATGGACATCCACGTCTATTCCAATCGGCCGGTTGACCCGGCGTTCGGGGTCCGGCAGGTCGAGTCGCTCCTCGCACTGGCGCCGGTCAGCGACGTGCTCTCCGTCCACTGCCCGCTCACTGAGGTGACGCGCGGCTGCGTGGGCGCGGCGGTCATGGCAGCGATGCCGGCGGGCGGCTTCGTCGTCAACACCGCGCGCGGCGGCATCGTGGACGAGGTGGCGTTGCTGGCTGCGCTCGAGTCGGGTCACATCGCAGGCGCCGCGCTCGACGTGTTCGCAACGGAACCGCCGACCCCGGAGAACCGGTTGCTGACGCATCCGCACGTCCTGGCGACGCCACACGTCGCGGGCGTGACGCCCGACTCTTTGACCGCGATGGGCGTGATGGCGGCCGAGTGCATCGCGGCGGCATTGACCGGGGGCGTCGTGCCGTCCGAACGCATCGTCGTGCCGGCGCGTTGAAATTGGCGCTTGTCTGGCTCGCGACGGTGAGCGGTTGGCGGGCGCATCTGGCGGCGGCGGTGCTTGGCCTGCTGTCGGCGCTGGCACTGCCGCCGCTGCACGTGCTGCCACTGCTGCTGGTCGCCGTGCCCGCTCTGCTGGCGTTGATCGGGGGGGCGCCGACATGGCGGGGCGCTGCTCTGCGCGGATTTTGGTTCGGTTTCGCGCACCATCTGGTCGGGCTGTATTGGATCACCGAGGCGATTCTGGTGGACGCGGCCCGCTACTGGTGGCTGGTGCCGCTGGCCGTGCCGGCGACCGCTTTGATTTTGGCGCCGTTCATCGCGGCCGCCTGCGTCATTGCCTGGTTCGCCCGGCCGGGCTGGCGGCGAGCCTTCGCGCTCGCGGGCGCCTGGGTGCTGACCGACCTGGCGCGGCAGTTCGTCGCCACCGGCTTTCCGTGGAACCCGTGGGGTGCGGATTGGGCCGTGCCCGGAGGGTTCGGCGACGTCTTCATCCAACCAGCCGCGTGGGTCGGCGTACATGGGCTGACGCTGCTCACGCTGCTGGTGGCCGCCACGCCCGGGCTGGGCCGGCGCGGGATGGCGATGGGCGTGGCCGGGCTGCTCGTCTGGGCCGGGTTCGGCGCATGGCGCCTGTCCGCCCCGCCGCCATCGCTGCCGGGCGTGGAAGTGGTGCTGGTGCAGGGCAACGTCGCCGAGCAAGAAAGCTGGAACCGCGACCGTGCCATCGCGATCTTCCGCCGCTATCTGGCGCTGAGCCGCGCCGGGGTGGAGGAGGCGCGGGCGAAGGCGCCGGCGGATGTTCACGTCGTCGTGTGGCCGGAGGGGGCGAGCCCGTTCCTGCTCGACCGCGACGCCGCCGCCCGCGCCGCCATCGACGGGGCGATCGAGGGGGCGACCGGGCTGATCGGTAGCGACCGCTTCGGGGCGGACGACCGGCCGCGCAACAGCTTGATGGCGCTGGTCGGGCCTGGGCAGCCGGCGGCGATCTACGACAAATGGCATCTTGTGCCGTTCGGCGAATACTCGCCCGCCTGGGTCCCGGTGGCCGTGCAACTGGTGCATGGCGACGGTTTCGTGCCCGGGCCGGGACCGCAGACGCTGCATGTGCCAGGCTTGCCGCCGCTCGGGCCGCTGATCTGCTACGAGGCGATCTTTCCGGGCGAGGTGGTCGATGCCCCCGACCGGCCGGACTGGCTGGTCAACGTGACCAACGATGCATGGTTCGGCGACTCCAGCGGCCCGCGCCAGCATCTCGCTGCCGCGCGGTTGCGCGCGGTGGAGGAAGGACTACCGTTGGTTCGCGCCGCCAACACCGGCATCTCCGCCGCGTTCGACGCCTATGGCCGCGAGCAGGCACGATTGGGGATGGATGTGACAGGTACGGTTGTGGTGGCGTTGCAAGGCAAAGTTGCGGCGCCCCCGTTCGCCCGCCTCGGTTTGGCCATTCCCGGGGTGTTGGCGGGGCTGGCGTTGCTCGCCGGCGTGGTGCGTCTGAGGAGTTTTAACGACTGAACCGCCCGCATGCATCGAATTTGAGATTTTCTTCATTGAAAGAGGAAATCGTTGACGTGCTTCGGTTGTGTCGTTAATCATTCGGCAACCGATCACTCAGGGGTGGGCGGGAACGTTTCGCAACCGGGGGTGGCTATGGACGAGTCTGGTGGTGACAAGGAGTCCCGGCCCAGCCCGATCGACGTGCATGTCGGCTCGCGCATCCGGCTGCGGCGGACGCTGATGGGACTGTCCCAGGAACGGCTCGGCGAGGCGCTTGGGCTGACCTTTCAGCAGGTGCAGAAATACGAGCGGGGGGTCAATCGCGTCGGCGCGTCGCGGCTGTTCGACCTGTCGCGGGTGCTGGACGTGCCGATAAGCTTCTTCTTCGACGACATGCCGGAGCCGTTGACCGGGGCATACGGTGGCCAGAGCGCCGGCGTGGGCGGGCGGCGCACCTATGCTTTCTCAGAGCCGCAGGAAGGCTATGGGGCGACGGCCGACGACCCGATGAACCGGCGGGAGACGCTGGATCTGGTGCGTGCCTATTACCGCATCACCGACAGCGCCGTGCGCAAACGCGTGCTGGATCTGGTGAAGTCGCTGGCGCCGGAACCCACGACCTAATCCGCCAGCTGCGGATTGTCGAAGCGCGGGTTGCGCCAGCGATACAGCGCGTCGTCCAGCGCCTTGGCCAGATCCCGCTTTTCCGCCTCCCCGAGACTGCGGCCAATTTCGACGGATCGGCCACGCACGGCGAGCCACAGGCCGGGCACGCGCCCCGCCCGCTCCTCCAGCGTGATCGCCAGCCACGCCGGCGACATCGTCTCCTCCACCCTGCGGCCCTTCGGGTCGGTACGGACGATGCGCAGTGTGTCGCTGGTCAGTAGCACCATTTCGCTGGCGCGTGCCGAGGTTGCGCTCAGCCGGAGCAGCAGGGCTGCGAGCAGGAGTTCGACGCCGGTGAAGCCGCCTACCGGCCAAGCGCCAATCGCCACGAAGACCGCCGCGTTGACAGTGCAAGCGAATACGATGACGCCGAGCAGGATGCGCAGGCCGCGCCGGGTCAGGCTGCGGTGCGGCACGATGACGGCTTCGAAGAGCGGATTTTCGGTGGGCATCGACGGGATATAGCACGCGCTTGCCAGTTGCCGCCCCGCCCGCGACACTTTCGCCATGCCCGCCGCCACAAAACGTCCGACCCGCACCCGCGCCATGCCGCGCGCCGACGTGCGTGCGTTCCTGGAGGCGCTGGCGCGCGTCAACCCGGCGCCGGAGAGCGAGTTGCGTTATGCCAACCCGTTCGAGTTGCTGGTGGCGGTCGTGCTCTCTGCCCAGGCGACCGACGTGAGCGTGAATCGGGCGACGCCGGCGCTGTTTGCGGCGGCCCCGACACCGCAGGCGATGGCGGCCCTGGGAGCGGCAGGCATCGGCCCGTTCATCCGCACCATCGGGCTGTGGCAGGGCAAGGCAAAGAACGTGGCAGCGCTGGCACGGCTGCTGGTGGAGCAGCACGGCGGTGAGGTGCCGGGCGACCGCGAGGCGCTGGAGGCGCTGCCCGGCGTGGGCCGCAAAACGGCCAACGTGGTGATGAACGTGGCGTTCGGGGCCGCGACCATGGCCGTCGATACCCACATTTTCCGGCTCGGCAACCGCACCGGCATCGCACCCGGCAAGACACCGCGCGCGGTGGAGGACCAGTTGGTCGCGCGCGTGCCGCCCGAGATGCTGCGCGACGCGCACCATTGGCTGATCCTGCATGGGCGCTATTGCTGTAAGGCACGCGCCCCCGAATGCTGGCGCTGTGTCGCCGCCGAGTGGTGCCGCTACAAGGACAAGGCGCTGGCGCCGCCCTTGACGAAAGGAAAACCATGACCCGCATCGCCATCGACCCGGCAACCGACATCCTGGGCATCATCGACGTGCAGCCCACCTTCATGCCCGGCGGCGAACTCGCCGTGGCGGACGGCGACGCCGTTGTGGCGCCGATCAACCGGCTGCTGGCGGGGCCATTCCAGCACGCCTTCGCGACGCAGGACTGGCACGCTCCCGGCCATATTTCCTTCGCTTCGTCACATCCGGGGCGGGCGCCGTACGACGTGATCGACGTGCCGTATGGCCAGCAAACGCTGTGGCCCGATCACGGGATACAGGAAAGCGCCAGTGCCGCCCTCCATCCCGGTCTGGCGCAGGCGCGTATCGGCGTGATCGTACGCAAGGGCACGTTCCAGCACATCGACAGCTATTCGGCGTTTTTCGAGAACGACCGCAAGACCCCGACCGGTCTCGACGGGTGGCTGCGGGCGCGAGGGTTCAAGCGCGTGTTCCTGTGCGGGCTCGCCGCCGATTTCTGCGTGGCGTGGTCGGCCGAAGACGCGGCCTCGCTCGGCTACGAGACCTATATGATCGAGGATGCCAGCCGGGGTGTCGCCATGCCCGGCCCCGGTAATCGCACCACGATGGACCTGTCCCGCGGCCGCCTGATCGAGCGTGGCGTGCGGTTCGTGAGGTGCGCGGACCTCGGCTAAAACGTGAACAGCTTGCCGAAGTCAGGCCGTGCGTCTGCTACGCCGGCGAGACGCAGGCTGTGCCAGGCCATGGCGTGATTGCTGGACGTGGCGGGCACGCCGATGCGTGCTTCCAGGTCCGCGACACGCTCGGCAAGACGCAGGCTGGTGCAGGAGACGAACAACGCTTCCGCCCCGCTGCCGGCAACGAGTTGCGCGGCCGCCTCGGCAATCGAGTCCGGCGAAATCCGCGCCACAAGCCGGTCGTCGCGTTCCTTGAAAGACCCCATCGCGGACACGATAAAGCCGTGCTGTTCGATATAGCTGCGAATACCGGCGTTCACTTCGTCGGAATACGGCGTCAGCACCGCGATGCGGTGCGCGCCGAACGCCCGCAGGCCGGCGAAGGCGCCGGTGACGGGCGTGGTAAAGGGGATGCCGGGCCGTACCTCGCGAATCCGCGCGCCGATGGTCGCCTCGCCGAGCAGCATCGTCGCCGACGTGCAGCCGAAGCCAACAACATCGAGGCGCTCGCCGGGCAGAATGAGCCGCGTCGCCTCGGCGATGCCGCCCTCCATCGCGCGCAGCGTGTCCGGCCGGATGTCGCTGTCGTTGTAGATGCGGCTTTCGTACACCGCGACACCGGGCAGGTTCAACATCAGGCGATATTCATGCTCGATGGTCTGGTCCGACGCCAGCACCACCAATCCGATCCGGGCGCGGGCGCCGATGCCGGCGTCTGCGGTGAACGGGAATTGCTTCGTCGCGTCGTGGGCGCTTCCGTTCATGCGCGTGGCTCCTAATGCAGCGTCATGCCGTCGAGAGGGATTGCTGGTGCGCGGCCGGCGATCAGGTCGCGGGTGACGCGCGCGGCACCGCAGGACATCGTCCAGCCCACATGACCATGACCGGTGTTGAAGAACAGGTTTTTCAAACGCCCCGTGTCCATCACAGGCGTTCCCTCCGGCGTCATCGGCCGCAGGCCTGCCCAGTATTGCGGCCGCGTGTAGTCGGCGCCACCGGGCAGAATGTCCTGCATTTTTCGCGTCATCACGGCAAAATCGCCAGGTTGGTGCCTGGCATTGTAGCCGGCGAAATCCGCCGTCGCCGTCACGCGCAGGCGGTCGCCGAGGCGCGAATAGGCAATGAGATTGTCCTCGTCCACGGCGCCCACGGTAGGCGCGATGTTGTTGCCACCGATCGGCAGCGTCAGCGAATAGCCTTTCACCGGATAGACCGGCAGCCACTTGTCGAGGTTGCCCAGCAGCTTCGGACTCCAGATGCCGAGCGCGAGCACGTAGGCATCCGCTTGCAGTTTGCCTTTGTCCGTATGCACCGCGACCAGCCGTGCGCCATCGGCCTCCAATCGGGTGACGGTCGTGCCGGTACGAACCATACCACCCTTTGCCCGAACGACACCGGCGAGCGCCCGCGTGAACATCGCGCAATCTCCGGTCGCGTCCGTTTCCGAAAAGATGCCGCCGGCGATCTTGTCCTTCATCGGTTCCAGCGCCGGATCGAGTTTGGCGATCTCGTCGCGCGAGAGGATTTGTTGCGCTTGTCCCATGTCGCGCAGGATCGCCATGTTGCGAACGCCACGCTCGAACGTTTCCTGCGTGCGATGGAAATACAGCAGGCCGGTTTGCTTGTGATCGAACGCGACGCCGGTTTGCGCGACAATCTCGTTCAGCACACCCTGCGAGTAAGTACAAAGCCTATGTTTCCGCTGCGTGTTGAGGCGCGCGCGCTCGGCCGTGCATTCGCGCAGGAACCGCAGCGACCAGCGCCAAAAGGCTGGATCAGCATGAAAACGGAAGCGTAGCGCCTGGTCGTCGCGCCACAGCGACCGCAGCAGTACTTTCGGCGCGCGCGGCGAAGCCCAGGCAAACGCATGTCCAGGCGCCACCATGCCCGCATTGGCGAAGCTGGTGCCCAACGCAACGTCCGCTTCGCGCTCCACGAGCGTAACCTCGTGACCGTCCTGCAAGAGTTCGTAGGCGGTGGTTATGCCGATCACGCCGCCGCCGAGAACCAGAACGTGCATCCGCGATATCTCCTGCGTCTATCCGATGGTCATCAGGCTGGCATTGCCGCCGGCGGCCGTGGTGTTGGTGCTGACGACACGCTCTTGCAGCAGCCATTCCAACGGATCGTCCGCGAGAAAAATCGGGATCAGCGGGCCGTCCCCCGCCGCAATTGTCTTGGCAAACGTCGCAAGGCTGTCGCCGTTGTAGATGACCGCCTCGAAGCTGACCCCAGACGGGTCGTGGATCACCTGGACGCTCGCGGGAAGGTCGGCAAAAAATTCGTCCGCGTCGTTCGGCTGCAACACGATGGGGCGGTTGCCGGTGGCCAACGCTGCGCCGACTTGCACGCATATTGCACTGACGTTGTCGGCCACACACAACACAGCGCCACGCGGCTCCATCGAATAGACGTTCCGCTCGCCCACCGGCCCCGGCAGATCCATCGACACGCGGAGCAGGCTGTGCTCCAGGAACCGGCGGCATCGCGCAGCGGCGTCGGCTTGGCCCTGCGTCGCAAGGAAGTCGGCCCACGCGCGCGCCGGCGCGAGCGCCTCGCTCGTCGCACGCCCAGCGATCGGCGGTGTGGCGGAACGCGCGGCCACCAGGCGACGCAAATACAGCGGGCCGCCCGCCTTCGGGCCGGTGCCGGACAATCCATGTCCCCCGAACGGCTGCACGCCGACGACCGCGCCGATCAGGTTGCGATTGACGTAGATATTGCCGGCATGACTTGTCTCGGCGAGACGCCCGATGGTCTCGTCGATGCGCGAGTGAACGCCGAATGTCAGCCCGTAGCCCGTGGCGTTGATCTCGGCGAGCAGCGCATCGAGGTTGTCGCGCCGATAGCGCAGCAGGTGCAGCACGGGGCCAAACACCTCGCGCGACAATTCCGCGACGGAGCCGATCTCGATGATGGTGGGTGGCACGAACGTGCCGTAGCCGCATTCGGGCGGCAGCGGCAATTGATGGACGGTGTGACCGGCGCGCCGCATGGCCTCGATATGCGCGAGGATTCCGGATTGCGCCTCGGCCGTGATGACCGGGCCGACATCGACGGACAGACGATCCGGATTGCCGACGCTCAGTTCCTGCATCGCGCCCAGCACCATCGCGCGCACGCGATCCGCCGCGTCCTCCTGCACGCACAGGATCCGCAGCGCCGAACAGCGTTGACCCGCGCTATCGAACGCCGAGGCCAAAACGTCCGCCACGACTTGCTCGGGCAACGCGGACGAATCGACGATCAACGCGTTCTGGCCGCCGGTTTCCGCGATCAGCGGAATTGGCCGCCCTTCGGGACCGAGGCGATCTGCGAGCGTCCGCGCGATGAGCTTCGCCACATCGGTCGAGCCGGTGAACATCACGCCGCGCACGCGCGCGTCGGCGACCAATTGTGCGCCGACGCGCCCGTCGCCCGGCACCAGATGCAGCGCCGATGGCGGCACGCCGGCTTCGTGCAGCAATTGCACGGCCTGCGCTGCAATCAGCGGCGTCTCCTCGGCAGGCTTGGCCAGCACCGCGTTGCCGGTCGCAAGCGCTGCCGCGATCTGTCCCGTGAAGATCGCCAGCGGGAAATTCCATGGGCTGATGCACGCCACCGGGCCGAGCGGCCGATGCATGTCCGCCGTCAGCGTATCGCGCGCCTGCGTCGCGTAGTAGCGCAGGAAATCGACTGCCTCGCGGATTTCGCCGAGCGCGTTGGGCAGCGTCTTGCCGGCTTCGCGTACGATCAGGCCCATCAGGCGCGGGCCCGCTGCCTCCAGCAAGTTCGCGGCGCGCAGGAGAATGGCGGCGCGGTCAGCGGGCGGTGTGGCCGGCCAGAGATTGTCGTTGGCAGCAGCCGCCAGGGCTGCGTCCACATCGGCAGAACTTGCCTCCGTCACGTAATCGACGATGTCGCGCAGATCCGCTGGGTTACGCACCGCGAGCGACGACTCAGCCATACCGCCCGCCCGCCAGACATCGTTCGCGCCCGACAGCAGCGCGGCCGACAGCGACGCCAGGCGTTGCTCATTGCTGAAGTCTATGCCCACCGAGTTCTTGCGTGCATCGCCAAACATGTCGCCCGGCAGGGCGAGCTTGGGATGCGATGCCCCCGGCGGCTCGATCGTCGATGCCTCCATCACCGGATCCGCCACCAGGGTCGCGACCGGAATTTTCGGGTCCGCGATGCGGTTGACAAACGACGTGTTCGCGCCGTTCTCCAGCAGTCGTCGCACCAGATAGGCCAGCAGCGTCTCGTGCGTGCCCACCGGCGCGTAGATGCGACACGGGCGATCCAGCTTGTCGCGGCCGACGACCTCCTCGTACAGCGATTCGCCCATGCCGTGCAGGCATTGAAATTCATACTGCCCGACATAGAAGTTGGCACCGGCCATCTCGACGATGGCGGCCAGCGTGATGGCGTTGTGGGTGGCGAACTGCGGGAACACGGCGTCCGGCGCGTCGAGCAGCCTGCGCGCGCAGGCGAGATAGGACACGTCCGTATGAACCTTGCGTGTGAAGACGGGAAACCCTTCCAACCCGTCCACCTGCGCCCGCTTCAGCTCGCTGTCCCAGTATGCGCCTTTGACAAGGCGCACCATCAGGCGCCGATGGCTACGGCGTGCAAGGTCGATCAGGAAGTCGATCGCGTACGGTGCCCGCTTCTGATACGCTTGCACGACGAAACCCACGCCGTTCCAGCCGGCCAGGTCCGGCGCGAAGCATACGGCTTCGAGCAGATCGAGCGAAATCTCCAGCCTGTCCGCTTCTTCCGCGTCGATGTTCAGGCCAATGTCGTACTGGCGCGCGAGAGTGGCGAGCGCAAGGAGGCGTGGCAGCAATTCGCCCGTCACGCGCTGCATCTGCGCTCGCGAATAACGCGGATGCAAGGCCGAGAGTTTGATTGAGATTCCTGGGCCTTCGTAGATGCCACGCCGCGCTGCCGCCGCGCCAATGGCATGAATTGCCTGTTCGTAGGCGGCGAAATAGCGCGCGGCGTCAGCCGCCGTCGTCGCCGCTTCGCCCAGCATATCGTAGGAATAGAGGAACCCGCGCGCCTCCAGTCTCCGACTATGAGAAAGCGCCTCCGCGATGGTCTGGCCGCAGACGAATTGTTCGCCCATCAGCCGCATCGCCATATCCACGCCCTTGCGGATCAACGGCTCGCCGCCGCGCCCGATCATGCGCGTCAGCGCTTGCGTCAAACCAGTTTCGTTGCTGGTGGCCACGAGCTTTCCCGTGATCATCAATCCCCACGCTGCGGCATTGACGAACAGCGACGGGCTGTGGCCCACATGTGATTGCCAGTCGCCGAGGCTGATTTTGTCGCGGATCAGCGCGTCGCGCGTGGCATTATCGGGGATGCGCAGCAAGGCCTCCGCGAGACACATGAGCGCCACGCCTTCTTGGCTCGACAGCGCGAATTCCTGGATCACGCCCTCGACGATACCGCCGCGCGGCTTGGCGCGGAGCGACTCCACGAGCCGTGTGGCCAGCGCCTTCGTACGCGCCGCACTGTCGGCCGATTGGCGGGCGGCGGCGAGCAACGGGGGCAGGCATTCCTCCTCCGGCCGGCGATAGGCTGCGGTGATGGCGGCGCGTAGCGCGCTTTGCGTCTGCACCGACCTTGCGAAGGCGGCGAACGGCTGCGGTGCTTCAGGAGGCATGGCGAAACACGGGTTCGGTCTGACGCAACCGCTCCAGCGGAATGTGGCAGTGGATGAGGTGGTCGTGGCCAGCGTCGCGCACGGGCGGCGGCGTGTCGTCGCACACCGGGCCAAGTTTGCGCGGGCAGCGCGTCGCGAAGCGGCATCCAGGCGTGACATTCAGCGGACTCGGAATCTCGCCTTCGAGGCGAATGCGCGCCGTGCGGATCATAGGGTCCGGCACGGGTACGGCGGACAGCAGCGCCTCCGTGTAGGGGTGATAGGGCGGGTCGAACAGCGCGGCCACCGGGCCGCTTTCCATCACCTGGCCGAGATACATGACCACCACTTCGTCGGCGAGATAGCGCACCAGCCCCAGGTCGTGGCTGATGAACACCAGGGTCGTCCGTTGTTCCGCCTGGATATGGAGCAGAAGATTGATCACAGCCGCCTGCACCGATACGTCGAGCGCAGAAACGGGCTCGTCCGCCACCAGAATTTCTGGGTTGCCGGCGAAAGCCCGCGCGATGGCGATGCGCTGCTTCTGCCCGCCGGACAACTGGCGCGGCAGCGCGTGGCGTAGCGAAGGCGGCAGCCGCACCATTTCGAACAACGCCGCCACACGTGCGTCGATCGTCTTGCGATCCGTCGCGATGCCAAATTTGCGCAGCGCGCGTGTCAGCGGATATCCGACGGGATGGGACGGGTTCAACGTACCGTCAGGGTTCTGGAACACCATTTGGACGGCTACGACTTTCTCCGCGCCGCGCTTGCGGACGGGCCGCGTTGCCACGTCGTCGCCCAGCACATGCAGTGTGCCGCCTGTGGCAACGTCCAGCCCCGCCAGCACCTTCGCGAACGTGGATTTTCCGGAGCCTGACTCACCGACAATCGCAAGCACATGCCCACGCTTGGCGGCAAGCGTGAGCCGGTCGTTGGCGAGCAGGCGCCGCCTGCCAACGTGAAATTCTCTTGTCATGTCGCGCGCCTGCACGACAACGTCGCTATCCGCCAAGACAAGGTGCGCGGCGGTTGGCCGGTCCACGGGTTCGGCCGCGTCCTGCCAGCGCAGGCATCGCACCAAATGCCCGGTGGCAATCTCGTCCAACGATATCGGCGACACGTCGCACAAGCCCGGTTGCGCCAATGCGCATCGCGTCAGAAATCCGCACGATGTCGGCGCGCGGCCTGCGGACGGCACGACGCCGGGGATCGAGACCAGCGGATGTGTCCGCTTGTTGGCGCCGGGGCGCGGCAACGAACCGAGCAGGCCGCGCGTGTAGGGATGGCGCGGTGTCGCGAAAATCTCGGCGGCGGGTGCGTCCTCCACCAGTCTGCCGGCGTACATCACCGCGATGCGGTCGCAGACTTGGGCGATGACGCCGAGATTGTGCGAAATGTAGAACAGCGCCGTGCCGTATTTCTCGCGCAGTTCGTTGAGCAGGTCCAGCACGGCGGCCTCGACTGTCACGTCGAGGCCGGTGGTGGGTTCGTCGAGCAGCAGCAGCGCGGGATTGGCCAGCAGCGCCATCGCGATCACAACGCGCTGCTTCTGGCCGCCGGACAGTTGGTGCGGATAGCGCCGCATCACGCTGTCCGGGTCCGGCAGATGCACGTCCGCCAGTACCCGCGCCACCTGCCCACGGGCAGACGCTGCGCTGGCATTGGCGTGCGCGATCGGCACCTCCATCAATTGTCGGCCAATGGTCATCGACGGGTTCAGCGCCGTTGCCGGTTCCTGATAGACGATGGCGATGCGGCCGCCACGCACGCGGCGCAACTCCGCCGCCGTGGCGCGCACAAGATTTTGTCCCTCGAACAGGATCTCCCCGTTCGCCACGCGCCCGTTGCGGCCCATGTAGCCCATGATCGCCATGATCAGCGTCGATTTGCCGCAACCGGATTCGCCGACCAGGCCGAAACTCTCGCCCTTCCCGATCTCCAGCGACAAATCCTGGATCGCTGCGACCGTACCGCGCGCGGTGGTGTATTCGACGCGCAGATCGCGGATGGACAGCAGCGACATCGCCGTCAATCCGCCTGTGACAATTCGGTGATTCCGTCGGCCAGCAAATTGAATCCGAGAATCAGACTTACGAGCGCAATCGTCGGGTAAAGCGACATATGCGGAAACACGGTGATCATCGAGGTCGCCTCCCGCACCATGCCGCCCCAATCCGGATTGGGCGGCGGCAGGCCAAGACCGAGGAAGCCGAGCGTGCCAATGGTGATTGTGGTGTAGCCGAGCCGCAGGCAGAAATCCGTGATCAGGGGGCCGCGACAGTTCGGCAGCAGTTCGACGAGCATCACGAACAGATCGCTCTCGCGACGCAGATAGGCGGCAGCCACGAACTCTTGCGGCATCAGCGACAGCACCAGGCCGCGTACGATGCGCGCGATGCCGGGTGCCGATGCCAGCACCACGGCAACGACGATGTTGACGGGCGACGGTCCGATGTTGGCGATCAGGATGACGTAAAGTACAACGACGGGAAACGACAGGATCACGTCGGACGCGCGGGAGATTGCGGCGTCCACCCACCCTTTGTAGTAGCCGGCCAGCAGGCCCATCGCGCAGCCGACCGCGTAGGCGATGACGACTGCGATCGGCGCGATTTCCAGCACCGTGCGGCCGCCCCAAACGATGCGCGACAGCAGATCGCGCCCCAGCGGATCGACGCCGAGCCAATGGGCGGCGGACCCGAACGGATGCCCCATCGCCTTATAGTCCTGTGCGTTCGGCAGCGGCATCGGCAGCACCGGCGCGGCTATCGCCAGGGCCACCCAGAACACCACGATGCCGAGGCCGACCATCGCGACCGGCGAACTTGGCAGCCGCCGCCACAGGCTCGGTGTCGCACGGCCGGCGGTCTCGGCGGCGACGGTGGCGGACATCAGCCCCGCGCCCGTGGGTCGAGGACGCGATAGCCCACGTCGCTGAGCAGTTGCGTGGTCGTGGCAACGAACAGCGCGATCAAGGTTGCTGCCTCGATCAGCGCCACGTCGCCGAACAGCGACGCGTCCAGCAGCATTCTGCCGAAGCCGGGATAGGCGAATACCAGTTCCGTCACCACCACGCCGCCGATGAGCCAGTTGATTTGCAGCAGGATCACGGTGAACGGCGCAATCAGCGCGTTGCGCAGGGCGTGGCTTATGATCACCCGATGGCGCGGCAAACCCTTCAGCACGGCCGTGCGCACATAAGGTTTGGCCATCACTTCGGCCATCGACGTGCGCACGATCCGGGCGACATAGCCCGCGTCGTAAATCGCCAGCACCGCTACCGGCAAAACCAGTTGTTGCGCGATGGACCAGCCCGAGTGTGTGTCCATCGGGCTGGTGCCGGGCAGAATGTGCAGCCAGACGACGAAGATGGCGACCAGAATGACGCCCAGCGCGAACTCCGGAATCGATGTCATCACCACCGACACGGTGGACAGAATCCGGTCCAGAATGCTGCCCGCATTCATGCCGGCCAACGCACCCAACAGCAGCGAAATCGGCACGATGAAGGCGAACGCCAGTCCGGCGAGCAGGGCGGTATTGCCGAGCCGATCCCAGAGCACGTCGTTCACCGGCGCTTTGTACAGCGTCGAATAGCCGAAATTGCCGAAATAGCGGTCGCCACGCGGGTCTTTGAAGTCCAGTTTCAGTGCGGGGTCTTGCAGCGGATCGGCCTGCAAGCCCGTCAGCACGCCGACCCAGCGGACGTAGCGCACCATCAGCGGATCGTTGAGATGCAGTTTCTGGTAGAGCAGATCCACCTGCTCCTGCAATGCGAACGCGCCGAGGGTCTTGCGGGCCACGTTGCCCGGGGAAAATTCCGTCACGACGAAGACGAGAAAGGACGCGACCAGCAGCGTGATCAGCATTTCCGCCGCCCGCCGCAGGATGTAACGAGTCATGCCCTTATCCCCTCCCGAGCGGGGAGGGGAGTGGCCGGCGTTCGGCGCTCAGGCGCCGAGGGCAAAGCGGTTGGCGAAAAAATAGTTCGTCGGATGCACGACCACGCCCTGCACCTTCTTGTCGTAGAATGTGAAGTTGTTGGTCCACAGCGGCTGCGCGATTGGGCCGTCCTCGTGCATAATCTCTTCGATCCGGCCCATAAGGTCGCGCCGCTTGTCGATATCCAGCGTGCCTTCCACCTTGGTCAGCGTTTCATCCAGTTCGGCATTGGAATAGCTGCTTTCGTTCCACGGCACGCCGGTCCGGTAGGCGAGCGCGATCAGCATGGAACCGAGCGGGCGATGATACCAGATGGTGCCGCCGAACGGCACTTTCGTCCACACGTCCCAGTACTGGGCGCCCGGCATCACGTTGATCTTCACCGTGACGCCGATATCTTTCCATTGCTCTGCCGCCGCCTGTGCCTGCGCGACGATCCAGGGCACGTCGTTCGGCACGAACAGCGTGGTCTCAAATCCCTCCGGATGCCCCGCGTCGGTCAGCAACTGCTTGGCTGCCGCGATGTCCCGGCCCAGCGGTTTGATCGGCTTATAGTCCGGGTGCGCGGTGGAGACATGTGTGTGATCGCCGGGTACGCCCAGGCCGCGCAGCGCGATCTGCACGATCGCTTCCGCGTCCAGGCCGAGTTTCATGGCCTTGCGGACCCGTGGATCGTCGAACGGCTTTTCCGTCACCTTCATCCGCATCACGGCGGTCTGGCTGGTCGGCACGCTGTAGATCTGCAAGTTCGGCAGTGCCTTCAGCGCGTCGTACTGCACCGGGTCGGCGAAAATCAGGCCGTGCAACTGCTGCGAGGCCAGGGCCGCGATGGCCGCCGCCGGGTCGTCGCCAGTATCGACGAACTCGACCGCATCGAGGTTGGCTTGCTCGCCCCAGTAAGACTTCACTTTCTTGACGACGGCGAGTTTGCCCATGTCGGCCTGCGTCAGTTCGAACGGGCCGGTGCCTTGCGCCCCCGGCGTAAACACGCCGTTGTCGCCGTGGTACAGCATCGCCGCCGGGTAGTGGAACAGATGCTCGGGCACCGCAATCTGCGGCGCCGCGCAGTTCAGCCGCACGGTGAAGGAATCGACCTTCTCGATGGCGTTGGCGTCCCACAGTTCGGTGGTGGGCTTACCGTCGGCGCCCTTGGTCTCCTTCAGCAGATAGCCCTTCACCAGCCCGACCACCGACGATCCAACAGCGGCGTCGGTCAGCCGCTTCAGGTTCCACATCACGTCGTCGGCGGTGAAATCCTCGCCGTTGTGCCACTTCACGCCCTTGCGGACGCTCAGCGTCCAGGTCTTGAGGTCGTCGCTGACCTTCCATCCGTCCAGCAGATACGGGTGCGTCACGTTCTCGCTGTCGGTGAACGTCAGATACTCGACGACCTGGCGCGAAACGTTGCTGTCGTAGCCGCCCCACGAATAGGTATGCGGACTCTTCAGATCTTTCACGCGGGTGCCGACGCGAAGGATGCCGCCTTGCGGCAGCCCGGCCGCCTCCGCGCGGGCGATCGGGCCGATGCCCGCCAGTTTCATGGCCGCAGGCGCCGCCAGACCAAGCAACGCCGCATAGCGGACAAACTCGCGTCGGTTCAGTTTGCCGTCTGCCATTTGCCGGCCGAGCAGATCTATCAGCGGACTCTTGGTCACGTCGCTCATTCGCCAAACTCCCCGGTGGTGCGCCCACATTCGTGGTGCCGATGAGCCCGCGTCAAGATCCCGTGATCGTCCTGCGGCGCGTTATAGCATTTCCAGCCGTTGCCTGCGCTTCGGCGGCGGGAAGGCTGCGTCGATGGCGGCCAGATCATCCGGCGTCAGGGTCAGCGTCGCGGCGGTAGCGTTATCGCGGACATGGGCATGGATCGTGGCCTTCGGAATTGCGATCACGCCGGGGTGGCGCAGCGCCCATGCGAGGGCGATTTGCGCCGGGGTCGCGCCGTGGCGCCTCGCCGCCGCCAGCATCGCGGGCGCCCGAAGCAGCGAGCCGCCCTGCCCGACCGGCGAGTAGGCCATCAGCGGCATTTTGGCGCGAGCGCACCAGGGCAGTAGGTCGAACTCGATGCCTCGCGCGTCCGGGTTGTAAAGCACCTGATCCGTGGCGCAGCCGGAACCATCGGGCACGCGCACAAGCTCGGCCATCTCGGCGGCGTCGAAGTTGGAGACGCCCCAAGCGCCGATCTTACCTGCGGCCCGCAAATCCTCGAAGCCCGCGACCGTTTCGGCCAACGGCACGCTCCCGCGCCAGTGCAGCAGGTACAGATCGATGCGCTCGACGCGCATCCGCGACAGGCTGCGCGCGCAGGCCGCCGCCACGCCCTTGTGGCTGGCGTTGCGCGGATAGACCTTGCTGACGATGAACGCCGTGTCGCGCCGGCCGGCGACGGCGTCGCCCACCACCTCCTCCGCGCCGCCTTCGCCGTACATTTCCGCCGTGTCGATCAGCGTCATGCCGAGGTCGAGGCCCATCCGCAGCGCGTCGGCCTCGGCCTTGCGCGGGTGCCGGCCCTCGCCCATCCGCCACGTGCCCTGGCCGAGCGCCACAACCTCCGTTCCGTCGGGCAGGCGGACGGTGCGCATGTCAGTCCGCCGCCGCCTCGGCCGCGCGCAGCACGCGCAGGAAATTGCCACTCCACAGCGCGGACAACTCCGCCTCGGCATAGCCCCGCCGTGCCAGTTCGGCGGTGATGGCGGGGCTCTCGGCTGCGTCGTGCCAGCCGGAAAACCCACCGCCGCCGTCGAAATCCGACGAAATCCCGACATGGGCGAGGCCGATCCGGCTCACGGCATAGTCGATATGCGCCGCGAAATCGGCCGGTGTCACGCCGTCCGCCCGGCCGCCGGGGCGTAGGAAGTACGGCACGGCGGTGATCTGCGCCACGCCGCCCGCGTCGCGCAGCACGTCGAGCTGCTCGTTGTCGAGGTTGCGCAAATTGTCGCACAGCGCGCGGACGCAGGAATGGGTCGCTACCACCGGCGTGCGCGACAGCGCGGCCGCCTGCAACATCGCGGCTTTCGAGACGTGGGAAATATCGACGACCATGCCCAGCCGATTCATCTCGGCGATGGCGGCGCGGCCGATCTCGGACAGGCCGCGATGCTCGGTTTCCGCGTCGCCAAGGTCCGCCCGTGGGTTAGAGGAGTCGGACAGGGCGTTGTGCCCGGTGTGGGTCAGCGTCATGTAGCGGGCGCCGAGGGCCGCAAATTGGCGCAGCCGGGCGGGGTCGCCGGCGCAGGCATGGCCATTTTCCACCGCCGGCACGATCGCGGTGGCGCCGTCGCGGACGGCGGCCTCGATGTCGTTGGCGGTGCGGCACAGCCGCGCACCCTCAGCCTGCCCCATGGCGCGGATCGCGCCCAGCATGTCGATCGCGCGGGCATAGGCGGCCTCGTGCGCCTCCGGCGAGCGGCGAGTTTGCGGCACGTAGGCGGCGAAAAAGCCGCAGGCGAGGTGGCCGCGCCGCATTTTCGGCAGATCGACGCGGCGTTGCGTCTCCGCCGCGAAAGCCGGGCCGTCGGGCCAGGGGATGTCGATATGGCTATCGAGGGTGAGCAGGCGGCGGTGCAGGTCGATGGGATCGGACATCGGCACAGGGTCGCGGTTGCGCGGCCAACCCGTCAAGCCCACCACGCAGAGTTGCAGGCTGACGGGCGGTTTGTGCTGCGCTATACGAGACGCGGTGGTTCCCGTAGCTCAGCCGGATAGAGCACAGGATTCCTAATCCTGGGGCCGTGGGTTCGAATCCCGCCGGGAACGCCAGACTGGCCTGTTCAAGCGGTCGCGGCGGTCGTCCGGTCGTCCGCCGGCGGTGCCAGCCAGTCGCAAGCGCCGTCGCCCGCGTCGATAAGCCGCCAGCCGAGCGTGAACGCCTGCGCCAGCAAGCGCCGATACACCAGATCGCGCTCCGACCCGGCAGTGACCAGCGGCGCGCACCCCCCTTGGTCCCAGACGCTGCGGGCGAAGTCGGGGTGTGCCAGAGCAATACCCCCCCCGTTGGCAAAGACGGCGCGGTTGCCGGTGTTCAGATAGCTTTCGGCCGGCAAACCCTCGGCCAGCAAAACATCGTGCGCCGGCAGTTCGACGTGCCAATAGGTGACGGACGCAACATCCTCCTGCCGCACGGTCGCATCGTTCAGCAAATAGCGAATCGGGATCAGCACGCCCTCGATCCAGACGGCATGGTCCGGCGAAAGCCACAGATCGCGCGCGGGACGGCCGAGGCCGAAGGCATGGGCGGCGATCCGCACCGGTTGCACGTCGTCTGGGCGCGGGTGGCTTTGGCACGCGATCCGGCGATGGCCGAGCCACGTCACCGGCGCCGCGCCGCCCTGCGCCAGCCGAACGCGGTCGCCTGGCCGCAACGCCTCGACCGCCATTTCGGTGCGCCCGTCCGCCGTGCGTTCGACCGCGATGCGGGTGCCGGCGGCAAAACACGCCACGGCGGTGCTCGCATCGGCCGTAACCAGCGACCCGCTGCCGCCATCCGCGCCGACGTGAAAATCCCATCCCGCATAGCTTCCGGCCAGGATGATGTGGGAGCTTGCCTCGCCCACGGCGATGGTCAGCACATCGGTCTGCGTGTCGAGCACGGCCGAGCCGCCGCCGGCCGCATAGGCGAGGTCCGGCAGGTCGATCGCGAAACCGCCGTTCAACACGGTGCCTATCGCCGATCCCCCGGCATCCACGACCTGCGTGCCGCCGCTTTCGACGACGGTGCCGCTGGCCGTGCCGCCCGACAGCACCTTTTCGATGCCGCCGCTGCCGATTGTGTCGCCGACCGTGGTCCCCGCGACGAAATTGTAGCCGCCGCCGTATCCCAGTGCGGCGCCGCCGCTGGGTTCCGACGTGCCGTACACGGTGGTGCCACTGGCCCAGCCGCCGGCCGCCACCGTCTCGTAGCCGCCGCTGACGACAGTGCCGAACCCGGACCCGCCCGCGCTGATCACCAGCGCGCCATCCCGCAGCAGATAGCCGTTGCCGACGACGACGGTGCCGGTCGTCGTGCCCCCGTCGTACACCGTTTCCGTCCCAACCGTGCCGACCGTTGTGCCGGTGGCCGCCCCCCCGCTTGCAACGATCTCCGCGCCGTCTTGCTGGATGCTCGCGCCGACCGCCGAGCCGCCGGACACCAGCGTGAGCGTGCCTTGCACGATGGCGCCGCTGGCCGCGCCGCCGGCCACACGCTCCTCGCCGCCGACGCCGACGACGGTGCCGAACGTTGTGCCGCCGGAGGCGACCGTCTCGGTGCCGCCCAACTCGGTGCCGCTCGCGATGCCCTGGGCGAGAACGGAGAGGGTGCCTCCGTCCTGGACATAGCTGTCAGTGGCCACGCCGCCGGACGAGACGATTTCGGTGCCGCCGGCATAGACGGTCGTGCTGCTGGCCGTGCCGCCCGACAGCACCTCTTCGATGCCGCCGCTGCCGATGGTGTCGCCGACCGTGGTCCCCGCGACGAAATTGTAGCCGCCGCCGTATCCCAGTGCGGCGCCGCCGCTGGGTTCTGACGTGCCGTACACGGTGGTGCCACTGGCCCAGCCGCCGGCCGCCACCGTCTCGTAGCCGCCGCTGACGACGGTGCCGAACCCGGACCCGCCCGCGCCGATCACCAGCGCGCCATCCCGCAGCAGATAACCGTTGCCGACGACGACGGTGCCGATGGTGGTGCCGCCGGAGGCAACCGTCTCCATGCCAACTGTGCCGACCGTTGTTCCGCTGGCCACGGCGCCGCTCGACACGATCTCCACGCCGTCTTGCCGGATCGCCGCTCCGACGGCCGAGCCGCCCGATGTCAGCGCGAGCGTACCTTGCACGATGGCGCCGCTGGCCGCGCCGCCGGCCACACTCTCGGTGCCGCCGAAGCCGACGACGGTGCCGAAGGTCGTGCCGCCGGAGGCGACCGTCTCGGTGCCGCCCAACTCAGTGCCGCTCGCGATGCCCTGCGTGAGGACGGCGACGCTGCCGCCGCATGGGACATAGCTATCGACCGCCGTGCCGCCGGCGAACACCGTGAGCGTGTCACCGGACCCGATGAAAAGCCCGCTGCTCGTCTGCCCGGCGGTCACGCTAGTGCCGTTGGATTGCACGGAAGGCGCGTCGCGGCGGTTGGAATTCGTCCCGAACATTTCGCCTCTCCGAATAGATGAGCATGTGTAACTCGCGAACAACGTGAACGTTGCAGCGCCGCTTCTTAATTATCCGACAGAATCGTCGACATAGACATTAAGTCGAGGTAGAACTGTTTTTTTGATGCGATCTTCAATTCGATACAAATATTGTTCCATTGATGCGTATGGAGTGAAAATTCATTGTAGGATTACAAATGTATGCAGATTCCAACCTGCTCCCTCTCCGCCCGTCTTTCGCGGGGGACAAGAGAAGCCAGCATTTCGTTTTATGTTCGCGCCGATGCACCGGGGGGGCTGGCGCCGCAAAATGCCCCGGTCGGCCCGCGCCTCAACTCTCGACGAGTTCGACCGCGACCGATTCCAGTGGCGCTTCGATGTGGCAATCGAGGCCCGGTGCGTGAAAATCCATCCGCACCGTGCCGCGCGTCTCGCCGCCCAGCGCGCTGCGGATCAGCCGCGATCCGAAGCCGGCGCGCGCCGGAGCCATCGCCTCCGGACCGCCGCGCTCGCTCCAGTGCAGCCGAAAGCGGCTGTCCGGCCCCGCGTCCTCGACCTGCCAAGCGATCCGCACATGCCCTTCGTCGCGGCTGAGCGCGCCGTATTTGACCGCGTTGGTCGCCAATTCGTGGACCGCGAGCCCAAGCGACAGCGCGGCGGCCGGTTGCAGACGCAGCCTCGGACCCGACAGCACGAACCGCTCCGCCGCGCCGTCCTGGAACGGCCGCAGCGTGCGGCGCAAAATGTCGGTCAACTCGGCCGCCTCCCAGCTATTGGCGGTCAGGATGTCGTGCGCGTCGGCCAGGGCCTGGATGCGGGCCGTGAAGCTGGCGCGGGCGCCGGCAAGGTCGCCGCCGCGCAGGCTCTGGCTGGCAATTGCCTGCACCACGGTCAGGGTGTTTTTCACCCGATGCCGCAATTCCTCGACCACCAGTTTGCGTTGCGCCTCCGCCTGCTCGCGCGCCGTCTGCCGCAGCGCCAGTTCCTCGATCAGCCGGTCGAATGCCTCGCCCACCGCCTCCAGTTCGCCGCTGCCCGCCCGCATGCCGGTGCGCACGGTCAGGTCGTCGCGCCGCCAGGCTTCGATACTGTCCAGCAGGCGTTGCACCGGCTGCTGGATGAACCGCTGCCCAATCGCCCACGCCAGCCCGAACGTCGCCACGCCCGCCACCAGCATCACCGCGAAATTCCGCCGCCGTGTCGCGTCGATGTCCCGAAACGCCTCGGTCTCCGAGATGCCGGCGCTGAGGTAGATGCCGACCGGCGGCGAGTTGACTGGGTAGTAGCCCAGCATCCGCCTAGTGCCGTCCTGGCTGATCACCGGCAGCGTGCCGGGCGCGTTGGCATGCACGATGGAGTCGAACGCGGCCGGAATGCTGGTGCCGACGAATCGCTCCGGGAACGGTTCGCGGGCGATGATGGTGCCGTTGCGGTCGGCGATGGTCAGGGAATTGCCGGTGCCGAGCGTACGCTCCTTGATCCGCGCCCCCAGCCAGGCGAGGTCCAGATAGGCCACCAGCGCCCCGGCCGAGCGGCCGTCCGCATCGCGCAGCTTCATCATCAGCGGCAGCAACTCGCCGGTGGCGACGGGGGCGTTCTGGTAGGTGCCGACGATCAGGGGGCCTTGTCCTGGCACTGCCGGCCCGGTCAGCAGCAGCCGGTTGTCCGCCGACAGAGGCGGCGCCGCGTCCGTGCTCGCGCATTGGGCCGTGGCCGCGCGGTCAAGAACGGCGGCTGCGCGAAGCTGCGGGGCATCGGTGACGACGGCCGCGAGATACGCCTCGCAAGCGCCTGCTTCCCTCCCGGCGACGGCGGGAACATGCGCCGTGGCCATCAAAAGATCGCCGACGCCATCGACGATGCGGACCAGTTCAAGCGACGCGAGAAGACCGTAGCGCGATGCGAGTTCGCGGACCTCCGCTTCCCGCGCGTGCCGCAACTGGTATTCGGTCCAGCCCAGCAACGCGACTGCCGGGGCCAGCGCGACAAATGTGAGGATCAGCAACCGCCCTTGAAGCGATAGGCGAAGCCTCGCCATACGGTTGATCCTGCCCCGCTCGTCTCGGCGCACGAGACCGTCACCAATGGCGAAATGGTAGCGGCGCATTCAACCGTCCCGCAAGAGCGGGAGCGACGACAGCCGATTGCCGTGGCACCAACGGCGAGAGGCATCACCGCAGGGGATCGTTTGGGCTCCCCAGACCCTCGACGTTTTCGCCGTGCCCCATTTGCCGCAGCGTCGCGGCCAGATTCCAGACGGCGAACACGACAACCAACACCAACGTGGCAAGCGCGAGCCACAGCAACGGATGTCCGGGCATTTTTCGATTCCTTCCAACGTGAGCCGACACACCAATTCGGAGCCACCGGTTTGGTTTCCGCGACCGCGACGCTTTGGCTACACGGACCTGTCAGCCTGCATCGTGGCAATTGCCGCCTCGATCCGCCTTCGTTGCGCGTCCAGCGCCTCGCGCAGCCCGGCCGGCACCCCCGGCAGGCGCAACACTTCGTCGTAGCGCGCGACGTTGCGCTGCTCGCCGTCGATGAGGCCGGGCAACACGGATTCGCCGAGGCCGCCGAACAGGCCACGGATGTCCATGATCGCGGTGTGAACCGAGCCCATGAACGACCCCTCGGCATCGGGCTGCTCGCCGCGCGCTTTCAGCAGGGCTTCCAGCTCGCCGGCATTCTCGCTGTGCGTCGCGATCATCTGGCGGAACAACGGCGTCAGACCCTTGCCCTCGGCCTGCGTGACGGCTTCCTCGTAGCCCCGGCGCGCGTCGATGGCCCGCGTATGCAACGACATCAGGCCGTTGTGGATTTCGTTTGCCATGTGTGTGTCTCCAGCCATGTGCGTCAGGATGTGCGCGGCAGGCCGCCCACGATCCGCAGAACGCAAAGCCGCTAACCACGGTTCCAGGCGCCCGTTCGGGGATCGCGCTGTCGAGCAAACGTCAATTAAATTCACTTAAGGGGGTGACAAAGGGTTCGCCCGCTCCCCGGTGGAGCAATTCGACGCCCTCAAACCGCGTCGCCCATCGCGCGGGGGTTCCCCCCGGCTCCCGATAGCCGCCGCCTGCGGGCCACCGGTTTTTCCCGCCTTCGCGAAGCCCGCGCCGTGGCATGTCGATATTGTTACGACATAGAGAAGATTCTATCGATGCGCCGCGCACCGGACGCGTCGAACAAGGGTGCTTCGACGGAGATCAGGACTCCGACCATGTCGCCACGCGCGGCCGGCCCGCCGGTGCGGACGATGGCTGGGGTTGCGCCGACCGTGACATGGACCAGCCAATCGGCACCAAAATACTCGGCACCGACCACCCGGGCCGGCAAAGCGCCCGCTGTGTCCGGCGCGACCAGCACCGCCCGTTCCGGCCGCAGGCACAACAGGGCGTCGCCGGGGGCCAGGGCGGCGGCAATGGCGGGGGGCGGGGACCAGGGCAGGCCGGCGATTCGCACCGCGCCGTCCGCCGCGACCGAGAGCGGCAGCAACGCGGCCGGTGGCGTGCCGACGAAGGTGGCGACGAAAGCGTCCCCCGGCCGGTCGTAGATGTCGGCCGGCGTGCCGATTTGCCGAATGGCACCCGCCTGCATCACCGCGATACGGTCGGCCATCGCCATCGCTTCCATCTGGTCGTGCGTGACCATGATGGTCGTCAGGCCGGCGCGCCGATGCAGGTCTTTCAATTCGAAGCGCATTTGCGCGCGCAAGGCGGCGTCCAGATTGCTCAGCGGTTCGTCGAGCAGCAGCAGACGGGGGCGGACCACCAGCGCGCGGGCGAGCGCCACGCGTTGCTGCTGCCCGCCGGAGAGTTGCGACGGCAGGCGATATTCGACGTCCGCCAGTCGCACCATCGCCAGCGCCTCGGCCACCCGCGAATCCGCCTCGGCACGCGACACGCCGCGCATGTCCAGGCCGAAGCGGACATTGGCGGCGACGCTCATGTGCGGAAACAACGCATAATTCTGGAACACGAGTCCGATGTCGCGCCGGTGCGGCGGCACCGGGTCCAGCCGCGTACCGTCCAGCGCGATCGTGCCGGCGTTGGCGGCGATGAGGCCGGCGAGCGTTTTCAGTATGGTGGATTTGCCGCAGCCGCTGGGGCCGAGCAGCACCAGAAACTCGCCGCGCTGGACAGCCAGCGACACGTCGCGCACCACGGGGACGCTGGCAAAGCCAACGCGCAGGTCGGCGATGGTCAAGTATGCGTCAGACATGCCGCGACCAACGAAACAACCGCTCGCACACAATGGCGGCCAGCACGATGGCGGCGGCCAATACCGCGCCGATGGCCAGCGTGATCGGGTCCACGCCCTGGCTGCGGAGTTGCGAATACAGCCGTACCTGAAACGTCAGGCTGCGGGCACCGGCAATGAACGACGACACGACGACATCGTTGAAGGACGTGAGAAATGCGAACGCGATGCTGATGACGAGGCCGGGTGCCGCCAATGGCAACGCAACCCGGGCGAACGTACGCAACGGCGAGGCGCCGAGCGTGCGCGCGGCCTGCTCCAGCGCCGGGTCGATGCGGGCGAAACTTGCCAGCATGATGCGCACTGGAAACGGCAGCACGATGATGGTGTGCGCGAGGGCCAGACCAAGCATCGTGCCGGACAGGCCGATGCGCGCATAGAACTGCATCAGTTCGATGGCCCAGACGATCAGCGGCAATGCCAGCGGCGATAAAAGGATCGCCTGCACCACCGTGCGGCCCCGCCACGTCGCGCGCGCCAGCGCGTAAGCGGCGGCGGTGCCGGCGGGCACGGCGATCAGCGTCGCGGTGGCTGCCAGAAGAATACTGACGCCGAGCGCGTCGCGGTATTCGGCACTTTGCCACGCCGTGGCGTACCAATGCAGCGAATAGCCGCCCGGGGGAAAACTGAAATAGGGCGCCGTGTCGAACGACGAAAACACCAGCACGACAATTGGCGCGAGCACGAACGCGTAAACCAGCGCCGTCAGCACGGCGGCACCGATGGACATGGCACGATTCACGCGCGCGGCCGTGCGGCCAGACGCGCGACGCCGGCCAGCAATGCGGCGGCGAGCGCGAGGGCGGCCAACATCACCACGCACAGCGCAGAGGCAAACGGCCAGTCCAGCACCAGCGCCGCCTGCTGATAGACCAACGGCCCGAACATTTGGACATGCCCTTGGCCGAGGATTTGCGGCGTCACGAACGACGTGACGCTCGCGGAAAACACCAGGATGGCGCCAGCGGCGATCCCCGGCCCGGCCAGCGGCAGCATGATCCGTTGCAGCACCCGCAGACGCGAGGCGCCGAGTGACGCCGCCGCCGCAGGGAGGTCGGGCGGTATGCGGCCCAAGACCGTCACCAGCGGCAGCACCATCAGCGGCAGAAACGCCTGGATCAGGCCAAGCAGCACGCCGGTTTCGTTGCCAAGGAAACGGATCGAGCGGTCGATCAGACCGAGTTGTTTCAGCGCGCCGTTGACCACTCCCGCAAGGCCGAACAGGTTCAGCATGCCGAGCGTTTGCACCAGCGCACCGCAGACCATCGGCAGCAGCATCAGCACCAGCAGCAATCCGCGAACTTGCCCGCGCGCCCGCACGATGACGGAGGCGACCGGCAGGCCGAGCAGCAGGCAGATGACGGCCGCCTCCACGCCGATCCGCAATGTGCGGCCGATCACCAGCACGAAATACGGGTCGGCGAGGATGCGGGCAAAATTGCGGGTGGTGAATGCCTCGTCCACCAGCCACGATCCCGGCGCCTGCCCCCAGAACGCCGTGACCGCAACCATGCCAAACGGCAGCAGGAACATCACTCCCATCAGCAAACACGCCGGCGCCAGGGGGATGATTGGCAGGAGGCGCGAAAGCGGCATCTAGCCGTCAGGGCCGGGCTTGGCCCGGCCATGACGCGCTCCTACGGAACTCGTGTGCCTAATCGCCCAAAATCTCCTTGTTCCACCGGTCGGTCCACGCCGCGCGTTGGGTGATGATGTAGGGCCAATCCAAGGTCAGCAGCGATTTCACCTGTTCGGGGGAGGCGATCACGTCGTTGGCCATCGCGGGCGGGACTTTGACGTTCATGTTAGTGGGACCGAAGTACAATTCCGTCGCATACGCCGTCTGCAACTCGACGCCGAGGGCGAGAGCCGCGAATTTCTTCGCCAGTTCCGGGTTGGGGCTGTTGTGGACCAGGCAGAGCATGTCGCGCACCAGCACGGGGCCGGGACTCTTCGGATAGACAAATCCGATATCGGGGTCTTTCTTCAGCGCCGCCATCGCGTAGCCGCCGATCATCGGCGCCATCGCGACCTCCCCGCTGCCCATCAGGCCGAACACCTGATCGAGGCTCGTGTAGGTGGTGGCAATGGGTTTCAATTCCGCGAGCTTGGAAAACGCCTTGTCCGCCGAATGCTCGTCGGCACCCGCCAGCCGCGCCGCGACGGCCAACACGCCGTCGTCCTCCGATCCGGGATAGGGCGGCAGCGCGATCTTGCCTTTGTAGGCGGGCTTCCACATGTCCGCCCACTCGGGCGGCGACGTGACAAGCTTCTTGCTGTAGGCGATGCCGAGGCCGTTCAGCGACATCGCGTAGCAGCCGTTGTTCATTCCGGGCCAGATCGTTTTGTAGTAGGGCGCCGACGGATCGGGCGCATCCACCACGCCGTCTTTCAGCGCCTGCGGCGATTCGTAGATATTGAGGAACGCGACATCCATCGTCGGGTGCGTCCGCTCCGCATAAATCTTCGCCAACCGATCGCCGGTGCCGCCGAGCAGCAGTTCGACCTTCGCTCCGGTCTCCTTCTCCAGCGCGGCCACGACATGTTCGCGGATCAGGCGCTCGATATCGCCGCCCCAGACGCCGACGACGAGAGTCTTGCCGGAAAAATCCTGCGCCGAGGCCGGACGCGCGCCGATCAGCCCCAGCCCCAGCACGCCCCAAAAAACTGCCCGACGCACCGCGCGCCACGCACGCTTCGACCGCAAACGCATTGTCCCGTGCCCCCGATTGCTGCCCACGCAACGGTCTATGCATTGATCGTTCCACCGCATGGCCGGACGTTCGGCCGCCAGCCTGCACAGAAGGCCGGCAGGTGCCAAGGAAACAGGCGGCGCGAACGCGGCTTTCCCACCGGCTGCCCGCTCGGCTAGCATCCGTGCGTACCCGACCGATGGAGCGCCGCCGATGGCCGCCGAAACCCGCGTCAACCCCTACGCCGGCCGCCATGCGGCCAAGGATGCGTTGCGCCACCGCATCTGGTCGTTGCTGGAGGCGAGCGGATTGAATGTCGGGCCGTCATGGGGCCGCATCCCGAACTTCTCCGGCGCCGATCTGGCGGCGTGGCGGCTGGCGCAATCGCCGCAATGGGCAGCGGCGCGAATCGTCAAATGCAATCCGGACCCGCCGCAAATCCCGGTGCGTCTGCGGGCGCTGTACGACGGCAAACTGGTCTATGTGCCGGTGCCGGCGCTGGTAAAGGATTTCCCGTTCTACCGCCTGGACCCGGCCGACTTGCAGCGCAAAGGCGTCGATTTCGAGATGGCGGCGACAATGGGCGGTGCCGCGCTGCACGGCCAGCCGATGGCGTTCGAGGATATGGAGAGAATCGACATCGCCGTCGTCGGCTGCGTCGCCGTCACCCGCAGCGGCGGGCGAACAGGCAAGGGCGCGGGCTTCGCCGACATCGAACTCGGCATTTTTCGCGAGCTCGGCATCGTCGATGCGGCCACGCCAATCGTCACGACGGTCCATGCGATGCAAGTGGTGCCGGATGCCGACATCATCATGCAGGAGCACGACAATCCGCTGACAGCCATTGCCACCGACGCGGAATTGATCGCGACCGGCAGCACCTATCGCGTGCCGACCGGGATGCTGTGGAACAACGTGCAGCCGGACCAGTTCGACGACATTCCGTTCCTGCGCACGATGCACGACCGTCTTGGGGCGCGGACATGAGCGCGGTTCCGATCATCGACGTGTCCGATCTGGCGTCGCCGGACGCGGATGCGCGCCGCCGCGTCGCGGCCGAGATCGGTCGCGCGAGCACTGACGTCGGCTTCTTCTACGTGGTGGGTTCCGGCATCGCCCGCGAGGTGGTCGAAAACGCGGTCGCGGCGTCGCGGCGGTTTTTCGCACTGCCGATGGATGTGCGCATGCAGGCCTATTCCGGCCGCAGCAATCGCGGCTACACGCCGCTTTTCGACAGCCACCATCCGGACCAGAAGCCCGATGCGACCGAAGGCTTCGAACTCGGCCACGAAGCCGAAGACGGCGCGCCGCCCGCCATCGACAGCCCGGTGTTCGCGCCGAACCGCTGGCCGGATGTGCCCGACTTTCGCGCGCCGGTCGTGGCGTATTATCGCGCGACGCTCGATCTCGGCGTGCGCCTTCTTCGCGCCTACGCGCTCTATTTCGGCCTGCCGGAACATCATTTCGACGCGCTGTTCACGCTGCCGGTGGCCGACATGCGGCTCGCGCACTACCCGGATTCGGACGAGGTGCGCGCGGTCTCCGACTTCGGCACCGGTGCCCACACCGACCACGGCATCCTGACGCTGCTGTGGCAGGACGATTGCGGCGGGCTGGAAGTGCGGCTGAACGACGAGACGTGGCTGCCGGTGCCCCCGGTGGCAGACAGTTTCGTCGTCAACATCGGCGAACTGATGACGCGGTGGAGCAACGGGCGGCTGCGCTCGACCCTCCATCGCGTCATCAACCGCGCCGGGCGTAGCCGATTTTCGATTCCGCTGTTCCTGCATCCCAATGTCGGCACGAACATCGACCCGCGCGACTGGCCGGGCGTGACGGAGGCGCGCTTTCCGCCGGTGATTTCCAGCGACTATCTGGCGGCGCGCTTTTCGCAATATCGCGCGTCGTGGACCGATCAGGGCGGCACGGGCACCGGCGTCGCGGCCAGCAGCGCCCTCGTGTAGTCGTGGCGCGGCGCGGACAGCACCGCGTCGGCCGAACCATGCTCCACAACACGGCCGGTTTGCATGACCACCACGCGGTCGGCGATGGCCCGCACAACGCCGAGATCGTGGGTGATGAACAGATAGGCGAGGCCGCGTTCCGCCTGCAATTGCCGCATCAGTCGCAGCACTTGCGCGCGCACCGAAACATCCAGCGCCGAAACCGGCTCGTCGGCGACCACAAGGCTCGGGTTCGAGGCCAACGCCCGCGCAATGCCGACGCGTTGCCGCTGGCCGCCGGAGAGCGCGTGCGGCAGACGGCGCGCAAACTGCTCGGCCGGCAGCCCGACTTGATCCAGCAACACCGCCGCCCGCGTCGCCGCCTCCGCGCGGCCGAGCCCCAGATTCCAACGCAACGGCAGCGCCACGCTATCGCCGATGTTTTTGCGCGGGTTCAGCGAGGCGCCGGTGTCCTGAAACACCACCTGAATCTCGCGCCGAAATTTTCGGCGCGCCGCGCCGCGGAGCGAAGGCAACGGCGTACCGCGAAAGCTGACCGTGCCTGTGGTCGGCGGCATCAAGCCCAGCAGCATTCTGCCGAGAGTCGATTTCCCGCTGCCACTTTCGCCAACGACGGCGACGGTCTCGCCGGGAAAAATTTCGAGCGACACGCCATCGACGGCAGAAAACCAGTCTCGCGCAAACATGCCGCCGCGCAGCGGGAATTTTCGGGTTACGTGGTCGGCGCGAAGCAGCGGTTCGCTCATGCCCAGGCCGTCGCGGCTTCGTCGGCGCGCCAGCAGCGATCTTCGCCCGGCCCGTGCGCGCGCAAAGGGGGCGGGCGCGCGGCGCACGGGTCCGGCAGCGAGAGCGGGCAGCGTGGATGGAAGCGGCAGCCGTCCGGCATCGCGCGCGCGGGCGGCACCGTGCCGGGGATGGAGAACAGCGCCTCCTGCCGCACGGCCGGGCTGAGCAGGCTGGCGAGCAGCCCTAGCGTATAGGGGTGGCGCGGCGCGCGGAACAGCGCAGCGGTCGGCGCGGATTCGACGATCTGGCCAGCATACATCACGTAAACGCGGCTACAAGTTTGGGCGATCACGCCGAGATCGTGGGTGATCAGCAGCACCGCCAATCCAAGATCCGCGCGCAATCTTTTCAGCAAATCAAGAATGCCCGCCTGCACGGACACGTCAAGCGCCGTCGTCGGTTCGTCGGCGATCAACAGCGCGGGCCGCATCGCGAGGGCCGCCGCGATCAGCACGCGCTGTTTTTGGCCGCCGGACAATTCGTGCGGGTAGCGGGCGGCGGCACTGGCGGGTAGTTCCACTTGTTCCAGCAGAGCCGACACGCGCGCGGGCGCTTCCCGACCCTGCCCGTGTGCATAAAACGCCTCGGCGATTTGGCGGCCGACCGGCAGCAGCGGGTCGAGGAAGCTGGAGGGGTCCTGGAACACCATCCCGATCCGTGCCCCGCGCACCGCCCGCCACGCGGCCGGCGTCAGGCTCGCCAAATCGGTTCCATCCAGTCGAATTTCCCCGCCGGCAATGCGCGCGTGCGGCGTCGGAAACAGGCCGAGCGCCGCGTACGCCGTCATCGACTTGCCGGAGCCGGATTCGCCGACGAGGCCGACGATCTCGCCGGCATCGACGTGCAGCGAGACGTCGTCCACCAGCCGCGTCCCGTCGCGCAGCGCCACGCGCAGGCCGCGAATGTCGAGCACCGGGCTCACCGGCCCCGCCCGCGCGGATCGGTCGCCGCATTCAGCGCGTCGCCGAGGCGGTTGAACGCGAGCACCGTCGCGGCGATGGCAATGCCGGGGAACACCGCCATCCACCACGCGGTGCGCAGATATTGCTGCGCCTCGTTCAGCATCGCGCCCCAGGAGACGAGATTCGGATCGCCCAGCCCGAAGAAGCCGAGGCCGGCTTCGAGCAGAATGGCCGTCGCCACATCCAGCGCCGCCAGCACGATCACCGGGGCCGCGACGTTGGGCAGAATTTCAGATAGCACCAGCGCGATGCCGGGCATGCCGCCGACGCGCGCGGCCTCGACGAACGGCGCCGAACGCAGCGTCGCGACCGATGCGCGCACCACGCGCGCGGTTTGCGGCCATGCCAAAATGCCAATCACGACGATCACTTTCGCCAGCCCAGGCCCGAACAGGGCGATCGTCACCAGCGCCAGCACGAAGCGCGGCAGCGTTTGGAACAGTTCGGTCAGGCGCATCAGCGCCGCATCGGCAACTCCGCCCAGCCACCCGGCCGCAGCCCCCACCGCGACCCCGATCACCGCGCCGGCAATCGCGGTCGTCACGCCCACGGTCAGCGAAACCCGCGTGCCGAACAAGGTTTCCGCAAAGATGTCGCGGCCAAGGTCGTCAGTGCCCAGCCAGTGCGCCGGCGATAGCGGCGGCAGCAGCGCGTCCGGGCCGCCCGCATACGGGTCCATCGCGACCAGCGGCGCAAACACGGCCGCCAGAACAGTCAGCGTGAGCCAACCGCCCGCGATAAATACGGAAATCGGAATCATCCGACTCTCGGGTCCAGCATCCGGTGCAGAATGTCGGTCGCCAGATTCGCCGCCACGACCGTCGCCGAGACGACGAGCAAAATTCCCATCATCGTTGGGTAGTCGCGGCTGCCGATGGAGTCGAACAGCAGGCGGCCGATGCCTGGCCAGCCGAACACGGTCTCGATCAGCGCCGATCCGGCCAGGATGAAACCGAGATTGAAGCCGATCACGGTGATGACGGGTGCGGCCGCATTGCGCAGCGCATGGCCGATCAGCACGGCCCGCTCGCTGGCCCCGCGTGCCCGCGCGGCAAGGATGAAGTCGGCGCCGAGCACTTCGAGCATCGCGCCGCGGGTGATGCGGGCGATCAACGCGAGATAGCGCAACGACAGTGCCAGCGCCGGCAGGATCAGATGCCGCACGCCGTCGGCGATGCCGGCCCAGCCCGGGGCCACGCCGCGTATCGCGTGCGCGCCCTGCGACGGCAGCCAGCCGAGCCAGATCGCGAACACCAGAATCAGCATTTGGCCCACCCAGAATTCCGGCAGCGCGTAGCCTGCGGTGGCAAGGCCGCGCACCGCGCGGTCCAAAACGCCGTCCGGCCTGCGCGCGGACAAAACGCCGAGTGCGATGCCGAGCAGGCTGGAAAACCCCAGCGCCGTGGCCGTCAGTTCCAACGTCGCCGCCAACCGTCCCGCAATCAGCGACAGCACGGGCTGGCGATTGGCAAACGAATAGCCGAGATCGCCGTGCAGCACGCGCGTGACATAGCGCGCGACCTGCACCGGGATCGGCTGGTCCAGCCCGTAATCGTGCCGTACCTGCGTCTTGTACTCAGCGGGCGCCGGGAAGTCGCCGACCAGCACGGTCACGGGATCGCCCGGTGTGCTCGCGATCAGCGCGTAGTTCAGCACCACGACGCAGAACAGCAGCGGGACCGCGTGCAGTAGCCGGCGCAGCACGAACCAGCCGAGGGCGGCGGCCCGCACCCTAATCCGCCGCCATCTTCACGCCGCCCCACTGGTCGCGCGCGTCGATGGCGGGCCACAAGCCGCTCAGCCGTTTGGAGGCAAAATCCACCGTCTCCTCGTCGAACAGAATCAGGCTTGGCAGGTCATCGTTCAAAATCGCCTGCAACTCCCGATAGATTCTTGCGCGGTCATCGCGGTTCGGCGCCACCGATGCTTCGGCGAGCAGCCGATCCACGTCCGGATTGGAATAGCCGGTGGCGTTGGTCAGCGCCTTGTTGCCGGTCTGCGTTTGATAGAGGCGCGTGTAGCCGATGGCCGGATCGCCGGCAGAAAAATACGATTGCAGCGTCAGGTCGAAATCGTGCTGGGTGAAAACCTTCTCCATCCCAACGGCCCGCTCTAGCGGCAACAGCGAAACTTCCAGCCCGATCTGATGCAGATTGTCGCGAACGATCTGGGCCGTCGCGCGCAGTTGCGGCCGGGCCGCGTCGTACACCAGCGACACCGTCTGCCCGGCGGCCGGCGTTTTTGCCAGCAGGTCGCGCGCGTGTGCCGGATCGAGCGGATAGCGTTTGGCATAATTGTCGTCGGGATCGAGCAGCCATTTGAACCCGTCGCCGAATGCGCCGTAGCCGGGGCGCGCCAGCCCGTTCATCACCTGTTGCACAAGGCGCGGCCGGTCGATGGCGCACGCCACCGCCTGCCGCGCCTCCTTGCCGGCAAAAACGGGCCGGGCGGTGTTGAACGCGAGAAAATAGACGGCGGGAATGTTGATGCCCTTGCGGAATTGCAGCGCGGGGTTCTTCATCAAACGCGGCTCGTCCGGCTTCGGCAGATAGAAGTCCACCACGGCGTCGATCTCGCCGGTCTCCAGGCCGGAGGCGCGATTGGCAGGCTGCGGCACGATTTGAAAAATGATTTCGTCGAGGCCGGCGGCGCCGCCCCACCAAGCCGGATTGCGCGTGGTCTGGATCGTCGCCCCGCGCGTCCAGCCGCCGAACCGGAACGGTCCGGTGCCGACCGGCGCCTGATTGGCTGGGTTGGCCGGGATGTCGGCACCCGAATACAGATGCTTGGGAAGAATCGGCGCGTCGAACACCGACATTTGAACCAGAAACGGTGCGTAACCCTTCTGCAACGTCACCACGACGGTTTTCGGATCTGGCGAGGTCACGACGGCCCCGATGGTCTTCAGTACTGCCGATGTGCGCGGATGATATTTCGCCAGAATGTCGGAAAAAGTGAACACCACATCGTCGGCGCCGAACGGCTTGCCGTCGTGCCATGTCACGCCCTCGCGCAGCGTGAACGTATAAACCTTCGCGTCAGGCGAGACGGTCCAGGCGGTCGCCAGCGACGGCTTCGGCTGATAGTCGCGATCCAGCCAGATCAGGCCCTCGAAAATTTTCGCACCGACATCGCCGGTGCCGTAGTCGGTGGACATGGCCGGGTTCAGCGTCGGCGGATCGGCGTCGATGCCCAAAACGGCGCTGGCGGTCGCGGCGTGCGCCGCGCGGGGTGCCGCCAGCCACGGCAGGCCGATTGCTGCCCCCGCGCCCAGGGTAAAATCTCGCCGCGTGAGTCCCATCGCGCCATCCTCATCGCAATCGAATCCAGCTTACGCCCCGCTTGCTGCGGTGCAACCGGAGTGCCACGCTTCGCCCATGACCAACCCCGATCTCGACGATCCCGCGCTCCGCGACCGCGCCGTCCGCGCCGCGCGGGGGCAAGCGCCGTTCGATCTGCTGTTCACCGGCGGCACAATTGTGGACACGATGACCGGCGAACTGCGCCTCGCCGACATCGGCGTGGTCGGTCCGCTGATCGCCAGCGTCCACCCCCCCGGCCGGCGCGAGGACGCGCAGACGACGCGCGACGCGACCGGCTGCTTTCTCGCGCCCGGCCTGATCGACACGCACCTGCACATCGAAAGCTCGATGGTCACGCCGCGCCGCTACGCCGAAACCGTGGTGCCGCAGGGCACGACGACGATCTGCTGGGACCCGCACGAACTCGGCAACGTGCTGGGGCTGGCGGGGGTGCGCTGGGCCATCGCCGCCTCGCGCGGCCTGCCGTTGCGCGTGCTGGTGCTGGCCCCGTCCTGCGTGCCCTCCGCCCCCGGCCTGGAGCGCGGCGGCGCGGTGTTCGAGGCGGCGGAGATGGCGGAGATGCTGTCCTGGCCCGACGTGGCCGGCGTCGCCGAGGTGATGGACATGCGCGGCGTGCTGGAACGCGGGCCCAAAATGGCGGGCGTCGTGGGCGCCGGTCTGGCCAGCGGCAAGCTGGTCTGCGGCCACGCGCGCGGCCTGTCCGGCGCCGATCTCCAAGGCTTCGCCGCCGCCGGCATCCAGTCCGACCACGAGATCACTTCCGGCGACGACCTGCTTGAAAAGCTGCGCGCCGGCTTCGCCATCGAATTGCGCGGGTCCCACCCGTACGTGCTGCCCGGAGCCGTCCAGGCGCTCCTCTCGCTGCCGATGGTGCCGCAGGCGTTGACCCTCTGCACCGACGACGTGTTCCCGGACGATCTGGTGGCCGAGGGCGGCATGGTCGCGCTGCTGCGCCGCCTGATCGGGCACGGGCTGCCGCCGATGCAGGCATTGCGCGCAGCGACGCTGAACGCGGCGGAGCGTATCGGCCGCCGCGATCTCGGCCTGCTGGCACCGGGCCGGCGCGCGGACCTGCTGGTCCTGACCGATCTGGAAGCCGTGACAATCCGCGACGTGTTCGCCTCCGGCCGCCATGTTGCGCACGAGGGCGCGCTGACCGTTCCCATTCCGCCCGCGCCCACCGCGTTGCCGTCCACGATGCACGTTCCGCCGCTGTCGCCGGAGCAGTTCCGGCTGGCGGTGCCAGGCAACGGGCCGCTCGCGCGCGTCCGCACGGTGGACAATCCCCGCTTCACGTCCTGGGGCGAGATGGAGGTGCCAGTCCGCGGGGGCGCCGCCGTGCTGCCCGCGGACGCGACGCTGATGGCGGTGATCCATCGCCACGGCCACGCGCCCGCCACGCCCGCGCTCGGCGTGTTGCGCGGCTGGGGAAGCTGGCGCGGGGCATTGGCAACCAGCGTGCTGCACGACAGCCACAATCTTGCGGTGTTCGGCCACGACCCGATCGACATGGCCGCCGCCGCGAACGCCGTGATCGCGGCGCACGGCGGCGTCGCGGTCGCCACCGATGGCGTCGTGCGCGCCGTCGTCCCGCTGCCCGTCTGCGGCCTGCTGTCCGACGCGCCGACCGAAACGGTCGCGGAAAATTTCCGCGCCCTGCGCGCCGCCGCCGAACCGCTGACCGACTGGTCGCCGCCCTATCTGGTGCTGAAAGCGGTGTTCGGTGCCAGCCTTGCCTGCAATCCCGGCCCACATGTCACCGACCTCGGCATCGCCGACGGCACCAGCGGCGAGATGTTCGCCTCCTGCCTGCTGGCCGCCAACTGAAGGAACCGACCATGAGCAAGACCATCGTCGTCACCGGCGGCAGCCGGGGCCTCGGCGCCGCGATCTGCCGCAAGCTGGCGGGCCTCGGATATGCGGTCGCGGTCAACTACGCCAGCAACGCCACGGCCGCCGACGAGGTGGTGCGAGAGATCGTGGCGGCCGGCGGCCACGCGCACGCCATCCAGGGCGACGTGGCGGCGGAAGCCGACATCGTAAAACTCTTCGACGCGGCGGAGGCCGCACTCGGCCCGCTCGGCGGGCTGGTGAACAATGCCGGCATCGTCGGCGCCAGCAGCCGTCTGGCCGACCTCGACACGGCGGCGCTATATCGAACGTTCGCCATCAACGTGATGGGCTCGGTGCTGTGCGCGCGAGAGGCCGTGCGCCGCCTCTCCACCGCGCGCGGTGGCGCCGGCGGCGCCATCGTCAACCTGTCCTCCGTCGCCGCCCGCCTCGGCGGCCCCGGCGAGTTCGTCCACTACGCCGCGAGCAAAGGCGCCATCGACAGTTTCACCATGGGCCTCGCGCGCGAAGTCGCTGCCGAGGGCATCCGCGTCAACGCCGTCGCCCCCGGCCTGATCGAGACGGAGATGAACCAGCCCGAACGCCTCGCCCGCATCGGCCCCACCATCCCGATCCGCCGCGCCGGCCAGCCGGACGAGGTGGCGGAGGCCGTCGCGTGGCTGCTGTCGCCCGCCGCCAGCTACGTCACCGGCACGATCGTGACGGTCTCGGGCGGGCGCTGAGGCCGTCAGGTATAGCGGTTGCGCCGCACCAGCGTGTGGTAGAGCCACAACACGATGATCGCCCCGACGACGGCGACGACCATGCTGTAAAGGTTGAACCCGGTCACGGGCGCGCCGCCGAACGCGGTGAACACGAACCCGCCCACCACCGCGCCCACGATACCCAGAATGATGTCCAGCACGAGGCCCTGGCCGGTGCCGTTGACGATCTTGCTGCCGATGAAGCCGGCGATGAGTCCGAGGACGAGCCAGGCCAGAATGGACATCGACATGCTCCGTGTTGGTCGCGGGAAAAACGTTACCGTCAATCGCGGCCGGACCGGATTGGTTCCCTATGTGGCATCGTGGAAGATGATGCCCAGCGTGTGCCGCCGGCCGGAGCGCAGCGTGCTGACCCCATGGCGCAGAACCGTGCGGTAGAATCCGCGCGTGCCTTGCACCGGTCGCTGGTTGACCGCGAACACCACCGCGTCGCCGCGCGCGAGCGGCACGACGGAGGGGCGGGACTGCATGCGCGGGCGCTGCTCGGTCAGCACGAATTCGCCGCCGGTAAAATCCTCTCCGGGCCGGGACAGCAGAATGGCGGTTTGCAGCGGAAAGACGTGGGCGCCGTACAGGTCCTGATGCAGGCAATTATAGTCGCCGGGGCGGTAGCGCAGCAGCAGCGGCGTCGGGCGGGTCTGCCCCGCCTCGTGGCAGCGTTCGAGGAATTGTTCGTGCGCGGCGGGGTAGCGCACGGGCACGCCCATCGCTTCGTTCCAGCAATTGGCGATGGGGGCCAACCGGGCGTACAGCGCGCCGCGTAGCTCGGCCACATGGTCGGGCAGCGGATAGGCAAAGTATTTGTATTCGCCGCGCCCGAAGCCGTGCCGCGCCATCGTCACGCGGCTGCGGAAAATATCGTCGTCGTAGCGGGCTGCAATCGCCTCGCACTGCTCCGCCGTCAGCAGGGCGGGCAGCGTCGCCCATCCCTGCGCGTCGAGGTCGGCGGCGATTCGGGGCCATTCGGTGTCGGTCACGTCGGTTTGCTCGCGAGGTGTCGGGCACCTTGGCATCCGGCGGTGGCAACCGCCTTCCGGCTGTTGCGATGGGTCATGGAACCTCCGGGCCTTTTCGACGCTTTCGCGTGTGGGCCGTACCTCGGGAGAAACGTCGGATGCATCGCGCATGGTTTTGTCAGCTTGTCGCGGGCCTGCTCCTGGTCGCGGCGCCCGCCGCGATGGCGGCCGATGCGCCGAGCCCGGACATCGTCAAGCGCGGCGAATATCTGGCACGGGCCGGCGACTGCTTCAGTTGCCACACCAACGCGGGCGGCGCGACCATGGCCGGCGGGCGGCAGGTCGAAACGCCCTACGGCACCATCAGTTCGCCCAACATCACGCCGGACCCGGACACGGGCATCGGCAAATGGAGCGACGACGATTTCTACAAGGTGATGCATCAGGGTCTGGGGCGCGACGGCACGTACCTGTATCCGGTCATGCCGTTCGACCACTACACGCTGGTGACGCGCGACGACGCCATGGCCATCAAGGCGTTCCTGTTCAGCCTGCCGCCCGTGCATGCGCCGCGCCCGCCCAGCCATCTGGAATTTCCGTTCAACGTCCGCACGTCGCTGGCCGCATGGCGCACGCTGTTCTTTCACGAGGGCACGTTCAAGCCCGATCCCGCGCGTTCGGACGCACAGAATCGCGGCGCCTATCTGGTCGAGGGCCTTGGGCATTGCGGCGCCTGCCACACGCCGCGCAACGCGCTCAGCGGCAGCAAGTCCGGCGAGGCGCTCGGCGGCGGCGAGATCACGGGGCAGGGCTGGTTCGCCCCCAACATCTCGTCCGATGTGCGTGAGGGAATTGGCGCCTGGAGCCAGCAAGACCTGGTCGATTATCTGAAGAAGGGCGTGGCACCCGGGAAGGCCGTGGTGGCCGGGCCGATGGCCGAAGTGGTCCACACCAGCCTGCAATATCTGTCCGACGACGACCTGAACGCCATCGCCGCCTACCTGAAAGTGTCGCCGGCCCAGTCGCTGTTCCCGGATCGGCATTTGGTCTCGGCCCCCGGCGCCACGGACTATCTGAACAATTGCGCCTTCTGCCATCAGCCGGACGGCAAGGGCATCTCCGGCGCGGTGCCGCCGCTGGTCGGCAACGGCGTGGTCATGGCGGGCGGCCCACAGGACGTGATCCGCACGATCCTCGGCGGATTGCAGGCGCACGAGCAGTACGGGCCGATGCCAGGGCTGGGCACGGCGCTGTCGAGCCAGCAAGTGGCCGACATCGCGAATTACGTCCGTACTTCCTGGGGCAACACGGCTCCGACGACGGCGACGGCCGCGATGGCGGACGACCTGGGAAAGACCACCAAGACGATGCTGTCCGGGACCGGCGACTGCACGAAGATCGAGCCGGACTCGCTGGCAACGGCAGTCGCGGCGCCGGGGGTGGCGGCGCTGCTGCATCAGGTGGATGCAGGCAACATGCAGCAGAAGATCGCAGCCATCCTGCCGATGGTGGAGACTGGCGCCAAACCCGCGCAGGCGGATCTGGTGAACGGTCTGACGGCCGCATACTGCCCCATCGTCAAAGCGAACACGACGATCAAGCCGGAGCAGCAGGTGGAATGGCTGCAACGCTTCGCCACCCTCGTCTATAGCGGCGTCGCGACGGCCACGCCCGGCCAGGACTGAGGGCTTGCTCGTCACTCCGGCCTCCACCCATGGGCGCTGACATAAGACGAAACTGGTCCGCGCTCTTCTCCTCCCTCTCCGCCCCCTTGGGGCGGAGAGGGAGAAGAAAGCGCCTATGTCAGC
>CAJCJG010000158.1 GCA_903970625.1 Solirubrobacterales bacterium 70-9 | reverse complement strand
GGGCCTCCTGCGGTGCCACGGCGAGCGAGGAGGGGGGCAGCGGGGGCGCCTCGTCGTCCCACTCCGCCAGCCGCTTCCAGACGCGCAGCGCGCCGGGCTCGGCAGCGGCACCGGGTTTTCCCAGGGCCGACACGACCACGCGCGCCCAGCCCCACCCGGATTGCCCCATGCGCGCCGCCAATCCGGCGGTGTCGCGGTTGGCGGGGGCGTCGCGGCCGGCGGCCAGCCGTACCAACAGGGTTTTGGCCATGTCCATCAGGATCAGACACGCCGCCTCCAGCCCGACCGGCGTGGGCAGGTCGAGCGCGAGCGCCAGCCCGCGCGGCGTGGGCGCCACCGGCCGGGCGGGCAGAACAAATGCAAAAAGCTCCAGCAGGTCGAGCGTCGGCATCCCGCGCAGGCCCAGCCGTTTCAGCGTGGCCGGCGCATGGACCAGGATCGGCGGCGGCAGGCCGCGCAAGAGGTGCCCGGCCTCCTCCGCCGGCAGGTCCAGCACCTCGCCGTCCGGCGTCAGCACCACAGCACGACCGATGCCGGCCACGACGCAGGGCGCGTCCGGCAACATCAGGCGGCCCAAGGGACCAGACGGCGCGCGCGCCGGGGCGGAGTCGGACATGGACGCACTATATGTTGGCGCGTCGATTGACCAAGCATCGCCCCCTCCATAGTTTCCGCCGAATGTCCGAAACACTGCGAAACAGCGTCCCCAAATCCTGGCCGTTCGAGGAAGCCGCCAAAGTCGCGGCACGGCTGGCCGCGTCCGGCAAGACCGAAGCGTTGTTCGAAACCGGCTACGGCCCCTCCGGCCTGCCGCACATCGGCACGTTCGGCGAGGTCGCACGCACGTCCTGGGTGCGCCATGCGTTTTCGGCGCTGACCGGCCTGCCCTCCCGCCTGCTGGCGTTCAGCGACGACATGGATGGCCTGCGCAAAGTGCCGGACAACGTGCCGAATCGGGAGATGCTGGCGCAGTATCTCGGCCGGCCGCTGACAAGCGTGCCGGACCCGTTCGGCACCCACGACAGTTTCGGCGCCCACAACAACGCGCGCCTGCGGGCATTCCTGGACGGATTCGGCTTCCAGTACGAGTTCGCCTCCTCGACCGACTATTATACGGGGGGAAAGTTCGATGCGGCGCTGCTGCACCTGCTGGCGCTGCACGAACAGGTGATGGCCGTGATCCTGCCGACCCTGGGGGCGGAGCGGCAGGCGACCTACTCGCCGTTCCTGCCGATCCATCCGCGCACGGGAATCGTGATGCAGGTGCGCGTCGAGAAAACCGATGCGGACGCGGGCACGATCGCGTGGCGCGATCCCGACGACGGCACCTGGTACGAAACCCCGGTGACGGGCGGCGGCGCAAAGCTGCAATGGAAGGCGGACTGGGCGATGCGCTGGCATGCGCTGTCCGTCGATTACGAGATGTCGGGCAAGGACCTGATCGACAGCGTGAAGCTCTCGGGCCGCATCTGCCGCATCCTCGGCAGCGAGCCGCCGGCCGGGTTCACCTACGAACTCTTTCTGGACGAGCAGGCGCAGAAGATCAGCAAGAGCAAGGGGAACGGGCTCGGCGTGGAGGAATGGCTGCGCTACGCGCCGCCCGAGAGCCTCGCGCAGTTCATGTTCAACCAGCCGCAGCGCGCCAAGCGGCTGTATTTCGACGTGATCCCGAAGGCGGTGGACGAATATCTGGCCAACGCCGAAAAGGCGCGGGTGCAGAGCGAGCCGGACGTGTTCGCCAACGCGGCGTGGCACATCCATGCCGGCGCGGTGCCGGACGCGGCGCACAGCCCGGTGTCGTTCGCGATGCTGCTGAATCTGGCCAGCGTCGTGAACGCGGACTCGCCCGACATCTTGTGGGGCTACATCCGCCGCTACGACCCGCAGGCGACGCCGCAGACGATGCCGTTCCTGGCGACGCTGGTGGGCTACGCGGTGGCCTATTTCCGCGATTTCGTGGCGCCGAAGAAGGCGTTCCGCGACCCCGATGGTGTCGAGCGCGGGGCGTTGGCGGACCTGTCCGACGTGCTGGCCGCACTGCCGGCGGGCACGCCGGCCGAGGAGATTCAGACGCAGGTGTACGAGGTCGGCAAGCGCCACCCGTTCCCGGACCTGCGCGCCTGGTTCGGTTGTCTGTACCAGGTGCTGCTCGGCCAGCAGGAAGGGCCGCGATTCGGCCAGTTCGTCGCCCTCTACGGCATCGCCGAGACCGTGGCGCTGATTCGCGACGCGCTGGCGCGCAGCCCCGCCGGCGCGGCGGACGCGGCCTGACGGGGCATCGGCGGTGAGCGATCGGTGGAAGCGGCTGCTGCGGCATGCACCCGCCCTGTTGGGCGTGGCGCTGCTGATCGGCGCGATCTATGTCGTGCAGAAGGAATTCCGCTCGCTGAAGGTGGAGGACATCCACCGGTCGCTGAGCGGCATCCCGATTCGCGCCCTCGTGATGGCGGGCCTGTGGACCTTCGCCGCCTACGGCATCCTGACCTTCTACGACCGGTTAGGAACGATCTATGCCGGCCGGGCGGTCAGCTACGGCAAGGTCGCCTTCGCCTCGTTCTGCGCCTACGCGCTGTCGCACAATCTGGGGTTCGCCGCCGTCTCCGGTGCGGCCGTGCGCTACCGCCTGTATGCCCACTGGGGCCTGACGCCGGCGCAGATCGCCCGCGTGATCGCGTTTTGCAGCCTGACATTCGGGCTGGGCGGCCTCGTACTCGGCGGCATCATCCTGGTGCTGGAGCCGGGGTCGGTGCCGTTCATCGGCGACCGGGTGCCGCATTGGGTGCTGTATGGCGTGGCCGCGCTGATGTGGGCGGTGGACATCGTCTATCTGACGCTGGCCCAATTGCTCGGCCGGTTCCGGCTGTTCGGGCACGACATCGAGCTGCCGGGCCTGCGGATGGCGTTGTTGCAGGTGCTGCTGGCGGCGGCGGACGTGGCGGTGACGGCAGCGATCTTCTACGCGCTGCTGCCGGAGGCGCCGGGGCTGACCTACTGGCGCTTCGTCGGCGTCTATCTGGCGTCCTACTCGGCCGGGCTGATGGCGACGATCCCGGGCGGCCTGGGGGTGTTCGACGGCGCCATGCTGATCGGCTTGGCGCCCTATGTCGAGGCGCCGGTGATCGTCAGCGCCATCGTGGTGTTCCGCCTGTATTACTACATCATTCCGCTGTTCCTGGCGGGGGGCATGTTCTCCGCCAACGAATTGCTTGTGCGCGGGCGCACGCTGGTGGCAAAGCGCGGGTCGGTGCCAGACGCCGCCCCCGCCGCCGGCACCACGCGCCCCGCGACGCGGGTTAGCGAACCGGATTTCGCGGTCGCGGCCGGCACCGGCGTCGTCGCGCTCTGCGGCTTCCTGCTGCTCTCGCTGGGGGTGCTGGAGCAGCGGCCGGATTTCTCCTGGATCGACAGCGATTTCGCCGAAGTGGTGGCACAGGCCGGGCAATTCGTGCCCTCGTTGATCGGCGCGGCGCTGATGGTGCTCGCGGCGGCGCTGTCGCAGCGGGTCAATCTGGCGTGGAGTGCCACCATCGCGCTGCTGCTGCTGGGCGCCGCGTTCACGGTGGCGCAGAGCGAGCCGATCTGGATTCCGGTGGTGCTGGTCCTGGCCGCGCTGCTGATCGCGCCTTACCGGACGGCGTTCTACCGCCATGCGCGGCTGCTGGCCGGCCCGTTGCAAGCCTCCACCGCGCTGCCGCTATTCACGCTGGTGGTCTGCGTGCTGGCGCTGGCGACGTTCGAGCGGCATGTGCGGTGGCTTGCGGACAATAGTTGGTGGGAGGTGATCCTTTCGCCGGAAGTGCCGAACTCGCTGCGCGCGTCGGTGGCGGCGACGGTGCTGCTGGGCCTGGGCGCGATGTGGCGGCTGCTGCGGCCCCGCCGCGTCACCTGGGCGCCGTGGGTGGGCGACATGCGGCTGCGCTATGCGCAGTTGGGCGCCATCCCGCCGGTGGCGGCGGACGGGATCGTGTGGGGCGAAGCGGAGCGGGCGGGCGTGCCGTTCCGCCGGCTGGGGCGCACGCTGATGGCGCTGGGCGATCCAGCCGGGGCCGACAGCGACAAGGTCTCGGCGATCTGGCGGCTGCGCGATCTGGCGCAGCAGGAGGGGCGCGCGCCGGCGGTCTGGCGGGCGGGGCGGTCGCTGCTGAAGGTCTATGCCGGCCTGGGACTGTCGGCTCTTCCGCTGGACGCGGCGGGG
>CAJCJG010000157.1 GCA_903970625.1 Solirubrobacterales bacterium 70-9 | reverse complement strand
TCATGTCGTCGGGCGGCGTCCAACTTTTTCATCAGCTGACACCGGGAATCTTCGCCAGACCGCGGGTGGCGCCGGGGAGCCTCTGTTCCGCCATGGCCAGTATCTCCGGAGGTGCGGAGCGCGGATGGCCAGACTTGAACGGCGGGTCGGGGTCGTACTCGATGATCAGCTGCGCCAGCTCGGACGCTTCCTTGCCACTCAGGACGGCCGCGACGCGAAGCGCGAAATCGATGCCGGATGTGACCCCGCCGCCGCTCATGAAGCGGCCATTGTCATCCGACACGAAGCGTTGCGGGTCCGGAATGGCGCCGTAGCGGGCAAGCTGGTTGACGAATGCCCAGTGGCACGCGCTGCGCTTGCCCTTCAGGAGACCCGTCGCCGCGAGCGGCAGCGAGCCGGTGCAAACGGACGTAATGTGCTTCGCGCCGGAACCGAGACGGACCAGTTGCTCCTGAAAGGCCGGCAACATGGGCTCGCGCAGGTCGCGACCGCCGGGCACCAGAAGCAGATCCGCCTTCGGGACGTCCGCGAGGCGCATGGTTTCGCCGAAGACTATGCCATACTCGAGGCTGACAGGGCCGCCATGGAGGCTGGCGAAGCGGACGCGCGTGTTCGGGATGCGATGGAAGACATCGCTCGGGCCGGCAAAGTCCAGCAATGTGCCTTCGCGATAAATGGCGATGACAATCTCGAACGGCTCCGCGGCGGCGCCGACTGCGGCTTCGTCCGCCAGTGATGGTGTCGCATCGAATAGGGCGCTGCCAGCCATTGCCGCGCCGAGTCCCATCCCGCCCAGAATCAGGGCGCTGCGACGGGAATAGCTGCGGGCCACCGGCGGGTCGACGCGAGAGGCGTCGTCAGATGAGTGCATCGTGATCGGTCCTTGCGGTTGAGGCCACCTGAGGCAGATGCGTCAGGTCGCCGGTTTTCTGGGTTGTCGTGTCCGGCGAGAGCAGGTCTGCCCGGGCGCAAATGGCGACGGCACGCAGAACGTTTGTGGTCTCCCGCCACACTGACTATCGGCTTTGAAACGTGTGGCGCAAAGGACATAGAACCCTCAAATTGCGCCGCAACTTGGCGGCTGGAGGGGACGGGCACGCTTGGCTGACTTGGGCCACGTCGGAAATCCGTGAGTGAACCGATCAGCGGGTCGATGACCAAGGGAACGGAAGCGCCACATCGATGTATCTACGTGACGTGACGCCCCCTTATCCTGGTGCGGCTCTTGGAACCTCAGATCTTCGTGTCGTTCGCCAGACTGTCGAGATAGGCGCAAAACATATCCGACATGGCGCTCGCATACGCTTCAATCTCGGCGTCGCTTCGCTCAACCTCGGAAAATCCGCTAGCGCCCCGGCACAGGGTTGTCTCGATCAGATCAGCAACGATCGCACGGCGCGCCGCGACCACATGCGAGATGGTCATTTCAATGAAATTCTGGATCACGTCCGATCCATCCTCTCGCGCAGCTTCCGCTTCAGGCGCGTCTCGAAACAGCGGGGCCGCGTCATGCAACGCGATCCGAACCTGCGCCTCATCGCATTCAGACCGCACAAAGGCATGGACCATTCGACGCAACCGCTCCTTCGGCGGGGTTGCGCCGTCTTCCAGAATTGCGCGCAGCCGCTCCGACGTTTCGCGCCATTCATCGCTTTGCAGACGGAACAGTATCGCCGCCTTGTTCGGAAAATACTGATAAAGCGAACCGACACTGACGCCGGCCCGTTCCGCGACGCGTGCGGTCGTGAACCGCATCGCGCCTTCGGTTCGCAGAACCTGAACAGCCGCTTCGAGAATCGCCGCGATCAGCGCATTGGCGCGCGCCTGCTTCGGATCTTTTCGTTTTGAAATACAGGGGGTTGAGCGCTTGACCATCTGAGCTCTCGGGGAATGCGATTAGAGAACCTGACGAATTATTCGTATTTTGGGGTCCGCACAACACTGACAGGGCAGACCCCATGAGCACTCTACTTTCCGCACCCGTCGCGCCGTTGCTTGACCGGCTATTTGCACATGCGGATGCGACCGAGCCGGCGACCACGCCGTCGGTCGCCGACTACTGGAACGGACTGAGCCGCGAGGAGAGGGCGCAGCTCGTGCGCAGCCGCGCCGACTACGCCGAATTCTACGGCCGCATGAAGGATGTCCCGCTGGCCGTTTCCCGGGAGACGGGCACGCTTCTCTACATGCTGGCGCGCATCGGCGGCGCAACGTCGATCGTCGAATTCGGCACATCGTTCGGGCTCTCGACCCTGTGCCTCGCGGCCGCCCTCAGCGACAACGGCGGCGGACGTCTCATCACCAGCGAATTCGAGCCGTCCAAAGTGGCTCGGGCCAGAACCCATCTGACCGAAGGGGGGCTCGCCCACCTCGTGGAGTTCCGTGAGGGCGACGCTCTGGACACGCTGGCCTCCGATTTGCCGGAGCACGTCGACCTGTTGCTGCTCGACGGGGCGAAGGCGCTTTATCCGGACATCCTCGACCTGATCGAGCCCCGGCTGAGGCAAGGCGCCGTCATCGTCGCGGACAATGCCGACTTCTGCCCGGCCTACCTGGAGCGCGTGCGCGCGGTGGGCGGTGGCTATCTCTCCGTGCCCTTCGGGTCGGAGGTCGAAGTGTCCCTGCGGCTCGGCTGAGAATTTTCCAAGGAGAGAGAAATGCATGTATTCGTCACCGGCGCGACGGGTTGGGTGGGCGCCGCGCTGATCGACCAGTTGCTGGAGGCGGGCCATACGGTCACCGGCCTCGCGCGCACGCCAGACCGGGCGCGCCTGCTGGCCCGGAAGGGCGCGCATATCGTCGCCGGATCGCTCGACGATCTCGACCTGCTGCGCGCCTGCGCCAGAGGTTCTGACGCCGTCGCACATACGGCTTTCAACCACGACTGGGCTCGGTTCGCCGAAAGCGCGGCGCAGGACGAACGTGCGATCCTGGCGCTTGGCGATGGTCTCGAGGGGACGGACAAGCCCCTTCTCGTCACCTCCGGCCTCAGCGGACTCGCCTCCGGCCGATTGGCCACCGAGGAGGATCGACCGCCGCCCTCATCTGTGCGCCGTTCAGAAGCTGCAGCTCAAGCGCTGTCCACGCGCGGTGTCAGGACGGCGACAATCCGTCTCGCCCCATCCGTCCACGGCGCCGGCGAGGCGCATGGATTCGTGCCTATCCTCATCAAGCTCGCACGGGAGACGGGCGTATCTGCATATATCGGCGAGGGCGAAAATCGCTGGGCGGGCGTTGGGCGCGCCGACGCGGCCAGCCTGTATCGCGCCGTGCTGGAGCGTGGCGCCTCATCGCCAGTCTACCATGCCGTCGCGGACGAAGGCGTTCCATTCCGTCAAATCGCAGAGGCGATCGGGCGCGGGCTCAGCCTGCCCGCAGAGCCACGCGAGCCGGACCATTTCGGCTGGTTCATGCGCATGGCGGGGGCGGACATGGCGGCGTCGAGCGACCGGACGCGCGCGCTGACGGATTGGTCTCCGAGCAATCCGGGTTTGCTGGCAGACCTGGCCGATCCCGCCTACTACGCCCATTAAACGGGAACAGGCCGCGATGTTGCAGGTTTGGATTTTCGTTCTGCTGCTGGCGGCGACGGCGTTCTTCAATTTGGCCGAAATGGCGCTCATTGCGGCCCGCAGCACCGCACTCGCCGAACTAGAAGATCCTCGAGCGCAATTGGCGCTTGTCCTGAAGCGGCGGCCAGGCCTGTTTCTCGCAGCCATCCGCGCCGGTGATCTCATCACGGATCTCCTGACGGGCGCCTTTGTGGTGACCGCGCTGGAGGCGGTCCTGCGGCGGTCGTTGGAGGCAGCGCCGCTGCTTCAGGGGGTCGCCGGCGTAGTGGCCGCCTTGTCCGCCTTTGCGATCATATCCTTTTTTGTGTTGGTTTTCGGCGATCTCGCACCCAAGAGCATCGCGCTCAACGCGCCGGAGCGCGCAGCCCTTTGGGTTGCACCGCATCTTCGACTGTTCATCATCGTCGCGCAGCCTTTCTTTCTGCTACTGGAGAGGGCGAATGCGTTCCTTCTCCGGCTGTTGGGGATGCGGCCGGGGCACGAGGTGATCGTGACCCAGGCGGAGATCCGCCGAACCCTCGCCGAGGGACTGACCACAGGCGCTTTGCTCGGCGTTGAACGTACGATGTTGGAGCGCGTGCTCGATCTTGAACGCCGCTCTGTACGCAGCGTGATGACCGGCCGTCCCGGGCTCCAATTCATCCGCGGCGGCGTATCTGCCGACGCGCTGCGTCAGACTGCGCTCAACGCAAGAGCGTCCCGGCTTCTGGTGTTCGCGCCGGATCGTGATGAACCCATAGGCATCGTGCGGCGCGCTGATCTTCTCGCGTCCCCGACGCTCGGCGACATCGATGTGAGCGCGCTCACCTACCCGGTCGAGTATGTCGCGGAAAGCGCCAGCGTCCTCGATGTTCTGAGCGCCCTCAAACGCTCGGAAGCCGGCATGGCCGTCGTCGTGGACGAATTCGGCGCCATGCTCGGGGTCGTCACCTTCGCCGACGTGCTGGAGGCAATCGCCGGAGACATCCCCGCGGCGGATCCCGGGAGTGCCGAGGGAGTCGCCCTTCCCGCTTCGTTTCGGATGGAACGAGACGGGAGCATCCTCATCGACGGCACGCAGCCGGTTGACGATCTCATCGAGGAGCTGAACCTCAGGGTGCCCCCGGAGCGATCCTTCAAGACTGTTGCCGGGCTAGTGG
>CAJCJG010000156.1 GCA_903970625.1 Solirubrobacterales bacterium 70-9 | reverse complement strand
GGTCGCTCGCTGCCGCACCTTCTTGCGACCGTGAACGATCTCAAGGCGCGCGGCATCGCGTTTCGTTCCTTGACCGAACAGATGGACACGACAACGCCGCAAGGGGAGTTCCTGTTTCACGTGTTTGGCGCTCTGGCGCAGTTCGAGCGGTCGCTGACCCAGGAGCGGGTAAAAGCCGGCCTTGATGCCGCACGGCGACGTGGCAGACGGGGCGGCCGTCCCAACGGCATCGACGCGGAAAAACTCGCCGCCGTGGTTGTCGCCTTGGATGCCGGCGCGACGAAGGCGTCGGTTTGCCGGACGTTTGGCATAGCGCGCAGCACGCTGGTCGACTCGTTGGCACGGATCGGCTGGTCTGCGGGCGTCAATATCCAGGGAGGAATGAGTGGCGCACCGTCCAATGCTGACCGAGGACCAGATATCGCAACTGTTTGACCCCCCGACCGATCAGCGCGCGCTGATCCGCCATTACACATTATCACCAGCCGATCTTGCGTTGATCCGGCGAGGCCGCGGCGATCATCACCGGCTCGGTTACGCCCTGATGCTTTGCTATCTGCGCCACCCCGGCCGGCCATTGCGTGCCGGTGAAATTCCACCGGCGGAGTTGGTTTCGTTTGTTGCAGATCAGATCGACGTTTTGCCGTCCGAGATTGAACAATACTTCGCATCGGAACGAAACCGGCAACGCCACGCTGTGTATCTACAAGACCTCATGGGGCTGCGTTCATTCGGTCCGCGGCAAGGAAATAGCCTTGCGAAATGGCTCCTCCCCCAGGCAATCGAAAATGACCGGCTATTTGATTTGGTTGCGGCCACGACGGAGGAATGCCGGCGGCGTCGAATCATTATTCCGGTGCCGGCCACGCTGGAACGGATGTGTGTGGAGGTTCGCCATAATGCCCGCCATGAAATCCACCGCCGATTGACCGAGGGATTATCCGCCAGACAGCGCCATGGGCTGGATGCCCTGACAGAGCGCCGCCTGGAGACCAACCTGAGCTGGCTCGCCTGGCTGCGGCAAATGCCGGAATCGGCGAAATCGGCTTCGATGCTGGGCCTGATCGAACGATTGAATCATGTACGCGCCATCGGCATTGACCAGGCGCGAGGTCACCTCGTGCATCAAGCCCGGCTTGCGCAGCTCTGCCGCGAGGCCGACCGCACCACGGTTCAGCATATTGCCTCGTATGAACGCCAGCGGCGCCACGCCACGTTGACGGCGGTGGCGCTCGATTTGGCGCCCAGCCTGACCGATCATGCCATTGATCTTTTTGACCGGCTGGTTGGTGTGATGTTCCGCAAAGCCGAGGGCCGCCATGCGCGTACTTTCCAGGCTGACGGGCGCGCCATTAACGAAAAAGTCAGGCTCTACGCCAAGATCGGCGCCGCACTGATTCTTGCGCGCGACGGACAGGGCGACGCTTTTGCGGCGATTGATCAGGTCATTCCCTGGGAGCGGTTTTGTACCACGGTTGCGGAAGCACAGACCTTGGCACGTCCTGAAGAGTTCGACCCTTACCAGGTGCTGACCGAGCATTATGCCGGCGTCCGCCGCTGGGCTCCTGCCTTTCTTGAAGCTTTTACCTTCCAGAATGTGCCGGCGGCGGAACCGCTGATGCGTGCCATCGGGATTCTGCGCGAGATGAACCGGGCCGGCACCTCCACTCTGCCGAAATCCGCCCCAACGGCTTTTGTCCGGCAGCGCTGGGCACGCCATGTGCTTCCAGGCAATGGCATCAATCGGCGCTACTATGAACTCTGCGTGCTGGCGGAATTGCGTGACCGGTTACGAGCCGGCGATGTATGGGTTACCGGAAGCCGGCAGCACAAAGCTTTTGAAGATCGGATTATCTCCAATGAAACACTGAGCCAGATGCAAATAGATGGCGGCATTCCGGTTGCGGTCGAGACCGACTTTGAAAAGTTCATCGCGCAACGACGCACCCAGCTCGACGCGCGCATGGCCGCGATAGACGTCAGTGCCAAAGGAGGCTTGCTACCCGATGTCACGCTCGATAAGGGCGTGCTGAAAATTTCACCGCTCGAAAAATCCGCCCCGCCAGAAGCGGAAGCTCTGGCGGGCCGGCTTTACGCCATGCTGCCACGCATCCGGGTGACCGATCTTTTGTCGGAAGTCGCGCGATGGACGCTCTTCACGGACTGCTTCACCCATCTGCGAACCGGCGAGACAATCGGCGATCCGCGAATCCTCATGGCAGATCTCCTCGCCGATGGCCTCAATCTTGGCCTTACCCGTATGGCTGAAGCGTGCAGCATTGCCAGCCTCGGCCAGCTCGCTTGGGCAGCCGATTGGCACATCCGCGACGAGACCTATGCGCTGGCGCTTCGGCGCCTCATCGATTGTCAGAATCGCGAGCCTCTGGCAGCAACGTTTGGTTCAGGGCTGGTCTCATCATCTGACGGCCAGTTCTTCAAGGCCGGTGGATTTGGTCGGGATATCAGCCGACTCAACACGCATTACGGCGATGAACCCGGCACCAAATTCTATACCCATATCTCGGATCGCTACGCCCCCTTCCACACCAAGGTCATCGCCGCGACGGCGAGCGAAGCCATCCATGTTCTCGATGGCCTGCTCAATTATCAGACCGAGATCGGCCCGCGCCCGCACCGGCATCACACCGATGGCGGCGGGGTCTCAGACCATGTTTTTGCCCTGTGCGCCTTGCTTGGATTCCAGTTCGCGCCGCGCATCCCCGACCTGAAAGACCGCCGCCTCTACAGCTTCGCAAAACCGTCCACCTATCCCACCTTGGAGCCGCTGATTGCTGGCCGCATCGATGTCGGGCTGATCCGCGCGCATTGGAACGATATTCTGCGGATCGCTGCCTCGATCCGCACCGGCACTGTGACCGCATCCCTCATCCTGCGCCAGCTCGCATCATACCCGCGCCAGAACGGCGTTGCCGCGGCGCTGCGAGAACTCGGCCGGCTGGAGCGGACGCTGTTCACCCTCGACTGGCTGGAGGACCCGGAACTTCGTCGTCAGACCAGCCAGGAACTCAACAAAGGCGAATCCAAAAACAGCTTGGCGCGGGCGGTCTTCATTCACCGGCTTGGAGAAATCCGTGACCGGACATTCGAGAGCCAGAAGCACCGCGCTTCCGGTCTCAACCTGATCGTCACCGCCATTATCCTCTGGAACAC
>CAJCJG010000155.1 GCA_903970625.1 Solirubrobacterales bacterium 70-9 | reverse complement strand
CCGGGACGGGCGGCAGGGCGGCGGCGGCGGGCGGTGCCGCGCCGGACCGGTGGGGCAGTTTGCTCGGCTGTGGCGCCCGGGGGGCGGTGGGTGGCCGGCTCGGGTTGGCCGCTTGCGGCCAGCTTGCTCTCTGCGACCTGGGCGGCGAGGAGCGACAACGCCTCGACGAGGCCCCGGACCTGCTCCTCCATCATCGCGATCACCCAGCGGGGAAGGAGCCAGCCGGCTCGCTTGGCCAGGGCGTGGATCAGACCCATCAGGGCGATGCCGAGGCGCTCCGCCGGGGGAAAGGTGGGGGTGTTGTTCACGCTGTGTTCTTAGTATGGACGGCAGAGGCTGGGCAACGGAAAAATGACATGGGCGGCTATTCGCAGCCGAAAATCGTGGGGCGGAAGGCGCTCCGGCGTTCCGCCGTCTTTGCCCCAGTGCATTTCTTCCTACGCGATGGCCGCTTGCCCCGACGGATCTATGAGAGCCTCCCCACCAGCCGCTCCAGTGCCCCCGCGTCCCGCACCACCAGATAGCCGGCCATCTGATCGACCACGCCCTTTTCGCGCCAGCCGCGAAGCTGCTTGTTCACCGTCTCGCGGGAACTCGCGACAAGGGTTGCCAGATCGCGTTGCGAGAGTTTCAGGTCGATGCGGATGCCGCCGCCCAGCGCCGGGCGGCCGTAATCGTGCGACAGTTTGACCAGCAGCCGCGCCAGCCGCGAGGGCAGGTCGAACAGCGCGATCTCCTCCAGCACCGAACTGGTGCGTCGCAGCCGGTCGCACAGCACCACCAGCAGCCGCTCCACCATCGCCGGGCTGCGCAGCAGGAACGGCAGGAACTGCTTTCGCTCCACGACCATCAGCACCGTGTCCTCGACGGCGGTGGCGTCGGCGCTGCGGGGCTTGCCGTCCAGCAGCGCGATCTCGCCGAAAATCTCGCCGGCGCTGATGGTGTTCAGCGTCACTTCCTTGCCTTCGGAGGACACCGCCGAGATGCGGACCCGGCCTGCCAGCACCGCCATCATGCTGCTGCCGGCCTCGCCCTGCGAAAAGATCACCGCGCCGCGCGGAACCCGCCGTTCGACCGCAAAGCCGATGATCTCGTCCAATTCCTCCGTGCTCATATGCTGGAAAAACGGACTCGCGAGCAGGGCGTCACGCTTCATTTGCCGACTGATCCTGACGGTCATCGTATTGAAATCGTCCGTTACTGCAAACGGGTGCCGGGCGGCACATGCCGGCCGCGCAGGAAGGCATCGGCCGGCATTGGGGCGCGGCCGGCCGCCTGAACGCGCGTCAGCCGCAGCGCGCCGTCGCCGGTCGCCACCAGCAACGACTCGTCCAACACGGTGCCCGGCACGCCCGTTGCCGGCTCGGCGTGGGCCGCGAGCACTTTCAACGTCTCGCCGGCCAGCGTGGCGAACGTGCCGGGCCATGGGTTCAGTGCCCGTACCCGCCGCGCCAGCACCGTGGCGCCCAGCGTCCAGTCGAGCCGGCCGTCCTGCCGCGTGAGTTTGCCGGCGTAGGTCACGCCGTCCGCCGGTTGCGGCACGGGTTCCGGGTCTTCGGCCAGGGCGCGCAGCACCAACGCGGCGCCGAGACTGGCCAGGGCATCGTGCAGCGCGCTGGCGGTGGTCGACTCGGTGATTGGCACGGCGCCGCGCAGCAGCATCGGCCCGGTGTCCAGCCCCGCCTCCATGCGCATGATCGTGACCCCCGTTTCGGTATCGCCGGCCAGGATCGCGGCCTGGATCGGGGCGGCGCCGCGCCATCGCGGCAGCAGGCTGGCATGGATGTTGAGACACCCCCGCAGAGGAGATGCGAGCATGGACTCCGGCAGAAGCAAACCGTAGGCCGCGACCACTGCCGCGTCGAGGCCCAACGCCGCGAACGCCGCCTGCGCCGCCGGATCGCGCTTGAGGCTGACGGGCGTCCGCACCTCGATCCCGATTGCGTCGGCGGCCTCATGGACCGGGCTGCGGCGCACGCCCTGGCCACGGCCGGACGGGCGGGGCGGCTGGCAATAGACGGCGGCGATGTCGTGGCCCGCACCGGCCAGCGCCCGCAGCGCCGGCACGGCGAACCAAGGCGTTCCCATGAAGGCGAGGCGCACCGTCAGCGTGCCTTGTTCCGCTGCTCCTTGGCGAGCTTGCGCAGGATCATGTTCCGCTTCAGGGCCGAGATGTGATCGACGAACAGCACCCCGTCCAGATGGTCGATCTCGTGTTGCAGGCAGGCGGCGAGCAGCCCCTCCGCCTCGATCTCGCGCCGTGCGCCGGTCTCGTCCACATAGCGTACCCGCACGAACGCCGGACGCGTCACGTCGGCATACTGGCCGGGCAGCGACAGGCAGCCTTCCTCCCGCGTGGCCAGCTCGTCGCTGGCGGCGACCACCTGCGGGTTGATCAGCGCGATCGGATGGCGGACGTCGCCGGGAACGAGGTCCACGACGGCGATGCGCAGGCCGGTTCCGATCTGCGGCCCGGCCAGGCCGATGCCGGGCGCCCGGTACATCGTGGCGAACATGCGCGGCAGCAGGCTGCGCACCGTGTCGTCGTCGCCGGGGCCGACGACCCGTGCCCGCAGCCGCAGCGACGGGTGCGGCGCGATCAGGATGGGCAGCGGCTCGGCGGCCGCTTGGGGGACGGCATCGGCGGGCGGTGCCAGGGTTTCAGCGGACATGCGTGGCATTTAGCCGGCAGGCCCAGCCGGTTCAACTCGCAAGCCGGCGGTGAAACGGCATTGCCGGTACCCCCTTGCAAGCGTGCCAAGAATTGCCAATTAATTGTGCATCGGGCCGCCATAACGGGGTCCGGTTCACGGACCCGGTGGTCCGGCTTCGCTCGCAGGAGGAGGCAAAATGACGACTCGGCTGTTCACGTCCCCGATGTTCCTGGGGTTCGACCATCTGGAACAGATGCTGGAGCGGGCGGCCAAAACGTCGTCGGACGGCTATCCGCCGTACAATATCGAGCAGATCAGCCCGACCGGGCTGCGCATCTCGCTCGCCGTCGCGGGCTTCACCATGGACGACCTCCAGATCACGCAGGAGGACAACCAATTGGTCATTCGCGGCCGGCAGACTGACGATGGACAAGGACGGGTGTTCATCCATCGCGGCATCGCCGCCCGGCAGTTCCAGCGCGCCTTCGTGCTGGCCGAGGGGATCGAGGTGCATGGCGCCTGGATGGACAGCGGACTGTTGCATATCGATCTCGCGCGGCCGCAGCCGGAGGCGCGGGTGAAGACCATCCGGATCACCAAAGCCGGCAACGGGGCCGCGTTGGCGCCGACACTGGTGGATGCCGTGCCGGAAGCCGAGGATCCGGAACGAAAGGCCTGACCCCGGCATTTGCCTTAAGCCCGAAACCAAACCCAAGTCTGAGACGATGGGGTGCGGCAAGGACGCCGGCCCCAACCCAAACGGCCGCTTCGGTGCCGCCTGGGCCGAACCCGCCGAACAGGAGGCTACGATGACCGACACTGAGACCCCTACGACCCAACCCCAGACCGTCCGGATCGACATTCGCCATCTGACGGTCGAGCAACTCGCCGGTCTCGGCGTGTCGCAGATTGCCTACGTCAAGCCGGTGCTGATGAATGGGACCATTGCCTTCGCCATCCATGCCGCCGACGGCACACCGATGGCGATGGCCGACGACCGAGACCTTGCAGTGGCCGCGATCCGCCAGCACGAGATGCTGCCGACGCTGGTTCACTAAGCCGACGCGGGGAGCGCGAAAGCGCCCCCGGCCGGGCAGGTCAGTTCGCCGCCCCCGACGGGTCGATCCAGCCGACATGGCCGTCGCTGCGGCGATAGACGACGTTTAGCGCGCCGGACGCGCTGTTGCGGAACATCATCACCGGCTGGTTTTCCAGATCCATTCGCATGACCGCATCGCTGACGGTCAGGGTCAGGATCTCGGCGGCGGTCTCGGCCACCACGGTGGCGTAGGTCGCGGTCTGCGTCTCGCCGTTGTGGTGCTCGGGCTCCTCGTCCGTCGGGCGTAGCACATATTGCGTGGCGGCCTGCGGCACGTCGCGGGGTGACTGGTCGTGCTGATGGTCGTTGACGCGGCGGCGGTAGCGGCGCAGGCGTTTGGCGATGTGTTCGGCCGCGTCGTCGAAGGCGGCGTTGGCGTCGGCCGCCTCGCCCTCGCCGCGCAGGGTCAGGCCCCGCCCGGCATGCATGTTGATGTCGCAGGTGAAGAAGCTGCGTGCGCGGCTGAAGGTGACGTTGGCTTCCAGCGCGCGATCGAAATACTTCGCCGAGATGGTGTCGAGTGCCAGACCGACGCGCGTTCGCAGCGCATCCGACAATTCCACTTGCTTTCCCGAAACCGTGATCTGCATCGGCATTTTCCTCACGCTTTTGTTCGGGACCGCCGACCGGCGAAGGATCGTCAGGCCGGTACGGCTTTCTCCCGTTTGCGCTGCACCGAGCTTGGGATGCGCAACGCTTCGCGGTATTTGGCCACGGTCCGGCGGGCAATGTCCACGCCTTCCCGACGCAGCACCGCGACAATGGCATCGTCCGACAGCACGTCTTCGACACCTTCGGATGCGACCATCTCGCGAATGCGGTGGCGCACCGCCTCGGCGCTGTGGCTTTCGCCGCCCAGCGTGCCGGCAATCGCGGTGGTGAAGAAATACTTGAGCTCGAAGATACCGCGTGGCGTGGCGACGTATTTGTGCGACGTCACGCGGCTGACAGTGCTTTCGTGCATCTCTACCGCTTCGGCGATGTCGCGCAGGATCAGCGGGCGCAGATAGCCGACGCCGCGGCGGAAGAACGCATCCTGCTGGCGCACAATTTCGGCTGCGACCTTGAGGATGGTTTGCGACCGCTGTTGCAGCGATTTGACCAGCCAATTGGCAGTCTGCAATTTTTCCGCGACGAAGGCTTTCTCCTCGCGATTGGCTTTCGCCATCACGCGGGTGGAAAAGGTCTGGTTGACAAGCACGCGCGGCAGCGTTTCCGGGTTGAGTTCCAGAATCCAACTGCCGTCCGGCGCCGCCCGCATCAGAATGTCGGGGATCAGCGGTTGCAGCGGCATCGCGTCGAAGCTGGCACCGGGCTTCGGGTCGAGCCGCCGGATTTCGGCGATCATGTCGTTGAGGTCGGCGGCGTCCACTTCGCAAATCGTCATCAGCCGGCGCATTTCGCGCTTGCCCAGCAATTCCAGATTGTCGAGCAGCGCCGCCATCGCCGGATCGAGGCGGTTCTTCTCGGCCAACTGCACGGCGAGGCACTCGCGCAGGTCGCGGGCGAACATGCCGGTCGGCTCGAAGCGCATCATCCGCTCGCGCACTGCCTCCACCTTGGCAGTCGGCAGACCGAGCGCGTCGGCAATGGCGGATGGCTCGACCGCGAGGCGGCCGGTCGGTTCCAGCAGCGCGATCAGGTGGGCGCCGATCAGCCGGTCGATCTGGCTATCGAACGACAGCCGCAACTGTTCGCCCAGATGGTCGCGCAGCGTGCGCGAGCCTTCGGCGAAATCGTCGATGCCCCGGTCGTCGTCGCCGAAATCGGCGGCGCCGCCGCGCCCCATCGGCACGCCGTCGCCGGCGCCGCCGGGATCGTAGTTCTGCGTATAATCTACATCCAGCGGCGCGGCGTTGGCCTCGGCCAGCGCACCGGACCCGGCGGTGTCGGCGGCGTCCGGCGGCGCGGGCGCATCCTCGAAGCCGGTGGCGCCGGTCGGGTCGTCGGCCAGGGATCGCTGGTCCGGTGCCGGGCGCTCCAGCACCAGATCGACGCTATCGTCCCGTTCCAGCAACGGGTTGCGTTCCAGCTCCTCCTCGACGAAGGCCGACACCTCGACGTTGGAAAATTGCAGAAGTTTGATGGCTTGACGCAACTGCGGCGTCATCACCAGCGATTGAGACTGTCGTAGGTCGAGACGCGGGCCGATCGCCATTGGGTACTCTACGGACGGCGAGACGGACGGCGGACGCCGCCCGGGCGCAGTCGAGCGCGGCGGGGCGCGCTTGGCAAGCAAGAATCGTGCTGACCCTGCGTCACGGCACAAAGGCTACAGACTAAAGCGTTCGCCCAGGTAAACGCGGCGCACGCCCTCGTGTGCCACCACCTCGTGCGGCCGTCCCTCCATCAGCACCTGGCCGTCGTGCAGGATGTAGGCGCGGTCGATAATCTCCAGCGTTTCCCGCACGTTGTGGTCGGTGATCAGCACGCCGATACCACGGTCCTTCAGGTGGGAGACGAGGTCGCGGATTTCCGCGACCGCGATGGGGTCGATGCCGGCCAGCGGCTCGTCGAGCAGGATGTAGCTCGGTTGCGTCGCCAGCGCGCGGGCAATCTCGACGCGTCGCCGTTCGCCGCCGGACAGGGCCAGCGCCGGGGTCCGCCGCAGATGGCCGATGCCGAACTCGGCCAGCAGTTCGTCCAGCATCTGGTCGCGCCGGTCGCGCTCCGGCTCCACCAGTTCCAGCGCCGCCATGACGTTCTGTTCGACGTTCAGGCCGCGAAACACGCTGGCTTCCTGCGGCAGATAGCCGATGCCGAGGCGGGCGCGGCGATACATCGGCATGCCGGTGATGTTGGCGCCGTCCAAATGGATGCTGCCGGTGTCGGGGCGGACGAGGCCCACGATCATGTAAAACGTGGTGGTCTTGCCGGCACCGTTCGGCCCGAGCAGGCCGACCGCCTCGCCGCGCCGGACGTTGATCGAGACGTTCCGCACAACTGGGCGCTTCTTATAGACCTTGCCCACGCCGCTCGCGACCAGCCCGTCCGATCCGTCGCTGACATAGGGCGAGGCGACCCCGCCCGGAACCACCCGCAAATCCATCAAGGTGCCGCCCCGGTCGGCGCGGCCGGCCGGACGGAAGGCGGCTTGGCGGGGGGCGCGGTCAGCGCGCCGAGGCCACCGTCGCCTTGCGCGTTGTTCGGCATCAGCAGGCCCTGCACGCGCTGGGTCGGGTCGCTGACCATGTGGGCGATACCGGTCTTCATGTTCACGTCGGCGGCTGGCCCGTTGATCTGGTTGTCGCCATGCGTGATGCGCACATGGCCCACGACCCGCGCCATTCCGGTATCCGGGATATAGACGCCCCGGTCGCCGCGCACGATGTCGGTCTGCGTCCGCACCTCGACATTGCCGAACGCCTCCACCCGCTTGAGCTTGCCGGAGGCCAGCAGCGGATCGGCCGGCTTGGCCGGATCGGCTGCCGGCACCGGTTTCGCAGCGACGGTCTGGGCCCCGTCCGGCGGTGCGTTGGGGTCAGTGGTGTAGCCGACCAGCACGTCGGCGGCGAGGCGGCGGCCGTCTGTCGTGACCACCACCGCATGGCCGCGCCCGACCGCGAGATGCCGCTGCGACCAGTATTCCATGCTATCGCGCGCGGTCATCACCTGCTGCGGCGTCGTCAGCTTCAGGTCGTGGCCCGTCATCAGCAGCACGGCCTGGTCGATGTCGTACACCGCGTGGTCGCCTTGCGCGTAGTCTGTCGGTGTGAAGATGCGCACATGCTGCTCGGCTTCAAGCCGATAGACCTCGTTGCCGCCGCTGTCCGGCTCGCCAGCGGTGCCGGCGGCAGCGGGTGCGGGGGCCGGCGCGGCACTGTTCGGGCCGGTGCCCTTTTTTCGATAGCGGGCGATCAGGCGGTCGGCCAGCACCGTCACGTCGCCGCGCACCGCGCGCGCGTCGCCGGTGGCGATCACCATTTGTTCGTTCTCCCGCCACTCGAAGCCGCCGCGCGCGGTCACTTCCACCGCGCCGCCCTGGGACAGGTCGATCCCCTGGGCGCGGAGCCCACCCGGGGCCGCCATCGTGGCTGTCAGGGCGAGCGCGAGCACGCCGAAGGGTGGCTGCGCCAACTTTTGAGTCGTTTGCACATAGCCGAGCCACCTCGTCACCCCGGCGAAGGCCGTGGTCCAGAAGTCGCGCGACAATCGGAGTAGGCGGCTCTGGATTCCGGCTTTCGCCGGAATGACGGCCGTGAAGGCGAAGAATCTCATCGGATGGCCGGCGGCGCGGGCGGCTTGGGCAGCGGCACGGGGGCGAACGAGGTCGCCAGCGGCATCGGCGGCAGCAGGACCGGCGCCGCCGCCGGCTTGGCCGGCGCCGGGTGGCCCTGCGCGCCGTTCAGCACCAGCCGTCCGGGGCCGCTGAACTGCATGATAGTGCCGTGGTCGGTGACGGCGAAACCCTGCGCGTCCAGGGTGCCGAACGGTCCTTCCGCATGCACCTTTTCGGCCCCGGCCGCCGCGCCTGCCTTGAGGTCGAGCGTGGCCGAGGACGTGTCCAGCGTGGTGCCGTCGTCGCGATACAATTGCACCTCATCGTACAGGTCGAGGCTGCCGATATGTTGCAGATACACGCCCTTGCGGGCCTGCGACATCAGCCAGTTGCCGGTCTCCAGGCTCATGTCGCCCTTGGGGTCGGTCAAGTCGATGCGTTCGGGCGTGACCTGATGGGCGCTGGTGGCCGTCATGGTATAGGGACGGTTGTCGGAATCGACGCCATGATAGGTCGCCACGGTCATCTTGCCGCTTTCCGGCGCCGCCGTGCCGCGACGGTAGCTTAAGCGCGAGCGGTCGGTTTCGTGCGCGATTTCCGGCCACAGCGCGAGGCTGCCCAGCAGCGCCAGTGCAGCGAGCGGCAGCAGCCGCTTGGCGATCGCCACCAGCCACCGGCGCCGCGCCACC
>CAJCJG010000154.1 GCA_903970625.1 Solirubrobacterales bacterium 70-9 | reverse complement strand
CGCCAGCATCGTGCCGGCCCGGATCCATAGCGCCACCATCGGCGGATGATCGAGGTAGCCGGGCGCCAGCGCCTTGGACCAAACCCAGTAGTAAGCCTCGTCCGGCGAGAGCGGGGTTTCGGCCGCCATCAGCAGGCGCACCAGGGTCAGGGCGACGAGGGGGAGGGGCCATATCGTGCCCCCCCTTGTGGGAGGGGGTTGGGGGAGGGGTCGCTGGGCGTCGGTCACTGTCGATGCCGGCACCACCCGTCTCCCGGCCCCTCCCACAAGGGGAGGGGGGAGGGGTTAGAGCGGCACACCGGCGAGGCTGCGGCTGGTGCGGATGGTTTGCAGGGTTTGCACGCGGCTGACGTTGGGGGCGCCGGTCATGCGCTGGGTGAGCTGGTTCTCGTGCGCGGTGTCGCGGGCCACCAGTTTCAGCAAAAAATCGCCGCCTCCGCGGATCATGTGGCATTCGCGGACCTCGGGCCAGCTTGCGACAAGCTGCTCGAAGCCGGACAGCACCACCTCCTTCTGGCTTTCCAGGCCGACGATGGCGAAGAACATGATTTCCCATTCCAGTTTTTGCGGATCGGTGTCGGCGTGGTAGCCACGAATGATGCCGGCCTCCTCCAGCCGCCGCACCCGTCGCAGGCACGGCGGCGCCGAGATGCCGGCACGGCGGGCGAGTTCGACGTTGGTGATGCGGCCGTCCGCCTGCAACTCGGACAGGATGCGGCGGTCGATGGCATCGAGCATGTTCGTGTCGGTCGGCTGGCTCTTCATGCGGCCCTTCATTCCCACGGGCGGGGGATCGCGAAATATTATTGCACGCGGAGGAGTCGGCAAGGGCTGGCGGCAGGTCCCGGCCGTTCTGCTTGCTTGTTAAGGCGGTCGCCGCACCGATATCATCCCACGACATGATCAAGCCGGACCATTCCGCCATGCCCGCAACCCATCGCACCCGAGTCCTGATCATCGGCGCCGGCCCCGCCGGCTACACGGCGGCGATCTATGCCGCCCGCGCCGCCATGTCGCCGATGCTGGTGGCCGGCCTACAGCCGGGAGGGCAACTGATGATCACCTCCGACGTGGAGAATTATCCGGGCTTCGCCGAGGCCGTGCAGGGGCCGTGGCTGATGGAGCAGATGGAGGCGCAGGCGCGCCATGTTGGCACCGACATCCGCCACGACCTGATCGTGAGCGTCGATTTTTCCCGCAGCCCGTTCCGCTGCATCGGCGATTCCGGCGACGTGTATGTCGCCGACTCTGTGATCATCGCGACCGGTGCGCAGGCGCGCTGGCTGGGTTTGCCGAGCGAGCGGCAGTTGCAGGGGTTCGGCGTGTCCGCATGCGCCACCTGCGACGGGTTCTTTTTCCGCGGCAAGCGCGTCGCCGTCGTCGGCGGCGGCAACACGGCGGTCGAGGAAGCCCTGTATCTGACGCATCACGCCGACAGCGTGACGCTGATCCATCGCCGCGACTCGCTGCGTGCCGAAAAGATTCTTCAGCGCCGTCTGTTCGAGCATCCGAAGATTCGGGTGATCTGGGACAGCGCGGTGGAGGAGATCACATCCGGGGGCGCGACGCCCGGCGTCGATGGCGTGCGGCTGCGCAATGTGCAGACGGGTGCCGAAAGCCGGATCGAGGTGGACGGGGTTTTCGTCGCCATCGGGCACACCCCGAACACCGGCCCTTTCAAGGGCGCACTGGCGATGGATGCGGAGGGTTACATCCTGACGAGCCCCGGAACCACCCGCACATCGGTCGAAGGTGTGTTCGCGGCGGGGGATGTTCAGGACAAAGTGTGGCGACAAGCGGTCACAGCCGCTGGAACTGGTTGCATGGCGGCGCTGGAAGCCGAAAAGTGGGTGGCGGCACAGCCAGCCGAGTCGGCGCTGGCCGCTGACTAGGCATGCCTGGTCGAACGAGACCCGTCGCGGCCCGTCGCGGCGGAAACTTTGGGACCGTGTGAACGATGGACTGGGACAAGTTGCGCGTCTTCCACGCGGTCGCCGAAGCCGGCAGCTTCACCCATGCCGGCGACACGCTGAACCTCAGCCAATCAGCTGTCTCGCGGCAGATTTCGGCGTTGGAGGAGGCGTTGCAGGTGCCGCTGTTCCACCGCCACGCGCGCGGCCTGATCCTGACGGAGCAGGGCGAGAGCCTGAACCGGACGGTGCGCGAGGTGTTCGCCAAGCTGGCGATGACCGAGGCGCTGTTGACCGAGAGCAAGGAAAAGCCGGTCGGGCGGTTGAAGGTCACGACCACCGTGGGCTTCGGCGCGTCCTGGCTCGCGCCGCGCATCCAGGCGTTTCTTGACGCCTACCCCGACGTGACGATGTCGCTGATCCTTGACGACGCCGACCTGGACCTCGCGATGCGCGAGGCGGACGTGGCGATCCGCATGCATCCGCCGAAGCAGCCGGACCTGGTGCAGCGACATCTGATGGCGATCGAGTGGCATGTCTGCGCCAGCCCCGACTACATCAAGAAGCACGGGCTGCCGCAGCGGGCCGAGGATCTGGACAATCACCGGCTGGTGCTGTTCGGCGACTACCGGCCGCCGGTGGCCGACATCAACTGGCTGGCCGAGATCGGCCGCCGCCCTGGCAACCCGCGCCGGGCGCTGCTGGAGGTGAACAGTCTGGCGGCGATGGTGATGGCGGTGCGCTCCGGCGTCGGCATCGCGGCGCTGCCGGACTACATGGCGGCCGAGGAAGAAGCCCACGGCATCGTGCGGGTGCTGGCCGACGTGAAGGCACCGAAGGTGGACGTGTATTTCGTTTATCCGGAAGAACTGCGCACGTCCAAGCGCGTGGCCGTGTTCCGCGACTTTTTGCTCGCCCGGCTGGCGCAGCGGAACTGACGGGGCGGCTTCGGGTTGGTGCGGAAGTAACCCGATCATTTCGTCACCCCGGCGAAGGCGGGGGCCCGGGGCCGCGTTAAAGTCGGATCGGGCGGCTCCTGGATTCCGGCCTTCGCCGGAATGACGAAAGGGGCGCATCTCCTATCGAACACACCCTTACGTCTTGCAGGGGCTAGAGATAGGTCTCGCGCCGGAAGCCGGTTCGCAGGGCCATGACCAGCAGTTTCTCGTCTTCCAGCGCATACACCACCCGCCAATCGCCGACCCGCAGCCGGTAGCCGCCGCCCTGCATCGCGGCCACGTCCGGCGCGGCGCGGGGATCGGCGGCCAGTCGCAGGAGGGCGCGGCGGATTCGCTCACCGGCCGGCCTGTCCAGCGCGTCGAGTTGACGGCGCGCGCTGGGCCTGAATGCCGTGCGCCACGTCATGTGCCGGCCGGCTCTGACGGGTCGATGCCCCACTGGGCGGCAAGTTCGGCGGCGGAGTAGGTCGGCCAGTCCGCGCCGTCGCGGTCGTATTCGGCGAGTCCTTGCCGCACCGCTTCCGCGTCGCGCGAGTCTTCGATGGCGTCCAGCGCCTGAACATCCTCGATCGGCACCAGCGCCGCGACGGGCCGGCCATCGCGCGTCAGCAGCGTGCGGCCCTTGTCGTGCTCGGCCCGCACCAGCGCCGCAGCGAACGGCGCGGGAAAATCATCGGCGGCGATGGTGGGGGCGGAGGCACTGGCCATGGGTGATATGTGGGGCCGGCGCGGGCCGAATGCGAGAACGGTGCCGGGCAACCGTTAGCGCCTCGTTCAGCCCCGTGCCGCAAACTGGCAGTTTATCGCCGGTTGCGAGGCCCGATGGCATCCTTGTCCCAATCCGACGTTGACCGATTGTTGACCGATACCTCGGCGCGGACCCGGGCGGAGGTGGCCGGCAAGCTCGGGCAGGCCATCGACAGCCCGGCGTTGACCGAAGCCGAACTGCGCAGCGCGCAGGACGTCGTGCGGATCATGGCCAAGGATTTGGAGGTCGGCGTCCGTGCGGCGCTGGCCGAAAGCCTGCGGCAGGCGACGCATCTGCCGCACGACGTGGCCGCGCGACTTGCGCGCGATGTGGATTCGGTGGCGCTGCCGATCGTGACCCACTCGTTGGTGCTTACCGACGACGACCTGATCGAGATTGTCCGGGGCGGCTCCGGCCTGAAACAGGCGGCCGTCGCCGGGCGGCCGGAGGTGTCCGCGCCGGTGGCCGCCGCCCTGGTCACGGCGGGCGACGAGGCGAGCGTGGCCGTGCTGATGCGCAACCCGGGCGCCCATGTCGGCGAGCAGAGCCTGGGCCACGCCATTGACCGGTTCGCCAACAGCGTGGCGGTGACGGAGGGGATGGCGCGGCGCGACACGCTGCCGCCCGCGATTGCCGAGCGGCTGGTGGTGCTGGTGTCCGACCGGTTGCGCGAGCATCTGGTGGCGCACCACAATCTGCCGGCGGGTCTGGCCACCGACATCGTGCTGCAAACCCGCGAACGGGCCACGCTCGATCTCGGGCGCGGGGCCGGCGGCGCGCACCTGACCGACCTCGTGGCGCAGATGCACCGCGCCGGGCGGCTGACGCCGACGCTGGTGCTGCGGGCGCTGTGCATCGGCGACATGGCGTTCTTCGAGGCGGCGCTGGCGGCGATGGCGCGCGTGCCGGTGGAAAACGCCCGCATCCTGATCCACGACGGCGGCGCCCGGGGCTTTGCCGCGATCTACCACCGCTCGGGGCTGGATGCAGATCTGTTCCCCGCGTTCCGCGCCGCGACCGACGTGATTGACGGCACGCAACTGGACGGCGAACCGCGCGACATGGAGCGGTTCCGCGCCCGCGTGATCACCCGGATGCTGACGCAGTTCGAGGCATTCGATCCGGGCAATCTGGACTATCTGGTCGCCAAGCTGGGCGAGGTGCTCACGGGACCGGAGCAGCGGCGCCGGTAGCCGGCCCTCAGGCGTCACGCACGCGCGCCGCCGTCAGTGCCACGACGGCGTTGCCGGAGCCTGCGACCAGAGGCTGCGCGCCCTCGTGTGCGGCGCCGCCTGTGCCCAGCCGGCCGACAACGCGGAACGCCACCGCGACCGCCGCGAGGCCGAACACCACCGAGCCCGCCGCCTGCCCGATCAGCACGCCGGCCGGGCCGTAGCCGGCGCCGATCGCCACGAACGGGATCGTCCCCAACGTCGCCCGGCCCCAGTTGAAGACGGTGGAAAACAGGGGATAGCCGAGATTGTTGAACGCCGCATTTGCAACGAACAACGCGCCTGCGAACAGGAACGAGGCGGCGAGCCACGAGCAGAACAGCCGGATCAGCACCGCCGTCTCGCCCTGTGCCGAGAACGCCAGCACGACGTAGGACTGCGCCACGGCCAGGATCGCCCACGCGATCAGCACGGTGGCGACGACGAAGAGCAGGCTGTCGCGCAGCGTCTCGCGCACGCGGTCGGCGCGTCCGGCGCCCATGTTCTGCGCCAGGATCGGGCCGACGGCGCCGGTCAGCGCGTAGATGAGGCCGAACGCGACCGGCGAGATGCGGTCGATGGTGGCCTGCCCAGCGACGGCGGCGGTGCCGAACACTGCCATGCTATGCGTGACGTAGAAGGCGCCGACGGGCGTGGCGAGGTTGGTCAGCACCGCGGGGCCGGCGACGGCGAACACGGCGCGCAGATCGGCGGCCAGCCGCGCCGGCTGGAGCGGGCCGAGCAGGCGATGCACGCGCTCCGCCCCGTACCACCCCATGCCAAGCAGCACGCAGCGGGAAACGACGGTGCTGATGGCGGCCCCTATCAGTCCGAGATGCAGCGCAAAAATCAGGATCGGATCGACGCCGGCGGTCACGAAG
>CAJCJG010000153.1 GCA_903970625.1 Solirubrobacterales bacterium 70-9 | reverse complement strand
CGCTTCGTCTGTCAGCCAGTATTCCCCAGACATCCCTCTACAGCCCCTCGATTACAGAGGCGCTCATCGAATCGAGGTTCGCCACCGATTCCTAGGGGCTGATTGGGTTTGGAGCCTAGGGCAGTCGCGACGCTGGCACCTTCCGTCACGCCATACTGGCTGAGCATGCTCGGCGTGATCGTCGTGCTGGTGGGCCTGTATCGGCCGGAGGGCCTCGCGGGGCTGCTGCTGCGGCCGGCGGCGCGGCGGTGAGCGACGAAGGCGCCGCGACGCCCGTGCTGGCCGTGCGGGGACTCGTCAAGCGGTTCGGCGGCGTGGTGGCGATCGACGGAGTCGATTTCGCGGTCGCAGCCGGGGCGTTCCATGCCCTGATCGGTTCCAACGGCGCGGGCAAGACCACCGTGTTCAATCTTCTCACCGGGGCGCTGCGCCCAACCGCCGGCAGCATCCGGCTGCGCGGCCGCGACGTGGTCGGCATTCCGCCGCACCGTCTGGCGCGGCGAGGTGTGGGCCGCACGTTCCAGATCAACAATCTGTTCCCGCAGGCCACCGTGCGCGAAAACATCCGCGTGCCGACGATCGCGCGGCACGGCCAGCAATGGCGGCTGTTCGGCCGCGTGCGGGGACTGCACGACGACGCCATCGCGGCATTGGCCGAGACCGTCGGGCTGGCCGCGCAGTTGGAGACGCCGGCACAGCACCTCGCCTACGGCGACCAGCGGCGCCTCGAACTGGCGGTGGCACTTGCGGGCGAGCCGACGTTGCTGCTGCTGGACGAGCCGACCTGCGGCATGGCGGCGGCGGACCGGCTGCCGCTGGTCCGCTTCATCCGCGACCTGGTGCGGGCGCGCGGCATGACCGCCGTGATCATCGAGCACGACATGGACGTGGTGTTCTCGCTCGCCGACCGCATCACGGTGATGCATCGCGGCCGCGTGCTGGCCGAGGGCGCGCCGGCCGATATCCGCGCCGATCCCGCCGTGCGCGCAGCGTATCTCGGGACACAGTTCCATGCTTGAGCTGGAAGCGGTGCACGCCGCTTATGGCGCGACGCCGGCGCTGTTCGGCCTATCGCTGACGGTCGCGCCGGGGCAGGTGGCGGCATTGCTCGGCCGCAACGGGGCCGGCAAGACGACGACGCTGAAATCGGTGGTGCGGCTGGTCACGATCACGGCGGGCCGGGTGCGCTTCCGGGGCGAGGACCTCGCACGGCTACCGCCGCATCGCATCGCGCACGCCGGTATTGCCTACGTCCCGGAAGAGCGTCGCATCATCGCGGGGCTGACGGTCGAGGAAAACTTGCGGGTCACGCGGCGCCCGCCGGCCGCGCGGGCGGCGTGGCCCATCGACCGTGCGTACGACCTGTTTCCGCCGCTCGCCGCCCTTCGCGGCCGGCCCGGAACCCGGCTGAGCGGCGGCGAGCAGCAGATGCTGTGCATCGCCCGCGCACTGATGCTCGACCCCGCGATCCTGCTGCTGGACGAACCCACCGAAGGGTTGGCGCCCGCCGTGATCGAGGTGCTGGGCGAACGGCTGGCGACGCTAAAGGCCGCCGGCCTTGCCATTCTGCTCGCCGAGCAAAGCAGCGTCCTGGTCGCGCGGCTGGCGGACACCGTGCATGTGATCGACCGGGGCGCCATCCGCTATTCCGGCACGCTTGCCGACTTCCGGGCCGACCGGCAGGCGACGGAGCATTTGCTGTTCGTCGGCTGAGGCGGGGGGCGCCCGTTTCAAGTCTCCGCGCTCTGCCAGATCAGCGACAGCACCCGCTCGCGCAACGCGACGAATGCCGGCAGGGATTTGGTCTCGCGGCTGCTGCGCTCGCCTTCGCGGCGGGCGAAGGGGGCGGCGATGCGCTCGACGATGCGGCCAGGGCGGGCCGACATGACAACCACGTCCGTTCCGAGATAGACTGCCTCCTCGACGCTGTGGGTGATCAGCAGCACGGTCATGCCGGTGCGTCGCCAGACCGTATGCAACTCCTCCTGCATCTTCTCCCGCGTCAGCGCGTCGAGCGCGCCGAACGGTTCGTCCATCAACAGAATTTTCGGCTTGTTGACCAGCGCGCGCACGATGGCGAGACGCTGCTGCATGCCGCCGGACAATTCGTAGGGGTAGCGGTCGCGAAACTCCCACAGGCCGACCGTCCGCAGATGCTGCTCGACCGTTTCGGCGCGGGCCGCCCGGCTTTCGCCGCGCAACATCGGGCCGAAGCCGGCGTTGCCCCCGACCGTGAGCCACGGAAACAGCGCCGGCTGCTGGAACACCACGCCCCGGTCCGCGCCCGGGCCATCGACCGGGCGACCGTCGATGCTGACGGTGCCGCTGCTGGGCTTGAGGAACCCGGCCAGGGACTGCATCAGCGTCGTCTTGCCGCAGCCCGAGGGGCCGACGACGCACACGAAATCGCCGGCTGCGAAATCCAGCGATATGCCCTCCAGGGCCGGCACGCGGCCGGCCCCGGAACCATAGGTGACGCCCACGCCGGCAAACGACACAAAAACCTCGCCGGCAACGAGCCGCCTGCCGTCGGTTGCGTCCGGCATGTCAGACCAGCGCCTGCCCGAGCGGGGCGGTGTTGATGCCCTTCTGGAACACGGCAAGATCCGGCACGGAACGGATGCTTTTCTGCTCGGCGAGGAATTTTGCCGTGCTTTGCAGCACCTCGGCAAAGCGACCGGGATGGCCGGGAGTGCCGAGCCATTTCGGTTCCAACTGCCGCTTCGGCGCGACGAAGTCGTACTCGAGCAGGTCGGCCCGCGCCACCTCCGGCGTCACGCCCGCCTGTTTGGCGATGATGTCGGCGGCTTTGTCGGGGGTCGATGTCCAGACGTCGAGCGCGCGGTTTTCCGCTTTCAGAATTTCGACCAGTGTTTCCGGGTATTGCTGGGCGAAGGCGGTGCGGGCGACGATCAGGTCGGCGATCACGTAGCCCGCCGCTTCCAGCTTGTCGTAGGTGCGGAACACCTCGCCGCCGGCAGCCAGAAGCTTCGATTTCGCCGGCGCCCAGACATACGCGGCGTCGATGTCGCCGCGCTGCCACGCGGCCACCAGCGCGTCCGGCCGCAAATCCAGCACTGTCACTTGATGCTGCGTCAGCCCGTTGGTCTTGAGGAAGCCGAGCAGACGGAAATGCGACGTGGACCCGAAGGGCGTGGCCACCTTCTTGCCGATCAGATCGGACGGTTTCTTGATATTCGCGGCGGTGCGAACCGTCAGTTCCTCGGCCGGGCCGATATTGTCGCGGATATAGACGACCTGATAGCCGATGCCTTGCGACAGGCCGGCGGCGGTGGGGGCCGAGCCGATCCCGATGCCGAGATCGACGCTGCCGGCCGCGACGGCGGTGTTGATCTCCGCACCGCTGCCGACCTCGATCCAGTTGATCTTCGCCTTGGTCACATCCTCGATCCAGCCGTTGCCCTTGGCGATGGCACTCGGGCTGGTCTCGGTAAAGAAGGCGATGTTGATCTTGTCGGGCCCGGCGGCGCGGGCGCGGCGCGGGATGGTCCCGAGCAGGGCTGCGCCGCCAAGGCCGAGGCCGGCCTTCAACAAGGTCCGACGATTGGCGGACATATCGATGGTTGTCATGGTTTTTTCCCTTTGGTAGCCGTGTCACGACATCAACGCCCGGCCCAATGGACGATGCGCGCCTCAAGGGCGACGAGCGCCCCGTTCAGCGCGAGGCCCATCAGGCCGATCGACAGGATTCCGACGAAAACGTAGTCGGATCGCAGGAAGCGGCCGGCATCCAGAATCATCCAGCCGATGCCGCTGCTGCCGGCGATAATCTCCGCCGCGATCAGCGTGCCGTAAACGACGCCGATGGCGATGCGGGCGCCGGCGAAGATCTCAGGCAAGGCGGACGGAAGCACGACGTGCCGAAACACCTGCCATTCGCTCGCGCCGAGCGAGCGCGCCACAAGGATGCTTTGCAGTCGCACGTTGCGCACACCGTCGCGCGCCGCCACCGCCGACACCGGCAGCGCGGCAAGAAACAGCAAGATGATCTTTGATGTTTCCCCGATGCCAAGCCAAATGATGAGCAGCATCAGGTAGGCGAGTTGCGGCAGTGGGCGGAGAAACTCGACGAACGGCGCGAACAGCGCCTCGACTGGGCGCCAATAGCCCATGGCAAGCCCCAGCAGGGTGCCGACGACGGTGCCGGTGGCGAAGCCCGCACCGATGCGCCACAGGCTCGCTTCCACATGCTCCAACAGCGTGCGGTTGCGGTAGCCATCGGTCGCCAGATCGACGAAGCCATCCCACAACTCGTCCGGCGGCGGCAGGAACAGGTCGCGGACGAGGCCGCCCCAGGTCAGGATCAGCCACGCCGCGATCAGCAGGGCGACGCTGAGCAGCGTCCAGGCCCGCAGCCTGATTCGATGCTGCATGACGCTCAATCCCGCCCGCGCCAATGCACGAGCCACAGGTCGAGCGACAGCAGCGCGCGGCTCAGTGCCATGCCGAGCACACCGAGGATCAGCACACCGAGCAGCACGATGTCGGTGCGCAGGAACTGGCTGGCGGAGAATACCATCCAGCCCAACCCATTGCTCGCCGTCATCAACTCGGCCGCGACCACGGTGGAGAACGTCACCGCCAGGGCGATGCGCAGCCCCGTCATCGTCATCGGCAGGCAGGACGGTAGGACGACGTGACGAAACACCTGTGCCCGTGTCGCGCCGCACGCCAGCGCCGCCTGAATGCGCTGCCGATTGACTCCGCGCACGCCCGCCATCGCGGCCATCGCGATGGTGGGAAACGCGGCAAGAAACAGCAGCGCGACCTTCGAGGTATCGCCGGTCCCGAGCCACAGGATCAGCAGAATCAGATACGACAGCGGCGGCAGCGGCCGCATGAATTGCAGGATGTAGTCGATCGACGCCGCCAGCACCGGGCTGCGACCCATCCATAGGCCGAGCGGCACGCCGACGATTGCAGCCAGCACAAAACCGCCCAGGCAGCGGCCCAGCGTGGCGGCGGCATTTTCCCACAGCGTCGTGCCGCGATAGCCATTGTGCAGGATGTCGAGCAACGCGGCCCAGACCTCCTGCATGCTCGGCAACAGATTGGCCGGCGCCAGATGCGCGGCATTCACCACGTACCAGGCGCCGAAAAATCCAGCCACCGACAACACCGACAGCCAGCGATAGGAGCGAGAGTCGGTCACGCGGCTATTCTGCGGCGGCGGCGATTTGGTTCAATGCCAGCGCGCGCCATTCGGTCGTGACCGCGACGCCGCTGCGCCGGAACAACTGCGTCACCGGGCACCGCCGCTCCACCTCCGCGCCGAAATGCGCGAATTGCGCGGGCGCCGCATCGGTCTCGATGCTCGCCGTCAACGTCAGGCGGGTAAAATTGCTGACTCCCTCGGCCCCGGTCGCCAGCACCGTCGGGTCCAGCTTGGCATCCACCGAAACCGTGAAGGCCCCGAGCCTCAACCCCAGGTCGCGAGCGACGATCTGCGACGTGACCTGTGTGCAGGAGGTCAACGCCGCCAGCGCATAAGCCAGCGGGCTTGGCGCGGTATCGCCGCCGCCAAAGGCCGGATGCGCGTCCGTCTGGATGACATGGGCGGACCCATCCTCCCGCACGGTCTGGGCGACGCCCCGGCCCTCGCCGGTCAGGCGGAAGGTGACAAGCGGAATTTGTGCGGACATTGGCTGCTCCTCGATCGGACGGGTGCCAGATAGCACACTCGAAGTCCGTTAAATTCGAATTACCCTAATATTTTTCGTCCTTCAAGCGCAAATTCTCCTATGATACCGCATCGTGTCAGGTATAATATGATCGCGAGCGGTCGCGCTCGGGCGATGCGGCCCGCGGCCGGACGCTGGAGAGAACCATGGTCGCAACTGCCGGCAGCCTGGAGATGCGCTCCGTCACCAAGCGATACAGCGTGGATGGCTCGCCGCTGGTCGCCCTCGACGATGTCTCGTTGGCGGTTGAACCCGGCGAATTTCTGGCGATTGTCGGCGCCAGCGGATGCGGCAAGTCCACGATCTTGCGTCTGTTCGCGGGGCTGGACGCCAAGCATGACGGTGCCGTCCTGCACGACGGCGCACCCATCGTCGGCCCCAGCCTGCAACGCGGGCTGGTGTTTCAGGAACCGCGACTGTTTCCGTGGCTGCCCGTCGAGCGGAACGTGCTCGCGGCCTTGCGCAATTCCCACCTCGACGCGCACGCCCGTCGCTCCGCCGTCCGCGATCATATCGCGCTGGTGGGGCTGCAAGGGTTCGAGCGCGCGTATCCGCACCAACTCTCGGGCGGCATGGCGCAGCGGGTGGCGATCGCACGCGGTCTGGTGAACAGGCCCGATGTCTTGTTGCTCGACGAACCGCTGGGCGCGCTGGACGCACTCACGCGCGCGCATCTTCAGGACGAATTGCAACGCATCTGGGTCAGGGAGCGAACGACGATGGTTTTGGTAACGCACGACGTGGACGAGGCCGTCTATCTGGCAGACCGGGTTGTCGTGATGTCGCCCCGGCCGGGGCGTATCCGCGACATCGTCCCGGTGACGCTGCCGCGCCCGCGCGACCGGGGCGACGAGGCGCTGCTGCGGTTGCGCGCCCACTTGTTAAGGACACTCGCCGGCACGCCGCAGCACGCCGGGCTGGCGCTGCATCGCGCCGCGTGAGGCCCTCCATGTGGTCAATCGCCAATCGACTGGCCGCCGCAGCCGCGCTGCTGGCCTGCCTGCTCGCCGGCACGGCCCGCGCCGAGGATCTCACCGTGCGGATCGGCTACGCCTCGATCGGGGCCGGCAACCGTCCGTTTGTCGGCGGCACGTTGGCCGCGACGGCGCATGCCGCGCATTACGTCGAAGACGAACTCAAGTCCGACCCTGGCGTGAAGATCGAATGGTTCTTCTTCGCGGGCGCCGGGCCGGCGGTGAACGAAGCCTTCGCCAACAACCAGCTCGATATCGCGTTGCAGGGCGACCTGCCCTCGGTGATCGGCCGGGCCAACGGCTTGCGGACGAAGATCCTGCTCGCAAGCGGTGTTAACACGCCGATCTATCTTGCCGTGCCGCCCGACTCCGACATCAAGACGGTCGCGGACCTGAAGGGCCGGCGGGTGGCACTTTATCGCGGCACCAACCTGCAACTTGCGTTCGACAAGGTGCTCGCCAGCAAGGGATTGGCCGAGCGCGACCTCAAAATCGTCAACATGGATGCGGCGACCGCAGATGCGGCACTGGCCAGCCACGATGTCGACGCGGCCGTCGGCGCCAACGAACTGTTCGAGTTGCAGAAGAACGGGATTGCCAAGATCGTTTATTCGACGAAAGGCGACGACCCGGCGTTCGGCCGCAACTCCGCCCTGATCGCGGCGGCTTCGTTCGAGGAAGCGCATCCCGAGATCGTCCAGAAGATCGTCACCGCCTTCGTCCGCGCGGCGCTGTGGTCGTCCGACGAGGCCAACCGCGATGCGCTGTTCGAATTGTGGGCAAAATCCGGCTATCCCGCCGACAGTTTTCGTGCCGACTTCGAAGGTCAGCCGTTGAAATTTCGCAACAGCCCGCTGATCGACCCGTTCATCGTGCATCAGTACGAGGTGCAGACGCAGCAGGCGCGGGCCTACAAACTGCTGCGCAAGGATGTCGACCTGACCGGCTGGTTCGAACCCAAATACGCCGAGACGGCGTTGCGGCAACTGGGGCTGGAACATCGCTGGACGGCGCGGGACGCCAATGGCCACGATCTCGGTTCCTGACCGGCCAACGCGCGCGCGGGGCATCCAGTTCGCACCGCCGGTTCGCCTGATCGGCATCGGCTTGCTGGTGCCGCTATTGGGGCTGGCGGCGTGGACGGTGGGCGCCCGGCAGGGCTGGGTGCCGCCGCAGATCCTGCCGGCGCCGCAGGTGGTCTGGGACACGTTCCTCGAACTGTGGCAAAGCGGCGACCTGCTCGCCAACACTCTGATAAGCTTGCAGCGCGTGCTTTTCGGCTTCGCCGCCGGTGCGAGCCTTGGATTGCTGCTCGGCACGGCCATGGGGCTGTCGCGGCCGTTCGAGGCGTATGCGTCCGTGCTGTTCACGTCGCTCGCGCAGGTGCCGGCACTCGGCTGGATTCCGCTGGCGATGCTGCTGGTCGGCATCGGCGAGTCGCTAAAGCTGATCATCGTCGCTGTGGGAACCCTGGTGCCGGTGGCCTGGAACACGCGCGCCGGCATCCGGGCCGTACCTTCCGGCTGGTTCGAGGCCGCAAGCCTGTGGCGCTACAGCCGCGCGCAGGTGGTATGGCATATCGTGCTGCCGGCCACGGTCCCGCAGATCTTCGTCGGCCTGCGCTACGGGCTTGGCCATGCCTGGCTCGCGCTCGTGGTCGTGGAATTGCTCGCCTCGTCCGAGGGGCTTGGCTACCTGCTCGTGTGGGGGCGGCAGATGTTCCAACTGGACGTCGTGATCGCCACGATGGCTGTGATCGGCGCGATCGGCTTCGCGCTGGATGCGGCGCTCGCCGCCATCGAGCGGCGCTTGCAGCGTTGGCAGGTCGCCTCCCCATGACGGCGACGAGGCAAAGGCGCCTCGATTGGCGCGGCCTCGTGCCCGTGGTCGTGCTCCTGGCGGCCTGGGAAGCCATCAGCCGCAGTGGGTTGACCGACACCCGCATCGTGCCGCCGCTGGAAGGGTTGGTGGGCCTGCTCGGCACGGAGGTGGCGGAGAAGTCGCTGCTCGGCAACCTCGCGGCCAGCATCGTGCGCGATCTCTCGGGGTTCGCACTCGGCGCCAGCCTTGGCGTCGTCGGCGGCATATTGCTCGGACTGTCGCCCCTGGCCTCCGCGCTGCTGCGCCCGTCCTTCGACGTGTTCCGGCAGATCGCGCTGTTCGCCTGGATTCCGTTGATCGCGATGTGGTTCGGCATCGGCGAGGCGTCGAAAATCGTCTTCGTGGCGCTGGCCGCCTTCACGCCCACGCTGATTAACACGGTCGAGGGCACGCGGAGCGCATCGGCCACACTGGTGGAGGTGGGCGCGCTGCTGCGCTATCGCCGCAGCCAGATGCTGCTCGCCATCTACCTGCCGGCGGCGCTGCCCTCGATCCTGACCGGCGTGCATCTGGCCCTGATCCAGTCGTGGCTTGCCACCATCGGCGCCGAATATTTCATGACCGCCGGCCCCGGCATCGGCACGCTGATCATCGAGGGGCGCGACCGGTTCCAGATGGGGCAGACCGTGCTTGGCATGATCCTGATCGGCGCGGTGGGCTTCCTGCTCAATCGGATCGCCCGGGCGGCGGAAAACAGGTTGTTGCGCTGGCGCACGGCATAGCGCCGCCGAAACTACGGCGAATATAGTAATTTTTCTCTTGTAATGCGTTTCTGAATCGTGGAATCGATAAATCACGCACATGATGGCATCGCCGCAGGTGGCGTGGCCCAGGGCAAAGAGGGGTTCCGATGACAAGCGACACAGCCGACAAAAGGGGTGCCACCGCACCAGATCAGGCGCTCTCGCCGTTGGGCCGCGGCGTTCTGAGCGACGCGGTGCTGGAGCGGATCGGCGGGCGCGCGGCCGGCTACGATCGCACCAACAGCTTCTTCCACGAGGATCTGGCCGACCTGCGAGACGCCGGCTACCTGCGCCTCGCGGTGCCGACCGAACTCGGCGGCCTCGGACTGACGCTGCCGGAATTCGTGCGGGAGAATGCTCGCCTCGCCTACCGCGCGCCCTCGACCGCGCTGGCGATCAACATGCACCTCTATTGGACCGGCGCTGCCGCCTATCTGTGGCGGCGCGGCGACACTTCGGCGCAATGGATTCTCGAAGAAGCCGCGCGCGGCCAAGTGTTTGCGGCCGGGCACGGCGAGCCGGGCAACGACGTGGCCCTCGCGCATTCCTTCGTCGATGCCGCACCGCAGCCCGATGGCGGCTACCGCTTCACCGGCCGCAAAGTCTTCACGTCGCTGTCCCCGGCATGGGATTGGCTCGGCGTGCATGGTCTGGATTCCTCCGACCCCGCACACCCGAAGATCGTCCATGCCTTCATCGGCCGCGATGCCGCAGGCGTGCGCACGGTCGAGACCTGGGACACAATCGGCGTGCGCGCGACCAAAAGCGACGACACGTTTCTCGACGGCGCACTCGCGAAGCCCGAGCATGTCACGCGCGTCCTGCCGGCCGGGCCGCCCAACGATCCGTTCATCGACGGCATTTTCGGCTGGGCAATTCCCGGCATCAGCATCGTCTATTACGGCATCGCCAAGCGTGCGTTCGACCTTGCCGCCGCCGGCGCGCAGCGCCGCACGTCGGTCGCGCTCGGCGGCAAGACATTCGCGCACCATCCGCTCGCGCAATCCAGCATCGCCGAAGCCGCCATCAAGCTCGATGCGATCCAGGCGCTGGTCGAGCGGGTAGCCGCCGACTGGTGGAGCGGCGTCGATCACGGCGCACAGTGGCCGGCAAAAATCCTCGCCGCAAAAGTGTTCGCGGCCGACACCGCGCGCGAGGTGGTCGACCTGGCGACCAAAGTGGCCGGCGCCGGCTCGCTATTCCGCAGCAACGAGCTGGAGCGTCTGTACCGCGACGTGCGCGCCGGCGGCTTCCACCCGCCGAGCAGCGACGCATCGCACGAAATCATCGGCAAAACCTATCTCGGCGTGCTGGACGCACCGGCGCAACAGCCGCAGGCGGCGCCGTTTGCAGCCGCCGCCGAATAGCGATCACGGGACACCTTCGGTCAGGAAAACTAGAAAATGAGCAACGAAACTCCCGCTAAAACGACGGTCTCGCGCCGAACAGTGCTGGGTGCTACCGGCGCCGTCGGCCTTGCCGGGGCGCTCGGCGTGCTGGCCAAGCCGGCGGTCGTCCGCTCGGCCGATCTGCAAAAAGTCCGGCTCGGCTGGGCGCAGCCCGCTGCCTGCCACGCACCGCTGGCCTATGCGGCAAAAACCGGCGTGTTCGCCAAGCACGGCATCGACGTCGAACTGGTGGACTTTCTCGCCAACGGCGACGACGCACTGACGAAATACATCGCCGCCGGCAAGATCGATGTCGGCGCCGGCTTTTTGCTGGGCTGGCTGAAACCGCTCGACGAAGGGCTCGACGTGCGGCTGATCTCTGGCACGCACGCCGGCTGCACCCGGCTGCTGACGACGCGCACCAGCGGGATCAAGCAGGCCCTCGACCTCAAGGGCAAGACGATTGCGGTCGCGCAGTCCAACGGCTCCGCGCAGCAGATTTTTGCCGTCACACTGGCCAAACTCGGCATCGATCCCGACAGGGACGTGACCTGGAAAGTGTTCCCCGACAATCTGCTCGCAGTCGCGGTGCAGAAGGGCGAAGCCGACGCGCTCGGCCATCTCGATCCGCAGACCTTCGGCTGGATCAAGGACGAGCACCTGATCGAGATCGCCAACAATCAGACCGGCACCTACGAAAACCTGAGTTGCTGCACCATCGGCGCCAGCACGGACTTCGTGAAGCGGGACAAAAACCTCGTCCGCGCCACGGTGGAGGCAATCATCGAGACACACGAGGTCGTGGCCAAAGACCCTGCGGCGGTGGCGAAATTCTACAAGGAGACCTACAAACCGCCGGTCTCCGAGGAGACGCTGGCCGACCTGTTGGGCCAGTTGGCCTACCACCACCACCCGGCCGGTCCCGCGCTGGAGCAAGAGATCGCCGAGGAGATCGAAGACCTGAAGCTCATCAACGTCTTCCGCGCCAATGCCGACAGCAAGGCGCTGGCGAAAAAATTCACCTTCAACGTGTTCGCCTGAAAGGTCGCAGATGAGCGAGATCGCGGCGGATGGCGCATCCCGTCTGGCATTGCGGCAGGCGCGCGCCATTCCGGCGGTCTGGTGGGTCGGATTGCTGGCGGCGGCGACATGGTTCGCCGCCGCCATCGTGACGGCCGGCTGGCCGGACGTTTACGATCTCGACTACACGCCGCTGCTGACGTGGCTTCAGGCCGGTCTCGGCGCGGTGCTGCTGGTCGCGTCGTTCGGGGGCACGCGGCTCGGCCGGTTCGGCCGCAAGCTGCGCTACGCCGGGGCCTGGCTGGTCGCGATCGGTCTTGTCTTCGTTATATGGCAGGCCGTGACGGCCAAACTCGGCTTGCTGCCGCGCCCGTTCTTCACCGCGCCGCAAAAAGTGCTGGCGGCCTTCGTGGACGACTGGCCGCGCATTCTGCTCTGCGTTTACTACTCGCTGCGCTTGCTGATCGTGGGCGTGGCGACCGGGGCCGTGTTGGGATTCGTCGCGGGCGTTGCCATCGGCTGGTCGCGGCTGGCGCACTACTGGGGCCATCCGCTGCTGCGCTTCATCGGCCCCGTGCCGGCAACCGCGTGGCTGCCGGTGGCCGTGTTCGTGTTCCCGACCAGTTTCAGCGCCAGCGTGTTCCTGATCGCGCTGGCCGCCGGTATGCCGGTGGCGGTGCTGACATGGTCGGGCGTCACCTCCGTCGACAGTGGCTACTACGACGTCGCCCGCGTGCTCGGCGCCAACAATCGTTTTCTCGTTTTGAAGGTCGCTATACCGGCGGCAATGCCGCATGTGTTCGTCGGCCTGTTCATGGGCCTGTCGTTCTCCTTCGCCATTCTGGTGGTGGCGGAAATGCTCGGCGTGAAGGCGGGGCTCGGCTGGTATTTGCAATGGGCGCAGGGCTGGGCAGCCTACGGCAACATGTGGGCGGGCCTGATCCTGATGGCGATTCTGTGCTCCAGCCTGATCAGCCTGCTGTTCCGCGCGCGCGACCATCTGCTCTCGTGGCAGAAGGGCCTGCTGCGATGGTAGCCATCTCGCCCAGAGTAGCGTGCGCGGTCCTCGGATGGCTCGGCGCCGTGGCGGTTGCCGCAGCATTCGCGTGGTGGGCGGTCCTGTTTCCGTCGGTGGTCGCCAACACCGGCCTGACGTTCGGCGAAGCGGTGCCGTGCGTCGCGTCCAACTCGCAGCTTTGCGAGTTGGAGACGGCGCTGTGCGGCGCGCGCCATTTGTTCGGCATCACGTCCTACTCGCCCACCCTGTTCTGGTGCGGCGCGGCACTGCTGAGCGCCAGCCTGCTGGCGGGCAGCGTGCTACCGCAGGCGAAACAATGACGGCTCCGGCTCACGGCTGCCCAATGCGCCATTGCGGAGGATGCGGCGTGCCGTTGACGGCGAAGTCGCCCACGATCCGGTCCTTGTAGATTCGGGGATTGTGCGAGGCGAGCGTGCGCGCGTTGCGCCAGTGCCGATCCAATCCCGCCGGCCGCAATGTCGCCGACGCGCCCAGCGCATCGAACAAGGTCGCAGTCGCGTTCAGGATCAAATCCGACACCACCGTCTGCGCCTGCGCCACCTCCAGGTCGGCTTCCGCGACAGCGGCGGCCTCGGCGTCCGCATCGCCGGCCTGATGCGCCGCGAAGGCGGTTTGCAGCGCCCCGGCCGCGTGCAGCACGATGGCACCGGCGCAATAGGCGGCGCTGCGAACCCGCCCGACCACTTGCAGCACCTGCGCATCCTCGGCCGAGCGCGGCGCTGCGGCGTGGCTGTAGGTGCGCGTCCGTGCTGCAACGGCCTCGGCCACCTCCTCGGCGGCGGCGCGCCCGATGCCGGCGAGCGTGGCCAGATGCACCAGTTGGTAGAACGCCTGCGAGGTTCCGAACGGCGCCTTGCCGCGCACCACGGCCGCATCGGGCACCGCGACATCGACAAACCGGGCCGTGCCGCTCGCGGTCAGCCGCTGTCCCAGCCCGTCCCAGTCATCGACGATCTCGACGCCAGGCGTGTCGCGCGCAATTGTCGCAGCGACCGTCTCGCCCTCGGCGTCCGTGGCACTGACGTGAATCCAGTCCGAGAATAGTGAGCCGGTGGTGTAGTACTTGGTGCCGTTGAGCCGCCACCCCTCGCCGTCCGGCAGCAGCCGCGTGGAGAACTGCGCCAGCTTCGCCTCGCCGGTCTCCGACCACGCGCCGCCGACAATATCGCCACGCGCCAGACGGGGCAGCCATATCTCGCGGCGCGCCCCCGGACCGAGATCGAGCACGTGCTCGACAAAGCCGAAATGCGCCCGCAGCGCCTGGGTGACGTTGGAGTCGGCCTGCGACAACGCGATCAGCAGTTCGAACAGGTCGGGCAGCGACGCGCCGGCACCGCCCGCCTCTCGCGGCAGGCGCAGCGCGGTAAAGCCCGCTTGCCTGAGCCAGCCGATGGCCTCGAACGGCAGATCGCGGCCCAGTTCGCGCGCCACGCTTCCCTCGCGGATGCGGGCAAAGATCGGGGCGAACCGCTCGGCCAGCAGGGCCGAGCCGGCATCCCGGCCGGTGCCCCAGGCCCGATGGTTCGGGCGCGTCGCATTAGGCTGTGGCCTGTCGATGTATGTCATGGTCTTCCCGTCATTCACTCGGCCGCCGCGACGCGGCCGGCGAACCGGCCGGCCGGGCGCTTCAACCCCAGATGATCGCGCAGCGTCGTGCCCGAATATTCGATGCGGAACAGCCCGCGCCGGCGCAGTTCCGGCACGACCAGTTCGACGAAATCGACCAGTCCCCCCGGCAGCGTCGGCGCCATGATGTTGAACCCGTCCGCACCATAATGGACAAATCGCTCTTCGAGTTCGTCGGCGATCTGCGCCGGCGTGCCGACCAGTTGCCAGTGCCCGCGCGCGCCCGCGATGCGCAGATAAAGCTGGCGCACCGTCAGGTTCTCGCGCCGTGCCAGTGCCAGCAACAACTCACGCCGGCTTTTCGGCCCCTCGGTGTCCGGAATCTCCGGCACCGGGCCGTCGAGCGGGTACGCCGAAAGGTCCAGGCCGCCGGAATGGGTGGTCAGCATGTCCAGCCCCACGACCGGCTCGATCAGCGCCTGCAATGCCTCGAATTTCTCGCGCGCTTCCGCCTCGGTGCGGCCGACCACCGGGAACACGCCCGGCAAGATTTTGAGGTCGTCCGGCGAGCGCCCGTATTTCGCCAGCCGCCCTTTGACGTCGGCATAGAAGCCCACCGCGTCCGCCAGCGTCTGCTGCGCGGTGAAGATCGCCTCCGCCGTGCGCGCGGCCAGTTCCTTGCCGGGCTCGGACGAGCCGGCCTGCACGACCACCGGATGGCCCTGCGGCGGGCGGGCGATATTGAGCGGCCCCTGCACGCTGAAATGCCGGCCGCGATGGTTCAGCCGGTGGAGCTTCGCCGGTTCGAAATACCGCCCGCCAGCCCGGTCGCGCACGAAGGCATCGTCGTCCCAACTGTCCCACAATCCAGTGACGACGTCGGCGAATTCTTCCGCGCGCTCGTAGCGGTCGGCGTGCGGGATCGCGCCGTCGTGGCCGAAATTGTGCGCGGATGCGGTCTCCGAACTGGTCACGAGGTTCCAGCCGGCCCGCCCCTGGCTCAATGCGTCCAGCGACGCGAACTGGCGGGCGAGGTTGTACGGGTCGCTGAAACTGGTGGAGGCGGTCGCAACCAGCCCGATCCGCGACGTGTGTCCCGCCAGCGCCGCCAGCAGCGTGATCGGCTCGAACGGATAGACGCCGTTGTGCGCCTTTCGGCTGGCCGCCAGATGCGGATCGATGCGGACGGTTACGCCGTCGGCAAGGAACACCGCGTCAAACTTGGCGTCCTCGGCGATCTTCGCAAAGCCGATGAAGTCGGCCAGCGTCGTGCTGTCGGACGCCTCCTTGTGCCGCCACGCAGCCACATGATGGCCGGTGAAGAGCAGAAAGGCCCCCAAACTGAGTTGGCCATGTCGTCTCGACATCTTCGGACCTTTGTGACGTGCGCCGTTAGCCGGCGGTGGCCGCGACGACGCGGCCGGGATCGGCCGCGAGCAGTTGCCCGGTCAGGCGGTTGCCAAGCTGGATCGCCTGTTGGAGAAGTTCCACAAGCGTGCTCGATTCCCAGCGCACGCCGCGCAGCGGGTGGCCGATGGCGGAGAGATCGGGCGCCGGTAGGCCATCGCGGCCGATCGCGGCGTGCTGCCAGTCGGCGTCGATGCCGAACGCCAATGGCCCCGGCCGCACCGCCCCCGTCGCCAACAGACTGGCCATCAACGGGCTTTGCGCCCGCGACCAGTCATGGGCGACGCCAGTGCAGTTCACGACGGCATCGACGATCAGCGTCTCGTTGTCGGCCCGCCCGCGTCCGCGCACCCGCGCCGCGATCCGGCCGTCGGCGGCCGGCTCCAACGCCACGATGCGGGCGGCGCGATGGGCGAACCAGCCCTCGGCACGCCCGCGTTCGAGCAGTTGCGCCGAGCGTGGCGGCGCGCGATGCAGCGAGGTCTCCCAGATCGGCCGCAGATGGCGTACGAAGCGCGCCCGTTCCGCCTCGCTGGCCCGCTGCCAGAGCGCCGGCACATGCGGGCGGATTGCCATGACCAGCGATTGCCAGTCCGGCCGCCCATGGGTGGTGCGTGACAATTCCTGCCGGGCGGCGCGTAGCAGGCCGCGCGCCGTCGTCGGTAGCGGCGCTTCGGCCAGGAAATCGCGCAGCGGCACGACTTCGCGGCGCGGATGCACCAGCAGGCCGCGCCGCGAGATCGCCGTGTAGCGTCCGGCAAAGCCGCGCCGTTCCAGCGTCACCAGCGCATCCAGCATCGTCAGCCCGGTGCCGAGCAGCAGCACGCGGCCGGTGCGCGGGATGCGTTCGAAGGCTTCGAGGGTCCAGGGATCGGCGATGTAGCGGGGCGAGGCGGCCACGGCAGGATCGATCGGTATATCTGGGCGCGACGGCACGGCACCGACCGCCAGAACCACATGGTCCGCGATCAGAGCGTGGCCGCTGGACAAGCCCAGTTCCACGCGGCCGCCCCGGCGCCGCAGATCGGTGGCCTCGGCCGCGACATGCTCCAGCGAAACCAGCGGTGCCGCGCGGGAGACGGCGCGCGCAAGTTCAGCCCGCACATAGTCCCCGAACACCGCGCGCGGCGCAAAGGCATTGAGGAAATCCGGCGCCAACGGGTCGCGCCAGTTCCACTCGGCCGCGAATCGCGCAAGGAACTGGGCGAAATGCTCCGGCCGCTCCGGATACAGGCTGAACAGTTTCGCCGGCCCATTCATCAGGTGCCCGGCCTCGCGCGTCGAATACGCGGCGCCACGGCCCAGCTCGCCGCGCGGCTCGACGATGACGATGCGCAGCGGCCTCGTGGCGGCATCGAGCAGTTTGATCGCGGTCGCGGCACCGGCATAGCCTCCGCCCAGTATCGTCACGCACGGCACTCGCGACGCCGCCTCGCTCTCCGGCACTCGCTTCGCCTCGTGCCGGAATTCCGTGACTTGGCCTTTTTGCATCCTCGGCGTCCTTTGCGTGTGGCCGGTTTTCAATAAGGCCGGTCGCCCTTGATGGTCACGCGGTTGCCCGAGCGAACCTGCGGGAAGTAGTCCCAGACGGCGAGGTGCTGGACGGCACGATTGTCCCAGAAGGCGACGGAGTTCGGCTTCCATTGGAACCGCACCTGGAACTCGGGCCGTTCGGCGTGTCGGTAGAGATAGCCGAGGATCGCCTCGCTCTCGTCTTCCGAGACTTCGTTGATCCGGTAGGTGAAGACGCGATTGACATACAGGGCCTTGCGCTTCGTCACCGGATGGGTGCGGACTACCGGGTGGTTGGCCCATGGAAAGACGCGGCCGCGCTCGTCGATGCCGCGCAGCCGGTTGTTGCGGCGATAGTTGCGCTCGCCGGCGTGCAGCGCGGTCAATCCCTCAAGGTAGGTCTTCAGCCGGGGCGACAGCGCGTCGTAGGCCGCGTACATGCTGGCAAACAGCGTGTCGCCCGCGCCGTTGGGCGGGACGGTGTGCAGATGCAGGACGCTGCCCAGCGGCGGTTCGGGGTCGCAGGACACGTCGGAGTGCCAGTGTTCGCCGGCAATCTCTTTCGAGGAGGCGTCCGCGTGGATCGGCAGGATCTCCGGATGCCCCTCCGGCCCCGGCGTGTTGGGATGGATATGCAATTCGCCGAACAGGCGACCGAACGCCTTCTGGCTGTCGAGCGTGAAATGCTGGTCGCGGAAGAACAGCACCTGATAGTCGGCCAGCGCCTGATGCAGTTCGCTGACCTCGCGATTGCTCAAAGGCGCCGCGATATCGACTCCCGAGACGAACGCCCCGATCCGAGGGTTCGCCACTTCGATCCTGAGTGCCTCGTAGGACATTGTCGTCCCTTCCCTTGCAATCCGGGCCGCCCCGGAATCTATACGATCATGGTCGGTAATTACCTTATTTCCACCTTGATGTGTCGTCAATAGATGCCACGTTCGTCGTGCCGGCGTTTTGCAGGCCGCCGCGCCGGCGATAGCAGGAGAGCGATCCGAATGGCCACAGGCAGGAAGTTGCAGGGCGCGCGATCCACGGCCCGCCGGCGGCTCGCGGTTTTGCTGCTCGCGCCGTGCCTGTTGGCGGGAACGCCCGCGCTCGCGCGAGACCAGTTGGTGATCGGGGTCGCACAGTTCCCCTCAAACCTGCATCCATACGTCGATGCCACAATCGTCAAGGGCTACGTGCTGGGCTTCGTACAGCGGCCCGTCACCAGTTTCGACCGCGACTGGAAACTGGCGTGCCTGCTCTGCTCGGAGGTGCCGACGCTGGACAACGGTCTGGCGCGGCCGGAGAGCAACGGCGCCGGCGGCCAGGGGCTTGCGGTCACGCTCCGCCTCAAGCCAAACCTCGCCTGGGGCGACGGCGTGCCGGTCACGGCGCGCGATATCGTGTTCACCTGGACGCGGGCCATCGATCCGCACAGCGCGTTCTCCGATCCGCGCGCGTGGCTGAACGTGCGCGGCGTCGATGTGGTGGACGAGCACACGGCGGTGCTGCATCTGAAGCAGGCCACGTACGACTATAACCAGTGGGGTCCGTTGCTGCCGGAGCACATCGAGGCCGGGGCGTCCCAGTCGGCGTATGCCGAGCGGCCGACCGAGCCAGGACTTTACGACGGCCCGTACATCGTCACCGAATATCGCCTGGGCGAAAGGATCGTGCTGGAGCGCAATCCCCATTGGGGTGCGCCGGCGCCCGCGATCCGGCAAATCGTCATCCGCACCATTGAGAACACCGCCTCGCTGCAAGCCAACCTGCTGTCCGGCGACGTGGACATGGCGGCCGAAAATGTCGGCCTGACGCTCGATCAGGTGCTGGCACTGCGCCGCCAGTCACCCGAGCGGTTCACCTATCTGTTCCGCCCCAGCCTCGGCTACGAGCACATCAACCTCAATCTTGCCAATCCGATCCTCGCCGATGTGCGAGTGCGTCGGGCGTTGCTGCTCGCGATCGACCGGGCAGCGATCAACACAAAGCTGTTCGAGGGGTTGCAGCCGGTCGCGGCGACGTGGGTGAACAAGCTGGAGCCGAACTACAGCGGCGACGTGCCGACCTACGGCTACGACCCGGATCGCGCGCGGGCGCTGCTCGCGCAGGCGGGCTGGCTGCCGGGCGACGACGGCATCTGCCGCAACGGCGCGGGCGACCGGCTCTCGCTGGTGTTCACGACCACGGCCGGCAACCGGCAGCGAGAACTGGTGCAGCAGGTGCTGCAAAGCGAATGGCGCGCCGTCGGAGTCGATGTCGTCATCAAGAACGAGCCTGCCCGGACGCTGTTCGGCGAAACCCTCCGCAAACGCGAGTACAGCGGGATGGCGATGTACACCTATATCGGCGAGGTCGGCGGATCGCTGCGCAGTTCGCTGGCCAGCACAATGATCCCGAGCGAGGCAAACGGCTGGATCGGCGGCAACAACATGGGTTTCGCCGATCCGGCGATGGACGCCGACATCGCGGCGCTGGAGACCGAACTGGACCCGGCGGCGCAGAAGCGGATTTCGGCCGACATGCAGCGCATCTATGCCGAGCAGTTGCCGGCGCTGCCGCTGTTCTTTCGCGCCGAAGCCGCCGTAGTGCCGACCTGGCTGCATGGCGACGTGCTGACCGGCCACTCCGGCTACAGTCCGCGCTGGGCGGAGTTTTGGCGGGCCGATTGATCCCGTCCGCGATGGGTCGGGGCAAAGGGACGCGAAGCGGCGGCCGGCCCGGCAATCGCCGCGCACCGCGTAGCCTCCCGCCCGGCAAACTGCGCCCTGGCTCGAACCCCCAATGTGGGACGGAAAAGTTTTTTTATTTGACGAATTTATAATGTGATATATTTTGAACGACGTAAATGTCTCGCATAATGGCGAAGCGCGCCGGGCTGCCGGGATAGAGCGCGGACGTTGCCAATCGGCGAGCCCACAACGTTGGACAGGGAGAACGAACGATGAGCACGGTGCTGAACGAGGTCCTGGCGGCCAACACCGCCTACGCCAGCGATTTCGGCGACAAGGCAAAATTGCCGCTGCCGCCGGGGCGGCGGTTCGCGATCCTGACCTGCATGGACGCTCGCCTGGACCCGGCAAAGTATGCGGGTCTGGCCGAAGGCGATGCGCACGTGATCCGCAACGCCGGTGGCCGGGCCAGCGACGATGCGATCCGCTCGCTCGTGATCTCGTACAAACTGCTGGGCACCCGCGAGTGGTTCGTCATCCACCACACCGATTGCGGCATGCAGTTGTTCACCGACGACGTGATCGCCGGGCTGCTCGACAAAAGTCTGGAGACCGCGAGCATCGACGCGCAAGGCTGGCACGATCATGGCCAGGGTCCCGGCTCGGTTCATGGCCATTTCGTGAAGTGGCTCACCTTCGACGATCTTGCCGGCAGCGTCGCGGCGGACGTGGCGCGCATCCGCTCCCATCCCCTCGTGCCCCACAGCATTCCAATCTACGGCTACATCTACGACGTGCGCAGCGGCCGACTCCAGGAGGTGGACGAAGCGACACGCCTGGGCCGCGCCGACTGATGTCGCTTTTCCCCGCCGGCATCGACGCGCGGGTCGTCCTGGTTAATATCGAGGGCGCGATCAGTTCGCGATCCTTTTTGCTGTCGACCGTCACATGCTACGCGCGGCAGCGCCTGCCGAAGTTCCTCGCGCAGCATGCCGGAGAGCCCGCGCTGGAGTATGCGCTTACAAAACTCCGCGGCCTCGCCGGTACTGCCGAGCCGCTGACGGCGGTGCTGCTGCGCTGGCTGGAGGAGGGCCGCGACGTGCCGGCGTTGCAGGATATCCAGGGCTTCATGTGGGACGAAGCCTGCGGCGACGGCGCGCTGCAAGGCCACATCTATCCCGATGCCCTTGCGGCGTTGCGCCGCTGGCGGGCGGCCGGCGTGCATCCGTACGCGTTCGCATCCGGCTCGGCCCATTGGCAGGCGCAATTCTTTCGCCACTGCCCGGAAGGCGACTTGTCGGGCCTGTTCGGCCGGCATTTCGACCTCGCCGCCGGTTTGAAAACATCTGCAACCTCCTATGCCGCGATCGCGGCGGCCCTGCGTCTTGCGCCTCACGACATCTGCGTCTTCTCCGACACCCCGAGCGAACTTCTGGCGGCTCGGTCGGCTGGATTGAGTGTCGTGCAGGTGATCCGCGATGCGAACGCCCCCGACGCGCGCTTCTCGCAAATCTGCGGTTTCGACGAGGTTGCAGCGCGGTCGGGCTGCTGCGCAGCGACATGATGCGTTCGGCGTACCGGTCGCAGCACCGTTGACGCTCCCGCGCGGCCCGCGGTAGGAAAATCCAAACGATTGGATGGGCGCCGCCAATGCTTCGGTGCGCATCGGCCAACTGGGGAGAGGCAACGTCCATGCGCACTGTCGAGTGCGTTCTGCCCGCTGCGTCGCTGCTGGGCGAGGGCGCGCTGTGGGATCCGGTCGGGCAAATGCTGTGGTGGCTCGACATCAAGGGCCGGCAGATCCACTGTTTCGATCCCTCCGCAGGAGCCAACCGGACGTGGCCGACGCCGTACGATGTCGGCTCGTTCGCGCTGCGACAGGCCGGCGGGCTTGTGGTGGCCATGCGGCACGGATTCTACGGCTTCGACCCCGCCCGCGGTACGTTCACGCTTCTCGCGGAACCCGAGGCCGGACTTTCGGAGAACCGCTTCAACGACGGCCGGCCCGATCGCCAGGGCCGGTTCTGGGCCGGCAGCCTCCACGATCCGGAGACGCGACCGACCGGCGGCCTGTACCGGCTGGACCCGGATTTGTCCTGCCGCCGGCTGGTCGAGGGGATTACCGCCTCCAACGCGCTGGCCTTCGGCCCGGACAGCGACGTGCTCTACTACGGCGACAGTGCGGCGCGGACGGTCTGGGCATGGCGTTTCGACCGTGACGACGGGACCATCCGCAATCGGCGCGTGTTCGTGCAACTGGCCGAAGGCGAGGGCGCGCCGGACGGCGCTGCGGTCGATGCCGACGGCGGCTACTGGCTGACCCAGCCGGACGGGTGGAAAATCTGCCGCTACGACCCGTCCGGACGGTGCGACCGCACGATCCGCCTGCCGGTGCAGCGGCCGACCTGCGTGGCCTTCGGCGGCGCCGACCTGCGTACGCTCTATTGCACGTCCTGCCGCTGGGGCCTGTCCGAAGCCGATTTGCAAGCGCAGCCGCTGGCCGGCGGTCTGTTCGCCATCGCGGTGGACGTGCCCGGCCTGCCCGACGCGGTGTTCGCGGGATGAGGCCGGAGCAACACGGCGCGCAGGTTCCGAGAGCGACGCTGGCTGGGTTCGGCCGTGCGCTGCTGACGGCCGCCGGCGCCACGCCCGGCCACGCGCAAATCGTCGTCGATCATTTGTTGGAAGCCGACGCGATGGGCCTGCGCTCGCATGGGGTCATGCGGGTGCCGCAATATCTTGACGACGTGGCGGCCGGCGCGACGCTGCCGGCCGCCGTGCCGACCATCGACCGCTTCGCCCCGGGCCGGGCGGCGGTGGACGGCAATCTGGGGTTCGGGCAGGTGGTCGGCATGGCGATGGCCGAGGAAGCGGTGCGGCTGGCCAACGCGGCGGGCGTCGGCTTCGTCACCGGCCGCCGCATGGGCCATTCGGGCCGGGTCGGCGCCTATGCCGAGGCCATCGCACGGCACGGTGTCTGGGAGCGCCACGAGCAGTTCGTCCGGAATCGCAGGACCGCCGGGCGCGCCAGCGACGTGGCGCACTTCCCAGCCCAGAACCTGTTCGAAGAAGACCCAGGGATCAGTGAGAGCCGGCTTGGAAAGCTCCGAGCCGATAATCTCGGCAACCTGGCCGGTGTCGATTGGCGTTTGCCTGAGCGGCAATAACCCCAATTCCTTGAGGAGCGTCGGCGCGACCACGAGGCCCACCGGGGGTACATGGTCCAGCCATTCGAGATCGGGATCACGATAGATTTCCGCAGCCATGGCGCTTACCCCGATACCGGTGTCGCGCTGCCGTTTGGATGGATAATATCCCCTTCTGCGCCCATTCCTACCGTTTGGAATGAGAATATCGGGTTCGGATATTCTCACATCCTGCCGCAGAAAGTGAGAATATCGCGCTCTCACCGCGGGCTGTCCGCCGGCCCTGGGGATCTGGTCAGCTCTCGCCGAGTGCCCTGAAGCAGGCCGCCAACCCTGGCCGGGCGCTGTCGCCCACGGTGGAGAGCAGACGCTCGGTCCAGTGGGACGGCCGACGCGCCACGCGGGCCACTCCGGCCAATACGGGGATGCGGACGCTCATCGGCAGGAGGAGGGTGCCAGGCCGGCGGAAGCCTGGGCTGGTGTCGCGAAGGAAGTCGTCAAATCCGGGTATGACCACGTTCAGCAGACGTGGGATATCCGCCGTCGGGGATGCTTGCCATGGATGTGCTCGTGGCAGCAGCAGGCTCCGCATCAACGTGATGGCTGAACCACCCGGCGGGTCTCGGCGGACGGCCTCCTCCAGGATCATCTCACCTTCGGCGGCATGTTCGGCAACCCTCGCAAGCAGCGGATCGGCCGGGTTCGCCCTGTTGAGCATGTTCATCGGCCGACAATCGTCCAAGCGGGCGCCACACACGGGGCAGCTTACACGCCAGCCCTCCATCCAGCTGCGCAACCGGGCGCCTCGAGTCTCGGGCGCGGCATCGTGGCGGATGACGCAACGTCCGCAGACCTGCATGGGCCGATCCGTCGCGATCAGGAGGGCCGGACGGCGGCGTCCACGCGACTGCGTCATCCGCCGGAGGACCCGGGGGTCAGTGCGGAACGTGCGAGCGATTTGGCGTTGGTCATGAGCGGACAAAGCGAGATCAAGGCTCCGCGTCGACCCGGCGTCTACGCCACAATGCCGGAGCAGTCGCCCGCCGCTGACGCGATAGAAGGCCGCGTGACGGCCGAGCCACGACGACAACAGCTCGTCCGGCAGCGCCGGGAGCAAGACGGGCAGGGGCCGGATCAAGCGAATGAGGTCTCATGGTTCGTCGCCGGATGCCATCGCTCGATCGCCTCGTCGGTGATCCGCTCGGCGCCGGTCTCGATCGCCTCAATCGCCAACTCATTGAGCATGCGAAAGACCTTCGCGGTGAGGCCGTCGGTCGACTGCAGGATCCTTCGCGCGGCGCGAGCCGTGAGAACCGTCGGCTGCCGCAGGGGAAGGTTGCGGATGATCGCGCGGACCAGTTGCTCGAACCCGTCATCGGCCGACCAGCGAGGCAGCGGGAATTCCTCGAACCGGCGCGCCAGTTGCACGTCGCCGCTGATCGCCTCCCTGGCCTCGTTCACGCCAAAACAGACAAGTGACAGTTTGAGCTCGTTGCTCAAATACCTCAGCGTATTCAGGACGACGCGCTGCTCCCTGAAGGTGCCGGCGAGGATGTTATGGACCTCATCGAGCACGAGAACCTGGAGATCGACAGCCCGCAGGAGGCGGAGCGCGACCTGCTCGAGATCGACCACCGTGGCGCGCGGGTTCTGCGGGGCGCCCAGCGCGGTCAGGATCTGCGCGTAGAGACGACGCTCGCCGGGCTTCCCGGCCATCTGCAGCGCCAAGACCCGGGACCGCTCCACCCCAGCGTCGCCGTCGAACAGCGGCGGGTGCTCGCGGCGAAACTTCTCCATGATCATCGTCTTGCCCATGCCGCTGTCGCCGTAGATGGCGATGCTCGGCATACGGGTGGTGCGCGGATGATCGACCAGCCGGTTAAGTATCTGCAAAACTTGGCTGGCGCGCGGGTAGTGTACCCAGCGCTCCGCCAGCACGGCGCGGATCCTGTTGGCGTTCGACTCCGCGAGCAGCTGAGCCGCGGCGGCCGTGAGATGGGACAGGTCAGTGGTCACGCCAGGTCTCCGACCCCTCGTCGCCACCAAGCGCCTTGCGTGAGTCGATACCCTTGAGACCGCCGGCCTTCTGATCCGCCGGCGGCGCGTTGGGGCGCTGCTCACGCCGGCGGCGGCTGGCCGCGGGCTGCCGCCGCGCGGTGTCCTCGATCTCACGCTGACGGAGCGTCGTCTTGAAAATCATCTCCTCGTCAATCTCGCGGCGACCCTGCGCCTTCAGCTGCCGCACGGCGGCCCGTTGCTCGCTCAGCGTGATGGCCGGCCAGCCGAGATCGCGATAGCGGGCCTCGACGAACCGACCTGACGGCCGACGAACGAATATCCGCGAAAGGTCCCGCGGGTCATACTTGATCAGCAGCTTGCCCTTCGTCCCGCCCACGTCCGCCGCCAAGGCGTCGGCCCAGTACCTGATGTTGCAGAAGTGAATGCCGTCGCGCCGAAGGACGCGTTCCTCCTCGGGGAGGAAGGATACCCAGAACTGCAGTCGATCAACCGGCAGCCGAAGCTTGAGACGCTCCTCATGTTCGCGCCAGACGGCTATGGGCGGGCGATGCAAACCGCTATGGACCCGTTGATGGTAGTGACCAGCGATCTCCCAGCCGATCCAACGTTCGAGCTCGCGCAGCGTCATGCGGGCCGCCGTTGACGACTGATAGTCGCCCCGCTCCTGGGGATTGCTGAAGGTCGTGCCAGGCAGCAGATGGACCGCGCCCATCTGCGTGCCGATCAGGCGTTCGATGTGCCCGCCAAAATGCGGCCGTCCGGGCGGACGCCACATCAATCGGATGCCATGATTGCGGCACGCTCGCACGAAAGCCTGGCTGCGGAAATCCGATCCGTTGTCGGCATGCAGCGTCTCGGGCAGGCCCGAGACCGGCCACGGCGCGTCGATTCCTCGTTCCGCCATCCACGCGGTCTTGTCGTGGACGGCGTGGAGAACACAGAGCCCGACGGACACGCGGGACGGGGCTTCCAAGCCGAGGTGGAAGCCCGTCACCATGCGGGTCAGCACGTCGACCGCGATGGTAATCCAGGGGCGCCCGACGGGCGCCCGGCTCTGTTCGTCGACCACGATGACGTCGACCTGGGTATGGTCGATCTGAACGATCTCCAAGGGCCGGCTGCTGGCATACGCGTTGGGTGTCGGCTCCGTGGCCCGAACCGCCTCGACATCGCCCCGGAGCACCGCCTTGGCCCGGGGATCGATCAGGCCCAACCGAGCCTTGACGGTCCGCCAGGTTGGCTGGGGCCAGCCCCGGCGCCGGCAGGCGCCTCTGATCCGTTCCAGGACGTGCTCGAACGGCGGCCGGGTGGGCTTGAGGTATTCCACTTCGAGAATCTCGCGGATCAGCATCTCCTCGGCCGGATCAAGGAGACGGGTTCCCGCGCGACGCCCCCGACCTGGCCCCAGGAGCCCTTCCACGGTGTGCGTCAGGCGGTAGCGGGCGATCAGCCGGTAAAGGGTGGGGCGGCTGATCCCGAGTTCCCACGCCACTGACTCGACGGCCCTGATCGTGAGGCGCTCAGGGTGGCGGTCCAGCAGGTCGCGGATCGCGGCCTCTTGGCGGCACGCCTCACCCCAACCGGGTGGATCCTCCTCGCCATCATCGGCCCTCATGGGGCGCCCGCCTTGCTGCAACATGCGGACCTATATTCTCAATCCAAACGGCAAGCCAGAGGGGAAATTCTCATTCCAAAGGGTAGGTTCTCGATTTAACGGCAGGCGCCCATCCTGGAAATTCAATTGCTTAAATTCTCACTCCAAGCGACAGGGCGACAGCCGTGATGCTCCCCTCCCTGCCCTTTGGGGCCGCTCGGGGCGTCAACCTAGCCTCCTGCGTGCCCTTCCGGGCGGCGCACCTGAAAAAGATCAGCGAGCGGGTGGAATCCTTCTTGAAGGAATCCTGCCGTGACCCTATGTCAGCGTGGTCAGTGACAATGGCGACGTAGATGAAGAAGATTTCCATGAAAGCGACCGCGGGCTCGGATGTGCTGGCGAAAATGGCATTCGGACGCACAGTGCTGCGAAAGCTGCTCGAAGTGGCTGAGGTGGAGCCGCGCGAACCGGAGCCGGTGTTTCTCGACTTCGAAGACGTCTCAGCCGCGACGTCGAGCTTCCTGCGGGAATGCGTTCTCGGCTTTCGCGACGCCACACGCAGGCAGCGCTCGAATTTCTATCCGGTGATCGCCAACGCCGATGAGGGTGTCGAGGAAGAACTCGATTATCTGTTGCGCGGTCAGGGCGAAGCCATGCTCGCCTGCGCGCTGTCGGACACCGACCGGGTAACTGCTTTGCATCTCGTCGGAGAACTTGATCCCAATTACCGGCAAACTTTCGAACTCGTCATGCATCTCGGCGAAGCTGACGCCGGGACTTTGTTGCGTGACTACAACGGCCGGGAGGCCGTTTCGCGCACTGCCTGGAATAACCGACTGGCCGTGCTTTCGGGCATGGGGCTGGTGGTCGAAGTCAGTCACGGGCGCGCCAAACGCTACAGGCCGGTTTTACAGGAGACGTAACCCATGGGTAGCGACTTCCTGCAACGGGCCGGGAGCACGCTTCGGCGAAGCTGGGATAAGGGGCGCATGGCGATCGCTACGCGCGACCTGACCACACGCGAACTGGTATCGGGTGGTCGCGGCGTGACCGCCGATATTATACGCGGCACCGCCGTCTCGGCCGGAGAGCATGTCACCGTCCAGATCGAGGGCGGCGCGCTTGTGGCGCGGCGATGTCTGACGCTCGTCGCCCGCAACGACAGCCCGCCTGCTGCGGTCGTCGAGATTCTGAACCAGTATTGCAACGTTAGACCCGGAACGGTCAGCCAGGTGCATGACATGGCGGGCATGGTGGAGATCACGATCACATGCTGATGCGCGCGCCGCGGAACGGGTCGGCCAAACCGCATGCGCCCCGGCGCGCCCGCCAGCTCTGGCACGATGAGCAGCGCAACCCGCCGGCGCTCGGCTGCCAGGGCTGCCCGGAACAGGCGCTGTGCGGCGGTGTCTGCGTCGCGGCCCCCTACTTCAACTGCCTGACCTATTGCTGCGGCAAGCCAGCCACGTGTGCGTCTGTCTGCCGCGCCAATCCCGACTTCGCCGCCCGCGTTCTCGAGGTCCGGGAATTCACGCTGGCCAATGTGCCGCGCGGGCAGCGCCTTGAAGCGCCGGCGCTGCCGCAAGCGGTGCCAATCATCTTTCACGCCAGCAGCCGTTCGGGTGTCGCGTCGCCGGGCTTTGCGGCGCTGTCGCTCTGCACAATGTTCAGCCGTCGGAGCGGCGCGACCCGTCTCGTCTCGGGCGAGGCGCTGCGCGACGGCTACCGGCTCGGGTCCGACACGCAGCTGCTGGTCACCGGCATCGGCGAGGACGACGCCATCGAACGCTGGTGGGAACTCGGCATGGCGGCGCGGGCAGCCTTCGTCCGCACCCTGCGCGCCGCTGGGGTTGGCCTCATGACCACGCCAAACTACAGCGTCACCGTGAACGCGCCGCGCTGGGACGACCTCTACGCCATCAAGCGGATTGGCCTAGTTTATGCCGAGATGATCGGCGAGGGGATGCCGACGGCGCTGCATGTCAACGGCCGCACTGACCGCGACTTCAAGCGCTGGGCGGAATTCATCACTGCGCGCGACGAGATCACCCATGTCGCCTACGAGTTCACCACCGGAACCGGCTGGCCGACCCGGCTGGACCAGCATGCCGACTGGCTCTGCGGCCTCGCCCGCGACGTCGGCCGCTCTCTACATCTTGTCGTCCGCGGCGGCTCGGACCTTGCCGCGCGTTTCGCCGCAGTCTTTGCCGGCGTGACCGTGCTGGAGACCGATTCCTTCATCTGGGCCATGAAGCGGCGACAGGCGGTCCTGAAAGGCGCCACCTCGATTCGGCGGCAGCCGGCACCCACCGATCCGGGCGCGCCGCTCGACGATCTCCTGGCGAGCAACATCGTGGCCAATCGAACCCGGATCGAGAACCTGATCGCCGCCGGCGCCCGCAGCGGGGCTGCCAGCGCGGCATGAGCCTACCGGAGCCGGCTCCCTTCACCTTCGCGGCGCTCGACGGCCTGTGCTTCGCGGCCGCGCGCGGCCGTCTCCGACCGTTGCCCGACCATGCCTACCGGTTACAGGCGCTCGGTCCCGTTCTGGAATTGGAGCGGCTCTCGGCCTCGGGGCTCCTGCCACAGCCGAGCCGTGCCGGCTGGCTCGCGCTCGAGGACGTCGCCGCCCTAAGCGACGCGCTCGGGCAGGGGCGCACGATTTGGACGTGCCGCCAGCGGCATACCGGATTTCTCCGCATGCGGCCCGCCCAGCCCGAAGACGGGAGCGAGGCGCAAACAGAGGAGACCGGCTTCAAGCTGGAAGCTCAGCGCGCTGCGGGTGCTGTCGGCTTTCCGCGCAAGCTGGCGGCGCAGCTGGTCGGCGCGTTCGAGGAGATTCAGTGCAACGTCTATGATCATTCCGGGGCATCCGCCTCCGGGCTTGCCGCCTATCGTGCCACTGCGCGGCGGTTCGAATTCGCGGTCAGCGACGGCGGCCGGGGCGTGCTCGCCAGCCTGCGAAGCTGCCCCGACTACGCGCATCTGACCGATCATGGCGCCGCCCTCGTCCTGATGTTGAAGGACGGCGTTTCACGCTACGGCAAGGGCACTAGCCACGGCAACGGGTTTCGCGACCTGTTCCGCGGCCTCGCTAACATGAACGGCGAATTGCGTTTCCGATCGGGCGACCAAGCCGTGACGATCGACGGCGTCAATCCGCGCAGCATGCCGGCAACGACGTCAGAGAAAGTACCGCTCGTTGGCTTCGTCGCGTCGGTGATCTGTTCATTGTAGAGGGTCCTTGAAATATCAACAAGATTCTCAAAAGATGATCGAAGTTAGGCGCTCTCGCCTTGAGTCAGTCCATCGTTTCGGTCATGGTTATGCTTATCCCAATACTTCGTGCCTTTGTAGAGGTCTGCGGCGCTGACGGGCTGAATGCACAAGCCGCTGGCGCCGTTGCAGATCTCCGCCATGCCCTCCTGGTGGTAGGCGAAGAGCGGCACACCCGGAAAGGCGGCCATCACTTCCTGGAGGGTGATGGGGCCAGCGGCGACGACTGCCGCCGGCCCCATCAACGCGGCATCGTAGTTCGGGTCCGCTGACAGATAGAAAGTCTTCGCGACCTCGAGGGGCTCGGAAAGGTTCACGAAGATGCCGATCGTGTCGGCGTCGGTCACGGTCCACTCATTATAGTCCACGGAATTAGCGAACGTCTCGTCGAGCGCCTCGGTGGAGAACGGGACGCCGCCGCCCTGACGCTTGCCGAGCAAGTCGAAATGAGTGCCAGAGTCGCCGGGGCTGATGGACGTGATCGAGGCGACCGAGCGTGGTCTCAGCACGATCCCGACCGCGCCGAAGGTCTTCACATGCTCGGGCCAGACAAGCGAGCAGCTCAGTTCGCGGCGCTCATGCGCGCAGATGTGAATCGCCTTGCGGAGATCCTCGGGAAACAGCAGGCCGTCCGCGCCGACATCGCCTTTTCCAGGCCGGGAGCAATGGACGATCAGCGCGTTCCGTTCCGTCAGCCAGTCGATCAGCTCTTCGTCCGCCATCATGCCCCCAACCCGGCCATTGGCGCTTCGCGTAACAGAAGTTCCGACTCTTTACCGTAATCGTATTGGTGTGGAGGTCCCGAATATCGATCTCGCGCGTGTGCAGGTCCTTGGGCGGCAGCTCGCGCGGATCGGGACCGCCGCCGGCTTGGGTGATTTGATCGCCGCGGCCAAGCGGCAGGGGGAAAGCCGCGTCGCGGCTGCCGACGGTGGCCGGTTCGGCCAACCGGTCGTTGAGCCGCTGCACGATCGAGTTCTTTTTTTGTTCTCATGCGAGCCTGCGCGAGTAAAGGGCGATCCGAAACGTAGGGGCTGAGTCCTTGAGGTGACCGACCACACTCGGGGAACCAAAGGCTAGGTGAGACGCCTTGCCAGCCGCTGATGCTCGACGTGAATATGCTCAAAAAGCGCATATTCTTCGTCGGTTAGCAGTCCCGAGCAGGGGCTGCCCTCGTAGCGTGAGCGGTCAGCCCGTCGCACCAGGTTGAGCAGCACCGGCCCCGCGAGGGCTGGATTAGCAACCACCCGGGCATGGATCTCCCTCATCGGAAATTCGCCTCCGTATTCGACCTCCGCGCTCGTTGACTCCTGACGATCGCCGATCGCGCTCAGGGCGCGGCGGACACCAACAAAAGCGCGACGATAGCGGAACAGTTCAGCCCAGGCATTGAGTAAGCGGTGCTTGAGACGCGGCGCCGATACGCCGGTGCAGGCGGTGACGTGCCTCCGGACGAACAGGACCGCGATAGGCGCGTAAATTTGTTCAAGGCGGAGCCGGTCATCCGCTGCTCGCGCGGCACGCGCGGCTTGTAGGACGGTGATGAGATGGGCCAATACGGCGCACAGCGTCATCGCGCCAAGAAGGACCGCCAGCAGGGGGAGCTGCGCGGGAAGCGGTGTCGGGAGGCCAGCCTGGAGAGGCGCGTAGAATGAGGCGGCGATGGCCACTATGAAAGCGCCGCCAACATCCACAGCGGCAACCCCTTGAGCACGCCCAGCAGCTTTCCACTACCGTCCATCGCAAACCCCTTTGCTAGACCACAAATATGTGTGTTAGCGGGCGAGCGGAAAAGGTCATGGTGCTGTCGCCGGCTAGGTTGAGGCGTGTAGAGCGCCAAGTAGGAATCTGCGGACGTGCTCGGCTTTCGTCGCGACGATGACGCCCTGTCCGGATGGCCAGCCCCGAACCACCCCAGCCACCTTCGCCTGTTCGGGCGACCATTCGACTCCAGCGGCCTTCGCCTCGACAAAGCAGGTGTTCCACACCGTCGCTCCACTCAGCCCAGGCGGCTTTGGTAGGTCGCGGTCGCCAACTACACTCGTTGCGCTATCCGGCAGGTAGCCCAGACCCAGGTGGAATCGGCTGTCGATCTCCGCGTGAAATTCAAGATACAGCTCCCGGGCGAGGCTGGTGGTCGCACCGAACTGCATTGTGCCGAAGACGAATTTCGTGCGCTCGCCAGCGTATCCGGCAAAGGCGAACACCTCGGTTGGAACCGGCGTGAGCGCGGTTCCAATCTGGTCGGATCGCGGGTGATCCGTGTGGAAGCGTCGACCAAGCTGCGTCGGTGATGGGCAGCAGGGCGAGATCCCAAGGCCAGGGCAATTCAAGGTGATCGCCCACGATGCACAGCGATTGGTCTTGCTCATCGAAGCGGACGCCAAGCTGCTCGCCGGTCGGTCTGGCCAGGGCAACATGCTCGTTGGTCAGGACGAACCGGTTGTTCCCAACTTCGACGAACGATCCCGATCCCCAGGGTTCGTCGTGGTTGCCCCGGTCGATGAAGACCGGCGTCCGATACTGCTTCAGATAAGCGGTTATGTCGGCGGTGAGCTTGGGCATCGCCGCCTCCCACTCTTCTCTGCTGAAGAGCAGCTTGGGTTCCGCGATATCCGAGTTCTGGTCAGCCATCGCGGTCAGTACTGCCGCAGAGCGGGCGGAAGCTAGGTCAGGTCGCCTTTTCCGCTACCTCCTTCTGCCACCTCTTGATGACCTCCGCAAAGCTGATGTCTCGCCATTCTTCCCGCCACTCGCGATAGACATCGATGCTCTCGGACTGCGGCTCGGGGTCTGGCTTCTCCATCTTAATAATGGCAGGCATCAGCATCGCATCACCCACGACTACAGCTTCACCATCTGCCAAATTCGGCAGAACGTCTGTAATGCTATTAACGTTGTTAGGTATCAAATGGCGGACGTAAGCCTGATCATCGCTGTTCGTCAATCTGAGCGATATAAAATTGCTGCATTGAGCGAATATGGTATCGGACACTTCGGCCGGCCTCTGGCTTACGATCATAAGACTAAGCCCGTATTTTCGGCCCTCCTTCGCAATTCTCTCGATTGATTTCCGCGACGACTTGTAGGCTGCGATATCGCTCTTCGGTATGTAGTTGTGGGCTTCTTCGCACACGACCATGACTGGAATGTCGTTTAATTTTTTATCCTTATGACGCATTTTCGAGTAGTGAAAGCTAAAGTCGAATATGAGCCTCGCCACGAGTGAGACCGTGATACTCATAACCTCGAACGGAATGCCACTGAGGTCAATCACGGTGACATTTGACTTCGTCAGATACCCGATGAATTGCTTCATAATCTGCTCAAAGTCGACCGTTGAGAAGACCTTCCCGTCCGCCTTGATAGGACTGAGAATGAAGCTCAGGCGCCGATCCGATAAAGTCGTGCTAAGCCGTGATACAAACCGGTTAAACTCTCCATTGAAGGGGCCATTGGAGGCTTTCTCGGCATTTGACGTCGATGACGGGACGAACTCGTGAACTTGATCAAAGTATTTCTCTTCGCGCGATTTCACTAGTGTCTTATCGGCGAGCTTCGGAAGATTCTCATTCGGTAATTTCCCGATTACCCCGCGGTTCATATTCTCTATATAGCGCGCAACTTCCTGAATTGAGAAATAGACTGGGCAGTCATAGGTCATCTCCTTGATTGAAGGATTGTGTTTTGCCTTATTCAGGAGAACGGCTTGTTTAAATATTGAAACCTGGTTGTAAGAGTTGGCCTCATTGCTCTCTATAAAGAGGCTCTCCAACTCTTCGGCGTTCATCAGCCAGTAGGGAAGAGCCAACGTCTCGACATTGAGGACATTCAACGTGAAGTTCTGATCGTCACCCAATCGGAACGCCCGCGCATACTCCGCATGAATGTCAAAGATAACAACGTGAGCATTTTTCTGCGCCTTTGCATGTTTGTTTTTCCCTTGCGCGATCCCAACGGCATCCTGAAGGATACGTGCTACCGTGCATGACTTTCCGGACCCGGTTGAGCCCACCACGGCGACATGCTTCCCGAAAAAGCCGTTGCCATTGACCATAAGGTTGATCCGGTTGTTCATGGCCAGAGGCGCTATGGGGTAATCGAATTTCGCACCCGCTGCGAAAATCAAATCGAGCGTGCCTTGATCGACGGCAAAAACAGCTTCCGTCGGCACCGGGAGCAACGAACTTCCCCGTTTGAACTCCTTCCCGTCGGCGAGGGTGCCCAATGGCTGACACTCGAGTTCGAAGGTCCAAGCGATGTCGTTTTCGATGGGGTGATTTGATCCCTTTAAGTTGCGGATGATCGCGATGACGAAGTCTGAGTTGCCCTCGGCAATCTTGAGGTAGCGCCCGACTTGCAAATTAGCCTTATGCGCCTCGAACTCCTTTAGTGTATCGATGCGCACATTGATGGTGTCGGCAGCGCTTGACATCACGTAGCCAATCTTTTGGTCACTCGTAGACATCAGACACTCCCAGGAGATATTTCGCTTGGAGCAGGCTTTCGGTCGCGAGCTGCTCTTCATTGACATCGGTAATCCGAGGCTGCGGATACCGCTTCGGGCTGATAACGACAAGGTCGTCGCACTTCGGGACATTCAATACTTCAGGGTCCACCTCATAGCGGAGCAGGCGGATCGAGAACTCTCGTGTGACCTGGCCCTGCGTCCGGGTCACCATGGGTGCACGCGTGAATCGTTCCCTCACGTAATCGGTCCCGACTAGACCGTCGTTCGCGATTATGCCCTTCTCATAGATGCGCCGCCGTATGGAGGAAAACACTTGATCATCGCAGTCCAAGCAAAAAATGGGGGTCTCCGTGTGCGCCGGCTTCGAGTGGCATTTGTCTAGGAAGTCGGATATGAAGACGACAATCCCCTCTTCGAAGTCTTCCAAGTTCTCGGGTGAGATAATGAATGTCCGCTTGCGCACATTTTTAACAATATTGGGTTTTAACTCCGTTCGCTTGGCTTTCAACAGCTGCTCTTTCGTCCTGAGAGAGAGCGTCCATCGTGAAATCGCCGTTTTCCGGATCGTACGAAGTGTGCCAAGAAACCCTGCCTTGCCCACACGACGGCGCCCTTCGTCGTGATCTATACTCAACATGGCGATTGAGTGGATAGCGTTCGGGTAGATCAGTATTGGAGTGTCGTCGCAGTCGAACCCATGATCCAAGAACTTCAGATGAACGTGGGCAACGAGCTCGGCAAGCTCGACACCAAACTCGATATGGAAGCGCGCGATGAAGGCCGCTACGTCGATGATGCCTCTGACCCCAGCGATCAAAGAAGCCAGCGCTTTGTTGGTAGAGCCGAGAATCGTATTTGCGTCTTGTTCTGTGATATAAAACGTACCGGCGTTTACCTTGTCGGGACAGTAGCAATAAATCTTGTAGGTTATTGGCAAGGACGAATGACTTTTGAAGTGATTCATCATCTGTAGAATTGGCTTATAGAGCAGGCTCAGCTGAAACGTATCCTGACCTTCGTGATATTTACACTGGATCGCTGTCGTTTGAAGTGGACCGTGGATGTCGATATCCTCGATCAAACCCTCAACTACGATCTCCGCGTCATCGCTCGCTTCGATGATTGAAAGCAGTGTCTTGTTGAACTGGTATAAAAAACCCTGGATCGTATAATCCGCGGTTCGCGACGTGACAGCAGCTTGAGTGGGTGTCGAGGGTTTCTTGGCCATTTGATTAGGTCTAGATGGGAAGCGCCCTTGTAGCCCCATCTCACGAAATTGCGAGCGGTCTGGGCAAGGTTGACTCGCATCGAGGCGCTTGACAAGGCTGGAAGGGCGGTTTCGTTTGCCGCGTGCCATGGTAAAAGCCTGCTTCGCTCCCCACCGTCCTGCGTCAGCCGCTCCTTGGTGGGAGCACAAAGTTCGTACGCGAATTCTCATTCGCGGCAATGGCCTGCGCATGCTCCAAACCGCCGGCTTGAAGCTGTATCGAGGCCAGATGCCAAGGAGCATGCGCTACCGAGTGCCTGGAGGCGGATGCGAGCGGTCCGTATTGTCGCGTCGCAATGAGCCATCGCCTCCTCCAGCGCGCCGTAGTCGATCGGCGGATGCTGGAAACGGGACATCGGCGGCAGCGGCGCGGTAGGCGCAACCGGCTCTTCTGGGAAGTCTTCCGACCGAGGCCGCCCCCGTCCCCGCCCGGGGATCGGCCGCCGCGGCGCGGTCGTCGCGGCGCGCACCGGAGCCATCTCCGCGAGACCAAACAGCCGTCGCGCTGACCGGTGCGTGACCTCGACGGCGATCTCCGTGGCTACGAACCGGTCTAGCAACTCGGTCATACATTTGATCGACATGCCGATCGCCGTCGCCAGCGTGGTCGCCGAGATCAGCGGCGTAGCCGCCATCACGTCGACGGCGAGCGCCGCGCGCGAGGTGCTGCGCTGTGCGGGAACCCGGGCACGGGCGGCGATCCAACAGCGTTCGAGGCTGCGCAGCATCTCCATGTAGTCTGTCGCCTCGCTCGCGAGCGCATCCAGAAACACCACCATCCATTCCGCTCGCCCGTGAGGCGCCTCGGCGCTCAGGGCGCGGGGACCGGTGAGCGGGACGGGCGCCCGGAGAAGGCGGTTTTTGGTCCAGAAACGCACGAGAGCGCCGCGGACCGGCGGCCGGGTTCGACCCGACTCTAGCCAGGACCAGAGTGCCTCACCGAGGCCGACCAGCCCGGCGGCATTGGCAAGATGATGCTCTGCTTCCTGGATTTCGCCCTCCTGATCGAAGTCCGGCTCCACGATCCATTGATGCAGCGTGAGCGCACTCCGCGCCGCCTCGAAGATCTGCCCGCGATCGACGATTCGCAGCGCGTGATCCATCCGCAGACGCAGCCCCTCCAGGACGGCGGCCAGGTGCCAGGGGTCGATGCTGTGGCCGTCGACCGACGCCTGACGCCGTACCGCCTCGAGCCGGGTCCGGTAGAGAAAAGCGGTCCGCAGGGGGTGATTGTCGAGCGCCTGGTCGAGCCGGGCAATGGCGCCTGACGCGCGTTCGAGCGCTCCCAACAGCGTTGCGTCGAATGCGGTGGCCGGGCGATCGGCGCGCACGAGGCTTTCGAGCATCAGCGCACCCCGGCGGCGGCGGGCGGCATGGCGTGGAGAGGCCGGGGGTGCCCGCCCCTCCCGATCGCCCATGCTCGGCGGTGATGAAGTCTCGAATCCAGGGTGACGCGCCAAGGCCACTTATTCATCGCTGGGCCCGTCCCCCGGCAGCATGCCGGGCTCCAGCTCGTCCTGGGTGGGCAAGGCGCCGGCGAGATCCTCCGGCAAGGTTTCGGGCGGCAGCAGCTGGTAGCGGGCGACGCCGATCGGCGTGTCCACATTCCGCAGAGCATACTCGACGACCACGCGGTTATGTTCGCGGCAGAGAATGAGGCCGATGCTCGGACTGTCGTCGGGCTCACGCTCGAGATCGTCCAGAGCGGCGAGATAGAAATTCATCTTGCCCGCGTGTTCCGGCCGGAACGGTCCCGTCTTCAGGTCAACAGCCACGAGGCAGCGTAACTTGCGATGATAGAAGAGCAGGTCGACATAAAAATCCTGTCCGCCGACCTCGATATGATGCTGGCTGGCGATGAATGAAAACCCTTTTCCCAACTCGAGCAGCAGGTCCTTGACCCGGGTGACGAGGGCCCTCTCGACTTCACGCTCGTGAGCGGCCGCACGCAGGGTCAGGAAGTCGAACTGGTAGGGGTCCTTCAACACCTGCTGCGCCAGTTCGGAGGTTTCCGGCGGCAGCGTCCGCGAAAAATTCGTCAGGGCCTTGCCGCGCCGCGCATGCGCCTGCGTGTCGATCTGGGCGGCCAGGACAGGGCGGCTCCAGCCGTTTTCGAGCACGGCCTCGGCGTACCAGAGCCGGGCCGCCGGGTCCTTGACGGCGAGGAGCTCGATGTTTTGACCCCAAGGCAATTTGCCAACGAGCCGTTGGAGAATTGCCGGGTCGGGCCAGGCCTCGGCAAAAGATTTCATGTAGCGCAAGTTGGCCGACGAGAAGCCGCGGGCGTCGGGGAACTCGGCGCGCAGGTCGGCCGCGAGCCGGCCCACGATTTTGCTGCCCCAGCCCTGCTCGGCCTGCCGCTCCAGAATGTCGCGGCCGATTCGCCAGTAGAGGCCAATGAGTTGGCTGTTGACCGCGAGGGCGGCGCGGAGCCGCGTCTCGCGAATCCGCGTTTTCAGGTCGGCGAGCCAGGCGGGATAGTCAGCAGGGACGGGAGGGGCGGTCATGATCGCAGGGGCCCAAGACCGCGGCCGCCGCGGTTGGCATTGGATGCTCGGCGGGCAGCCGGGCGGGCTCGCCCCAATTTGCCAATGGGCCGTTGGCAAATTGGGGCGCGCTGTCGTCTCGCGTGTGGCAGCACGAAACAGGGCACCAGCGGTCTGGAACGGATACAACGAATCAGCATGTTGAGCGCGAGCTTACCCGTATCTGGCTTTAAGCTCAAAGAGGCTTTTTATTTTTTCGGAGGCCCGGACAGCCCCCCTGCCCCACCGCCTACCTCTCATAAGTTGCCTTGTGGGAAGTAGGTTGCTTTTTCGGGAGGGGCGTGCGAAACGCGATTTCATGCCCGCGATCGCGCCAAAAATGCCCCTGGTTCATTGCAAACCGGCCCGCCAGGGCAACCGGACAACGCGTCCGCTCGGCCAGCGGCCGCATCCGTGGTGCCGCTCCGCGTCGGCCCGCTTGCCAAGCCGCCGAACGCCCAAGGCGGCATTGGCGCGGCAACAGCAGGTTGCCTGGCAATGGGCGATCAAAACCTACCCAGGTTATCACCAGGAAGTTGTTACCGCGAAGACGGCGCCACGCAAGCGGCTGAAAACGATCCGGCACTCCGGCGGTGCCCGATGACCGAATCCGCGGCGCGCGGCGCGGACGGCCAGCCCGGCACACCGGGCGAGACCGCAAGCGGGGCGCTGACGGTGATCCCCCCTACCCGCCTCCTCCCGCCGGCCCCGATCGGCGCCGACGCCAAAGCTGTCCGCGCCTGGTTCGACGATGCCGTCGAGATCGCCGAGCCTGAGATGGACGGCACGCTCGGCGCCGAGCGTGCCGCCGCCCAGGCCTACCAGCGCATGGCGAAAGCGAAAAACACCCGCGCGGCCTACCGCTCGGCGGTGCGCGCCTGGTGCGACTGGTGCGCGAAACGTGACCTCCCTCCCCTGCCCGCCTGCGGCGAAGACGTGGCTGCCTTTCTGGCGGCCGAGCGCCGGCGGGAGATGACGCCCAACACCATCGATCTGCGCCGCGCCGCGATCCGCTACCTGCACCGCGCCGCTGGCTGCCCGGTGCCGACCGACGACGCCTGTGTCTCGGAGACTGTCGCCGGCATCCGCCGCGACGCCGCGGCCAAAGGCCAATCACCGGAGAAGAAGGTCGCCGCCACGGCCGCGATCATCCAGCAACTGCTGGCGCCCATCCAAGACGATTTGCGCGGCAAGCGCGACCGCGCCCTGCTTCTGGTCGGCTTCGCCGGCGCGTTGCGCCGCTCGGAGTTGGCGGCCATCCGGTTCGAGCGGCTGGAGAAGACCGACCGTGGATTGCGGCTGACGATCCCACAGACCAAGGGATCGCAGACTGACTCCGTCGTCGTCCCCCTGCCCTACGGCCGGACCGAGCTGTGCCCGGTGCGCGCGTTGAATGCCTGGCTCGCCGCCGCCGGCATCACCGACGGTCCGGTCTTCCGGCGAATCTGGCTCCCGGCGCGTGGCGGCGCGCGAGGTGGCGGCAAGCTGCCGGCCAACGGCCCGCAGCCGGGAGAGGCTGCCGAAGACGCTCCCCCTCCCCTCCCTCCCCAGCCATTCCAGCGGCTGACGCCGCCGGAACCTTTGGCTGCTCCGCCCCAGATTGGCAAAGCAGCGCTCACGTCGCGCTCGATCGCCGACATCGTCCAGGCGCGCGCCGTCGCCGCCGGCTTTGCCCGGCGCGACCTCGCCGGCCACAGCCTCAAGCGCGGCGCGCTGACCACGGGCATGGATCGCGGCATACACCCCGCCAAGCTCAAGCGCCTCGGGCGCCACAAATCCTTCGATGTGCTGGGCGAGTACCTGGAATTCGGCGACCTGTTCGACGGCCATCCGCTCACCGGCGTACTATAGCGGCGGCGGCGGCGATCGGCCCGCTTCCTGGACGCCGGAATTGATAGCTGTTGATGCTTCGGCGGATCAGGCTCCGGTTCCGGGGCAGCGTCCCTACAGAGCAACTGACGAGCTGATGCCCCCTGCCCTGCCCCTCATCGGCAACGCGCGCTCGGCACACGCTCGGTCGCTTCCTTTGAAGCCGGCGCCGGAATCCGGTCATACGTGAGGCGACCGGCTTGACCGCACCATATCGCACTACATCGCACCTATGATACGTAGTGCATTAACGCGAATCTCTGTGCGATTCCCTTTTGGCGGAGTGCCGATTGCTGTCGTTCACACCAAGCGCGAAACTCGAAAAGGCACTGAAGGCGGTGCAAGCCGAGGTGAACCGCCTCGCCGCGGAACTCGCGCGCATTCCGGACGCCGAGGCATCCTGGCTG
>CAJCJG010000152.1 GCA_903970625.1 Solirubrobacterales bacterium 70-9 | reverse complement strand
CGGGCCAAGGCACGGGCGATGTCCGGGGCGCCGCGCAGGGCGGTGCGGACTTTTTCCAGTGCGCCGGGGTTCGCGAGCAGCCAGGACCACGCATCCTGACGCGTGGCGATGGTCGCCGGATCGGTCAGCGGGCCGGACAGCCAGTCCGCCAGTTCGCGGGCGCCGGCGGCCGTCGTGGTGCGCTGCACGGCCGAAAGCAGCGTGTGCGCCGTGCTGCCGTCGCGGGCGCGGGTGATTTCCAGACTCGCGCGGGTGGCCGCGTCCAGTTCCATCCGGCCGGCGCGGCCGAGCGGGACGGGGCGGGACAGGCGGGGCAACTGGCCGGCCTGCGTCGTGCGCACATAGTCCAGCACCCAGGCGGCGGCGGCGGCCTCGCCATCCGAGAAAGCGCCGAAGGCGTCCAGGCTCGCGGCCCCAAAAGTTTCCGCCGCGCGGCGGCGGGCCGTGGCGGCCCCGGGCATTGCGGTGCCGGGCGCGCGCCGCCGTTCCCAGTCCCCGAGCGGAAGACCGGGCGGCGCCAGGATTTCGGCGGGGTCGAGGCGCCCCAGCAGGCCGGGCAGGTCGCCGGCGGGGCAAGCCTCGGTTTCGAACAGGCCGGTCGAAACGTCGATCCAGGCGGCCCCGATGTCTGCGCCATTCGGCGCCAGGGCCAGCAGAAAATTGGGCCGTCCGGCTTCCAGCAGCGTGTCCTCGGTCAGAGTTCCCGGTGTGACGAGGCGGACGACGGCGCGTTTGATCGGGGCTTTGCCGGTGCGGGTTTTGGGGTCCTCCATCTGCTCTGCGACGGCGACACGGAAACCTCTGCGGATCAGGCGGAGCAGATAGGCGTCCGCCGCATGAACGGGGACGCCGCACATCTGGATCGGGGCGCCCCCATGCTCGCCGCGCTGGGTCAGCGCGATGTCGAGCGCCGCCGACGCCGCCTCGGCATCGCCGAAGAACAGTTCGTAGAAATCGCCCATGCGGAAGAACACCAGCGCGTCGGGATGCGCGCTCTTGGCGTCGAACCACTGGGCCATCGCGGGGGTGGCGCCCTCCGCGTCGGGCGGGCGGCGGAGCGGGGTCATCCGGCCTGTCTAGCCCGGCGCGACGCGGCTTGCGAAGTGCCGCTTGTCGCATCGCGCCCGTGTGCCCCACCATGCCGGCGCGCGTGATCGCGACGCAGGGGGAGAACAACGATGGCCGACGGGAACACGGAGCCGCGAACCGCGCGTGTCTCGGCCGAGGAGGCGCTGGCGCTGCATGCGTCGGGCCGGCCGGGCAAGCTGGAAATCCGCATCACCAAGCCGCTGATCACCGCGCGCGACCTGTCGCTGGCCTATTCGCCGGGTGTGGCCGAGCCGTGCCTGCGCATCCACGACGATGCGGCACTGGCCTATGACTACACGACCAAAGGCAACATGGTGGCCGTCGTCTCCAACGGCACCGCCGTGCTCGGCCTGGGCAATCTGGGGGCGCTGGCCGGCAAGCCGGTGATGGAGGGCAAGGTCGCGCTGTTCAAGCGGTTCGCCGACGTGGACGGCATCGATTTGTGCATCGACACCGAGGACGTGGACGCACTTGTCAATTGCGTGCGCTACCTGGGGCCGAGTTTCGGCGGCATCAATCTTGAGGACATCAAGGCGCCGGAATGCTTCATCATCGAGCAGCGGTTGCGCGAATTGATGGATATTCCGGTGTTCCACGACGACCAGCACGGCACTGCCATCGTCGCCGCCGCCGGGCTGATCAACGCGATGCATCTGACCGGCCGCGACCCGAAGACGACGAAGTTGGTGGTGAATGGTGCGGGGGCGGCGGCGATTGCGTGCGTGGAGTTGCTGAAGGCGATGGGGTTCACGCCTTCCAACATCATCCTGTGCGACACCAAGGGCGTGGTTTACCAGGGCCGCACCGAGGGCATGAACCAGTGGAAGAGCGGCCACGCGGTGGCGACGCCCACGCGCACGCTGGAACAGGCGCTGGAAGGGGCAGACGCGTTTTTCGGCCTGTCCGTCAAGGGCGCGCTGACGCAGCGCATGGTCGGCGGCATGGCGGACCGGCCGATCATCTTCGCCATGGCCAACCCCGACCCGGAGATCACGCCGGAGGAGGCGCGCGCCGTCAGTCCGCACGCGATCATTGCGACCGGGCGCAGCGACTATCCGAATCAGGTGAACAATGTCCTCGGGTTTCCCTACATCTTCCGCGGCGCGCTGGATGTGCGGGCGCGCACCATCAACGAGGCGATGAAGATCGCTGCCGCCGAGGCGCTGGCGCATCTGGCGCGCGAGGACGTGCCGGACGAGGTCAGCACCGCCGGCGCCGGGCTCCGGCTGCAATTCGGGCCGGAGTACATTATTCCGAATGCGTTCGACCCGCGCCTGATCTCGCGCCTGCCGCCGGCCGTGGCAAAAGCCGCGATGGACAGCGGCGTCGCGCGAAAGCCGATTGCCGATTTGCGCAAATACGCGCGCGCTCTCTCGGGCCGGCTCGATCCCACGGCAAACGCCCTGGACGCGATCATGGAGAGCGTGCGGGCCGAGCCGAAGCGGGTCGTGTTCGCCGAGGGCGAGGAGGAAAAGATCGTGCGCTCGGCGGTGGCGTTCCGCAACGCCGGGTACGGCACGCCCATTCTGATCGGGCGCGAGGACCGGGTGCTGGCGACGCAGGAGAACCTGGGGCTGGGCCACGCCGAAGGGTTGGAAATCCACAATGCGCGGCTGTCGCATCACAACAAGAAATACGCCGATTTCCTGTATGGGCGCCTGCAACGGCGCGGCTACATGCTTCGCGATTGTCAGCGCATGGTCAATCAGGATCGCAACGTATTCGCGGCGTGCATGGTGGCAACCGGCGATGCGGACGCGATGTTGACGGGGCTGACACGCTCCGCGTCGGTCTGTCTGGAAGACATCGGATTGGTGATCGACCCGGCGCCCGGCGGGCTGGCGTTCGGGTTGACGCTGATGGTGGGGGCGACCGGCACGACGATCTTCATGGCCGACACGCTGATGCATTTCCGTCCCGATCCAACGCAATTGGCCGACATTTGCTGCGGGGCTGCCGCTGCCGCGCGACGATTGGGGCACGAGCCGCGTGTAGCGCTGCTGTCGCACTCGACGTTCGGCAATCCGATGCACGCAACCGGCAACACGATGCGCGAGGCGGTGGCGGTGCTGGATTCCCGGGGCGTGGATTTCGAGTACGATGGCGAGATGAGCCCGGACGTGGCGCTGGCCGATTCGTTCCGCGCGCTTTATCCGTTCTGCCGGCTGACGGGACCGGCGAACGTGCTGGTGATGCCGGGGCTGCATTCGTCGCACATCACGTCGCGGCTGGCACCGCGCCTGGGCGGCGGCAGCACCATCGGGCCGCTGGTGATCGGGCTGTCGCACGCGGCGCAGTTGGTGGCGATGGATGCGTCCGTGACGCAGATTGTCGAGATCGCGGCTCTGGCCGCGCATCAGACGGTGACGCGGGCCGGTGCAATCTAGCATGTCGGCATCGGCGGATGTGGCGCGGCGACTGCGCTCGATCTTCAGCGGATCGTGCGGCAATCTGATCGAGTGGTACGATTTCTACGTGTACTCGTTCTTCTCGCTCTATTTCGCGAAGGCGTTCTTTCCGAAGGACGATTCCACGGCGCAGTTGATGAACACGGCGCTGATTTTCGCGCTGGGATTCTTCGTGCGGCCGATTGGCGGCTGGCTGATGGGGGTTTACGCCGATAAGCACGGGCGAAAGGCATCGCTGCTGATCTCGGTGAGTTTGATGTGCGGCGGCTCGCTGATCATCGCGATCTGTCCGACCTACGCGAGCGTCGGTGCGCTGGCGCCGATCATTCTGGTGCTGGCGCGGCTGTTGCAGGGGTTGTCGCTGGGCGGAGAGTATGGGGCGTCGGCCACGTATCTGTCGGAGATCGCCACGTCGAAGCATCGCGGTTTCTACAGCAGCTTTCAGTATGTGACGCTGATCGGCGGCCAGTTGCTGGCGAGCCTGACGTTGCTGCTGTTGCAAAGGCTGCTGCTGAGCAGTGCGCAACTGGAAGCGTGGGGCTGGCGGATTCCGTTCCTGATCGGGGCGGCCCTGGCGCTGACCGGCGTGGCGCTGCGGCGGAGCATGGTGGAGACGGGCGCGTTCGAGCGCGAAAAGGCACAGGGCCGACTGCCGAAAAATCCGCTGCGCGATTTGATGGCGCACAAGCGGGAGGTGCTGGTGGTGGTGGGCCTCACGGCGGGCGGGACGCTCGCATTCTACACCTATACCGTGTACATGCCGAAATTCCTGACCAATTCGGTGGGCCTCACGCGCGACACGGCGACTCTGATCTCCACGATCACGCTGTTCCTGTATATGTGCTTGCAGCCGCTGGTGGGTGCGCTGTCGGACTGGGTCGGGCGGCGGCCTGTGCTGATCGGGTTCGGCGTGCTGGGAACGCTGTTCACGGTTCCGATCCTGTCGGCGCTGCTAGCGACCAAGGATGCGCTGACGGCGGGCCTGCTGGTGATGGCGGCGCTTGCCATCGTTTCCGGCTACACGGCGATCAATGCGGTGGTGAAGGCGGAGTTGTTTCCTGCGGGCGTGCGGGCGCTGGGGGTGGCGCTGCCGTATGCCGTCGCCGTTTCGGTGTTCGGCGGCACGGCCGAGTATATCGGGCTGTGGTTCAAGGATGTCGGCCACGAGAGCTGGTTTTTCTGGTACGTGACGGCGTGCATCGCCGGCTCGCTCGCGGTCTATGTGCTCATGGCGGACACGCGAAAGACGTCGCGGATCGACCAGGACTAGCGCAAACCCACGGCGGCAAACACAAGCTGGCTCGGCGGCCATGCCGCCATC
>CAJCJG010000151.1 GCA_903970625.1 Solirubrobacterales bacterium 70-9 | reverse complement strand
CTCGCCTCCGTCCACTGGCCCAGGGTCCCCCCGGACCAAAAACGGCCCGCTCCAAGCCGGCGCCTGGGCACGCCGTTATTATTACGTTATCGTAATATAAATCGACCCGCTAAGGGGTCTTCGCCGTCGCCGCAGTCCCTTCGGTCGCCAACGCCTGTTCCGCCTCGTGCAACCGCGCCTGGAAATGCGCCGCGTCATCCGGCTCCGGGTTCAGCGTCAGCGCCCGCCGCCACTGATATTCGGCCAGCAGCTTCTTGCCCGCCGCCCAGTACGCGTCGCCCAGATGCCCGTTGATGGTCGCATCCTCCGGCTCCATCTCCGTCGCCCGCTCCAGCGACTTCACCGCCGCCGCCGAGTCGCCCTGCCGCAACTGCACCCACCCGAGGCTATCGACGATGGCGCCATCGTTCGGCCGCTGCTCGGCCGCCCGCTCGATCATTTTCTGCGCCTGCGCCAGATTGCGTCCCATCTCGGTCCACGAATATCCCAGATAATTCAGCACCGACGGCTCGTCCGGCGACAGATCCAGCGCCTTCAGGAAATCCGCCTCCGCCGAGGGCCACTGGTGGGCGCGCTCCTCGGCGATGGCCCGCTCGTAGTAGATCGGCCAGAACGTCCGATCCGGCGGCCCCATCAGCTCCAGCGCCTTGCCGTAGGCCACCACCGAGTCGGCATAACGTTTCTTGCCGCGCAGGATGGCACCCTGCAACGTCCACGGCTCCGGCCGGGCGGGGTAGGCAGCCTCCATGCGCGCCAGAATGCGCAGCGACTCATCGCTATCGCCAAGCCGGTCGTACAGCGCCGCCCGCCGAAGATCGACCGACGGCGCCAGCGGATCCGACGCCGCGATCGGCGCCAGCATCGCCAGCGCCGCCTGCGTGTGCTTGTTGGTGTCCAATGTCTCGGCCGCCACCAGCCGCGCCGGCGTCAGGTCCGGGCGCAGATCCAGCGCCAGCCGCACCATGACATTGGCGAAATCCCCCGAATCCTGCTGCCGCAGCAGCGCCGCGAAGGCGAGATAGACCTCGGCGACCCCCTCGGTGGCACTGCCGACCGGGCGGGTCGCGATATCGGCGATCAAACGCGGCGTCGCGACCGCCAGTTCGTCGCCCATATCGTTGACGGCGGCCAGAGTCTGTTTGCCCGCCACCTCCTGCCCGTTGCGGGCCTGCCAGCTTGCCAGCGCCCGCACGAGGTCGAGGTTCGGCACCCCGAATTCGGCCTGCGCCGCCTTGTAGAGCCGCCCGGCCTCCTCGTTGCGGCCGGCAAGGTCGGCGATTAGCGCGTCATGGAACGTGAACACCGCGCGGATGCGGTCGTTGTCGATATACGGGTGCAATTGCCCGAGGGCCTCATCAACGTTGCCGGCCCCGAACTGCGCCCACGCGGTGAGCAGCGGTTGCAGTAGTTGGGTCACACCCTCCTTCGGTAGGTCCGCATACAACTTTGCCGCCAGCGCCCAGTTGCCGCGCGCGGCCTGGATATCGGCCAGCAACAGTTGCGCGGCCGGATTGCCGGTTTCCGCCTGCGCCAGATCGGCCGCCTCCGGCCGATTCGCGAGCAGCGCCGACAGGAACGCCTGCCGCCGTATGTCCGCATCGCCCGGATCGACCGACAGCGCCTTCAAAAACTCACCCGACGCATAGCCGATGTCGCCCTGCGCCGCCGCGAACCGTGCCACCAGCAGGTCCGACGCCAGACCCGGCGCGGTGAACCGCCCGCCGCTCGGGTGCGGCGCATTGCCGGCTGCGTCGCCGTTGGCGCCGGAAGGCTCCGCCGCCGCGCAGGCGGACAGGAGCGACAGCGCCAACAACACCGAGCGCCCAAACGAACCAAATTGCTGCATCCTCGAACCTTAACAGTGGGCGCCAGGCTGCGCTATGACATAGGCACGCAGCGCCCGATCACATCCCGCCGGGATAGTTCGGCCCGCCGCCACCCTCCGGCGTCACCCAGTCGATATTTTGCCCCGGGTCCTTGATGTCGCAGGTTTTGCAATGGACGCAATTCTGCGCGTTGATCTGTAAGCGCGGCTCGCCCGCCTCGGCGCCGACGATCTCGTACACGCCCGCCGGACAATACCGCGTCTCCGGGCTGCGGAATTCGGCCCAGTTGACCGAGATCGCCTGCGCCGGATCGCGCAGCCGCAGATGGACCGGCTGGTCTTCCTCGTGATTCGTGTTGCTGATGAACACGGACGCATTCCGGTCGAACGTCAGCTTGGCGTCCGGCTTCGGATACGCGATCCGTTTGGCCTGCTCAGCGTTCTGCATGCCCTCGTTGTCCGCATGCGGATGCGACAAGGTCCACGGCGCGCGGCCGCGCAGGATCACCGTGTCGATAGCGGCATGGACGAAGCCGCCCACCATCCCGAACCGCGCGAACCCGGGGCGGATGTTGCGCACCCCGTGCAACTCGGCGCACAGCCAGGAGTCACGGAATTTCGCCTCGTAGCTCGCCGGTTCCGCCGGCTTGGCACCCGCCAGCGCCTCGGCCACGGCCTCCGCCGCCAGCATCCCGGACTTCATCGCCGCATGCGTGCCCTTGATCTTCGGCACGTTCAAAAAGCCCGCCGTGTCGCCCACTAGGCAACCGCCCGGAAACGTCAGCTTCGGCAGTGCCTGCAACCCACCCTCCGACAGCGCCCTCGCGCCGTAGGCAATTCGCCGCCCACCCTCGAAATGCTTTTTCACGTGCGGGTGCGTTTTGAGCCGCTGCATCTCCTCGAACGGCGACAGCCACGGGTTCTTGTAGTCGAGGCCCACCACGAACCCGTACGACACGAACGCCTCGCCCCAGTGATACAGGAACGACCCCGCATAGGTGTCGCGGTCGGTCGGCCAGCCCATCGTGTGCTCGATCAGGCCGGGTTTGTGGTTCGCCTTCGGGATTTCCCACAATTCCTTGATGCCGATGCCGTAGGTCTGCGGCCCGCGCCCCTCGCGCAGTCCGAAGCGGGCAAACAGTTGCTTGGTCAGCGACCCGCGGCAGCCTTCCGCAAACACGGTGTAGGTCGCGCGCAACTCCATGCCGCGCTGAAAATTCGGACCGCGCTCGCCGCTGCGCTCCACGCCCATGTCGCCGGTGGCCACGCCGACGATCCGCCCCTCCTCCTCCAGCAGTTCGGCGGCGGCAAACCCCGGGTAAATCTCGACCCCCAACGTCTCCGCCTGCACCCCCATCCAGCGCACGAGGTTGCCGAGGCTGCCCACATAGTTGCCGTGATTCTTCATCTGCGGCGGCGTCGGCAGCCGGAAGGCGCGTTTTTCGGTCAGGTAGTAGAACCCGTCGTCGGCCGCCGGCGTCGTCAGCGGCGGATCGTTGTCCCGCCAGTCCGGCAGCAACTCGTCGAGCGCGCGCGGCTCGATCACGGCGCCCGAGAGGATGTGCGCCCCCACCTCGCCGCCCTTTTCGACGACGCAGACGGTCGCATCGGGTGCCAATTGTTTCAGCCGTATGGCGGTCGCGAGCCCGGCGGGGCCGGCACCGACCACCACCACGTCGAACTCCATCGTCTCCCGCGCTACAGCCTCGCTCATCCCGCACCCCTGCCTTGATCCCGCCGACATTACGGGGCGGGCAGCGGTTGCGCAAAAGTGCCGGGTAACGCGATGCTATGGCGATGGACGCATTGACCGCCCTCCGTCTCCAACTCGAATGGGGCGCCGACGAGGCGTTGGCCGAGGAACCGCTCGATCGGTTTGCCGCCCGTCCCGTCATCAAGCCGAAGCCAGCAGCCGCGCCGCGCCCGGTGTCGGCCAAGCCACTCATCGGCGCCACGGCCCCCGTCCAGCGTGCCCAGGAAGTCGCCGCCGCCGCCCAAACGATCGACGAATTGCGCGACGCTTTGGCCCGCTTCGACGGCTGCGCCCTCTCCACCACCGCGACCAATCTGGTGTTCGCCGACGGCAACCCAGCCTCCGGCCTCATGCTCATCGGCGAAGGCCCCGGTGCCGAGGAGGACCGCGCCGGCAAACCGTTCGTCGGCCCCTCCGGGCAGTTGCTGGACAGGATGCTCGCCAGCATCGGCCTGGACCGGACGCAATATTTGATTACAAATTTGATTCCGTGGCGGCCGCCCGGCAACCGCAACCCGACCGACAGCGAGGTGTCGATCTGCCTGCCGTTCCTGCTGCGCCACATCGCGCTTGTACGGCCCAAACACTTGATTCTGCTTGGCGCCATCGCGGCCCGCTCGGTCCTCGGCAACGCCACGGGGATCACCAAGCTACGCGGCAAATGGATGCAGGCAACCGTCCCCGGCCTGCCGGAACCGCTTCCCGCCCTGCCGATGCTGCATCCGGCGTATCTGCTCCGCAGCCCCGGCGCCAAGCGCGACGCCTGGGCGGACCTACTTTTGCTGCGTCGCACGCTTGACCAAAACCGACAAAAATAAACTTGCGAATCCAACGTAACTTGCTGATATTTTTGTAAGCGTTCTAATCTTTCGAATCGTCTCAGCCGGACGGCTTGCGTCTCATGACGGCCGCTTGTAGCGGGGCGGCATGAGAGGGATCGGACGTCAGCTCGTCCGCCTTCCTGCCGCCACGGCGCTTCTTGCCGGGGCAGCGTTGCTCGCCGGGGCAGGGTCTCGGGGGGCACACGCGCAGGGCGGCGGAACGGGCCCACTCTCCACCGGCGAGGACACAGCACTCGCCATACCACGGATCGCGTCCCCCGGCGGGAGCGGTGTGGCATTGCCACAGCCATTGCCGCCCAGCGAGGCGGCCAAACTGCGCCGCATCTTCGTCATGCAGGATCGCGGCGATATCCCGGCCGCCATTCGCGAAACCGCCGAACTAGACAGCGACAGCCCGGTCGGCGCCGCCATGCTCGGCCATGTGCTCGCCCAACGGTATCTCGGCCCCTACACCCGCCCCACCCCTGACCAGTTGCGCGAGTGGCTGGATCGCTGGGCCGATCTGCCGGACGCGCGCGCAATCCACGCTCTGCTCGTCGTGCGGATGCCGCATGGCGAAAAGGCGCCGCCGCTGCCGCCCGGCTTCGTCGCCGCCGAGGAACCGACCGCCCCGGTGCCGGAGGAGACGGAGCCGGAAGCAACCGCGCTCCAGCGCAACAACTCGCTCGACCGCTCGGTGTGGGAGGCAGCCCGGCAGCGCGGCGCCGCCGGTGTCGCCCGCCTGCTCGCCGGCACCAAAGGCTTGAGCCCGTCCTATTCGGCCCAATTGCGCGGCGAAGCGGGCCAGATACTATTCACGCTGAACCGCGACGAGGACGCGTTCGACATCGCCGCCTCCGGCGTCCACCCCTGCCGCCCTGGCGCCGGCCCCTGCGAGCACGCCGCTATAGCGGGCTACATCGCCGGGCTCGCCGCCTGGCGTCAAGGCCGGTTCGACGAAGCCGGCAACATGTTCGTCTCCGCGTGGCGCGCGGAAATCACCACGCCGTCGCTGAAGGCCGGCGCCGCGTTCTGGGCCGGCCGCGCACAACTGCGCGTCGGAAACCGCGCCGGCGCCATTGGGTGGCTGACCCGCGCCAGCGCCGAGCGGAACACTTTCTACGGGCTCATCGCCCGCCGCGCCCTTGGCCTGCCGGTCGGCATCAGCCGCGTCGGGCCGGGCGAAGCGGAAACCCTGGGTGAAGCCGACGTGGAAGCGGTCGCCTCCTCGCCCGCCGGCCTGCGCGCCTTCGCGCTGTTGCAGGCCGAACAGCCGGACCGTGCCGCGATCGAACTGCGCTCGCTCTGGCCCGAGGCAAAGCGATCCCGCCCGCTCGCCCGCGCGCTGATGCTGGTGGCCGAACAGGCTGGCCTGCCGGACCTAGCCATGAGCTACGCCGATCTGCTCGCCGCCGCCGACGGCCGGCCGCGCGACGGCATGCGCTTCCCGGTGCCGAGGCTGCGCCCGACCGGGGGCTTTCGCATCGACCCGGCCATGCTGTATGGCCTCGCCCGCACCGAATCCAACTTCGACGCGCAACTCGTCTCGTCGGCCGGCGCCCTTGGCCTGCTGCAAATCATGCCGGAGACGGCGAGCTTCATCGTTGGCCAGCCGCTCGCCCGCCGCGTCCGCCCGCTGCTGAGCGACCCCGCGACCAATCTGGATCTCGGTCAGCGCTACATGTCCTATCTCGCCGGCCACGAGGCGGTGAACGGGAACCTCATCCGCCTTCTCGCCGCCTACAACGCGGGGCCCGCCAATTTCGCCCGCTGGTCGCAGCAGATCCGCGACAACGACGACCCGCTGCTGTTCATCGAAGCAATTCCGCTCGACGAAACCCGCGCCCATGTCCCGCGCGTCCTGACCTACACCTGGATATATGCCGCGCTGATGCATCTGCCCACACCGAGCCTGGACGAACTCGCCGCCGGGCTGTGGCCGCGCTACCATCCGTACGACGAGTATGGGGGTGCGGTCGCGCACCTGCATTGAACGAGACATCGAAGGGGCAGAAGATGGGTCGCATCGACGAATCGCGGACATTCATCGCGGTGAACATCGCCGTCCTGACCGTCTCGGACACGCGAACCGCCGCCAACGACACGTCCGGCGACACGCTCGCCGCCCGCATCGTGGCAGCCGGCCACAGCGTCGCCGCGCGCGCGATCGAGAAGGACGATGCTGCCGCCATCGAGTCTCTGCTCCGCCTCTGGATCGCCGACAAAACCATCGACGTGATCATCACCACCGGCGGCACCGGCATCACCGGGCGAGACGTGACGCCGGAAGCGTTCGATCGCGTGCTGGAAAAGCGCATCGAAGGGTTCGGCGAGTTGTTCCGCATGCTGAGCTACCAGAAAATCGGCACCTCCACGATGCAGTCCCGCGCGCTGGGCGGCGTTGCAGCGGGCACCTATTTGTTCGCGCTCCCCGGCAGCACCGGCGCGGCCAAGGACGCGTGGGACGACATCCTGGTGTCGCAACTCGACAATCGCCACCGCCCCTGCAACCTCGTGGAACTGATGCCGCGTTTGCAGGAACATCTTGTGCCCGCCTCGTAACCCGCGCCTACGCCTTGCGCGACATGGCCAGCAAAAACCGCCGCGCCAGCGCCCCGTACAGCGGCCGGCGGCACACGAGGCGCGACACGCCGAACGCCAACAGCGAGGTCGCCAGCAGCGGAATCGTCATCCGCTGATTGTCGGTCATCTCCATCACGATCACGGTTGCCGTGATCGGCGCCTGCACCACGCCGGAAAAATAGCCGACCATGCCGAGCAGCACGACGGCGCCGGACGGTGCGCTCGGAATCAGCCCCGCCACCCATTGCCCGATGCCCGCGCCCACCGCCAGCGAGGGCGCGAAAATCCCACCCGGAATACCGGAGAGATAGGACGCCACGGTCGCCAGCAGCTTCAGCACCGGAAACCACGGCGACATGTGCGTGCTGCCTTCCACCACCGCGCGCGCCTGCGCGTATCCGGTGCCGTAGGTCGCGCCGCCGGAGGCGATTCCCATCGCCGCCACCGCCAGCCCGCACAGCGCGGCAAATACCACCGGGTATCGTCCCACCCAGCGCCCGACGGCCCACGGCAACCCGCGCGCGGCCCCCACCAGCGCGGCACTGAACGCGCCGCCTGCCAATCCGCCCGCCAGCGCACACAGCACCACCGCCAGCCACCCGGCGCCCAGGTCCAGTTCCGCGCGGCTGAACCCGAAATACGTATAGTTGCCCGCCAGCGCCAACGTCGTGATGCCCGCCAGGATCACCGCCGTCAGCACCGTGCCGGACGTTCGCGCCTCGAACGAATGGGACAATTCCTCGATGGCGAACACGATCCCCGCCAGCGGCGTGTTGAACGCCGCCGCCACCCCCGCGGCCCCGCCCGCCAGCACCAGCGAGCGTTGCAGGTCCAGCCTCGGCAATTTCAACGCGCGCCCCAGCAGGTGCATAGCCGAGGCGCCCACCTGCACCGTCGGCCCCTCGCGCCCGATCGAGGCCCCACACAGCAGCCCGAGCAACGTCAGCACGATCTTACCCACCGCGATGCGCGGCGACAGAATCCGGTCGATGGCAGCCTGTTCGGTCATGTGCAGCGCCGCGATGGTCTGCGGAATCCCCGACCCCTGCGCGCCGGGAAACACGCGCCGCGTCAGCCACACGGACAGCGCAAACCCCGCCGGCGCGAGCACGAAAATCAGCAACGGGCGGCCGGCCAGCGCGTCCCCGAACACATCCTGCGCCCGGTCTGCCGCGCGCGCGAAGCCGAGGGCCAGCAGCGCCACCAGCACCGCCCCAGCCCAGGTCCCGACTCGCCGGCGCCACTGGCGCGGCGACAGCAACGGCAGGCGCGCGGCGCGGCGCATGCGATAGCGCAGGCGGCTGGACATGTTCATGCGGCCGATGCTCTCACGCACGCCGGCCGCGTGCTATACTGCTGACGGAACCGCCGGCAGGACCCCGTGCCATGACCGATCACACCATCGACATCGCTTTCGGGCGCGGCCATCTGCCGATCAAGCTGCCGGCCGGCGCGCAAGCAACCGTGATCCGCAAGCGCCCCTTGCCCAAACTGCCGGACCAGACCGCCGCGATCCGCGCCGCCTTCGCCGCCCCGGTCGGTGCGGCCCCGCTCGCCGAGCTCGCGCGCGGCAAACGCACCGCCTGCATCCTGATCTGCGACATCACCCGCCCGGTGCCGAACCACCTGTTTCTCCGCCCGATGATCGAAACGCTGCTAGCGGCGGGGATTCCGGTCAGCGGCATCGACATTCTCGTCGCCACCGGCCTGCACCGCCCGAACGAAGGCGCCGAACTCGAAGAACTGGTCGGCGACCCGTGGGTGTTGCGCACCGTGCGCGTGGCCAATCACTTCGCCCGCAACGATGCCGACCACGTCGATCTCGGCATCACGCAAAAACGCGGCGTGCCCGTCAAGCTTGAGCGACGGTTCGTCGAAGCCGATTTGCGCATCGCCACTGGGCTTGTCGAGCCGCATTTCATGGCCGGCTGGTCGGGCGGTCGCAAGGTCGTCGCCCCCGGCATCGCGCACCACACCACGATTCGCACCTTCCACTCGGCCCGCTTCATGGAAGACCCACTCGCCGTTCAGTGCAACCTCGTCGGCAACCCGCTGCACGAGGAGCAACTGGACATCGTCCGCAAGCTCGGCGATGTTTTTGCCCTCAACACTGTCATCGACGAAGATCGAGACCTCGCCTTCGTCAATTTTGGCGAGATTATCGAAAGCCATCTGGAAGCCGTGCGCTTCATCGAGAGTGCGACAGCGGTTCCGGTCGGCCGCCGCTTCCGTACCGTCGTCACGTCGTCCGCCGGCTATCCGCTCGACAAGACGTACTATCAGACCGTCAAGGGCATGGTCACGCCGCTCGACATTCTGGAACCCGGCGGCACGCTGATCGTCGCCTCCCAATGCTCCGAAGGCTTCGGCTCGCCCGAGTTTCGCGAAGCGCAAGGCCGGCTGGTCGATCTCGGCCCGGATCGATTCCTCGCGACGCTGACGGCAAAGTCGCTCGCCGAGGTGGACGAATGGCAGACCGAGATGCAATTGAAGCCCATGCGCGTCGGCCGCATCCAGCTTTACACGACAGGGTTGGACGCGGAGGAACGCCGCATCACCGGCGTCGAAATCATCGCGTCCGTCGAAGATGCCGTCGCCGCCAGCATCCTTCGCAACGGCGACCCGGCGGTTGCGATCATCCCCGAAGGGCCGTACGTGGTGCCGCTGCAAAGCTAGTCACCAACGCCGACAATTTGCGCGCCACCGCGAGCGCCGTGCCGACATGCCGCGCCAGATCGTCGCCGCCGACAAAGCCATAGTCCGGCACATCGGGAATATGAACCTCGCGGGCCAGCACCAGCCCCGGCAACCGCGCCCCGATCAGCGTCGCCTCGTACCCGCCGAGCCACATCGGCGCCAGCGACCCGTCGAACGGACGCCGCCACGCCAGCAGCACCTTGAACGTGGCAAAATCGTGTGAGACCACATGCACCGACAATGACTTCGCCTGCCCCGCCACGGAAATCTCCAGGCAGCACAATGGCCCGATGCCGGCCGGCGCCACACTCACCGCGCCCGTGCCGCGCAACCGGTCCGCAAGCTCCCGCACCCGCGAATCCTCGCTCGCCGCAGGTGCGCCCGGGAACACCCGCAACACCGGCCGACCGGGAAACGACGCGAGCAACGCCGAAGCAAACGGCGGCAGCCGTGCCGGCCGCTTGCGGATGAACAGATAGCCGCGCGCCCGCGCCGCCCGCACATCGTCGTCAGCAAACCCGCCGCTCGCATCCGGCATTGCCAGAAACGTCTGATTGTCGCGTCGAACATTCAATCCCTTGCCGACGCCTAAGCCGCGCAGCACGCTCATCAGTGCCGTCTCGTCGGGAACCAGCGAATCGCGAAACGGGGACCACAGCGAGTCATCGTCCCGCACCGCCCACAGCCGTTCGCACGCCTCGCGCGCCAGCACCACCCACTGGCTGCCGAGCCGGAACGCCTCCAACTCCGCCAGCGACACGGTGCGCGGCCCCACCGCGAACGGTCCTACACCCGGCAGCTCGCGCCAATGCCGCAAGAATCGGTGGCCAAGATCGTTGCGATGGTCGCGATCCATCGCCGGCAGCAGCGACGCATCGGAAAAGCTGAAGCCCTCCGGGAGCAGTCTCGCAATCGCCGCCGGCGGCTGCAACGGCATGTGATGTTCGCTGAGCACGCAGAAATGCCGCCAGCGCACCGGCAATGCCAACGCATCGCCCATCATGCGCAGCGTCGCGGCCACCAGGCTCCAGCCGCCCCAACTGCACAACACGCTGTCTACGACACGGACGTTGGGCAGCAGTACGGCCAGATCGCGCAACGCCGCGTGCAGCGTGGGCGGCGCCTTCGCGTCGGCATGCAATAGAATGGCTTGCTCCGGATGCGCAAGTGCGCGCACCAGTTCCGCCACGTAGCGCGGAGAGTGGTGGCACAGCACGGCGTAAACCACGCTCATCGCGGCATCGCGGGCGCGAGAGCGATGCCGGCGCCGAGCACCCGCGCCAACAGCGCCGCGATCCGCCCCGGCCCCTCGCCCGGCGCCATGCTCAGGAAGCCCGATTCCGGCAACATCACCTGCCGCAACTCGAACAAATCCCACAGCCGCACTTTCAGCAGCCACGTCGGATAGCCGCCCAGGGTCCGCACGCCGAACTCGTCGGCCGGCTGCCCGCCCCACGCCAGCAACGCCTTGAAAACGGCGAAGTCTTCCGACAGCAGGGCGACATGCAGGTCGCGCGGCAGATCGGTGCAGCGCAACCGCAAAAAGCAGGCCGGGCTGCCGCCGGTCCGCAGCGGCGTCAGTGTCTCCACGACCAGTCCGGGGAACGTCTCCCGCAGCATCCCATGCAGCGCGTCGCCCAGCCTCCCGGCCGCCGCCCCCTGCACAAAACTGTCGTCCAGTTCGGGAACCGCCGGCAAAACCGCCATCGCGTCCACGATCTCCGCCACCGGCCGCGACAATTTGCGGGGCCGCTTGCGGATGAACAGAAATCCCTCGTCCCGCGCAGCGAAAAAATTCTCGTCCGTATGGGAAAAGTCGCCGTTGCCGCTCACATGCGGCCACGCCACGAACGTCGTCGGGCGCGGATCGTTCGCCAGTCCGCGCCCCATCTCCGTGCCCAGCAACACCGTCTGCACCGCCGTTTCGTCGGCGATCAGCGATTGCCGGAAGGGCGCCCAGATGGGCGAATCCGGGCCAAGCCGCTGCAACCGGTCGCACGCCTCCTGCGCCAGGATCATCCACTGCGTGCCGTGATGCAACGCATCCCTCAGCGAGTCCGGCACCGAGGCCGGCCCCACCGGGAACATCCCCACGCCCCGCAATTCCCGGTAGCGCGCGCGCAGCCGGTGCATCACGTCTGCCTGCGTCAGCGCATGCGCCTGCGAAACCGGGGTCGCGTCGATCCGGCTCACGCCCGGCTGCAAGTCCATCGCATCGGGCGCGCGCAACGGCAAATGCGCCTCGCTCAGCACCACCAGATGCGACCAGTTGCCGCCCAGCGCAACGGCGCGCGCGACGCCGCGCAGCAGCACCTCCACGAGGCTCCAGCCGCCCCAACTACACAACAGGGACGGCAGCACATGCACGTTCGGCAACTCGGCAAACCGCGCCACCGTCGCGCGCACCGCCTCGCCCGCCTTGGCGTCGGCATGGACGATGTAATGATGCTCGGGCCGCCACACCGCCCGTAGCACATCCGCGACGGCCCCCGGCATCCGGTGGCATATCAGCAGATAGGCAAGCGTCATTCAGTGCCCGGCATCGGTGCCGGAGAAATCCGGCGCATCGAGGCCCGATTGGGCCAGTTGGGACGCCAGTTGCGCCTTCAACCGCTCCAGCCCTTCCGAAGAGGGCGATTCCACCCGCGCCACCAGCACCGCCTGCGTATTGGAGGCGCGCAGCAGCCACCAGCCATCCGCCGTCAGCACGCGCACGCCGTCGATGTCGGAGTAGTTGGCGCCCGCATCGCGCAGCCGCTCGGCGACTTCCGCGATCACGCCGAATTTCCGCGCTTCGTCGCAGTTGAAGCGCAGTTCAGGGGTGTTCAGCACCACCGGCAACCCGTCGCGCAGGTGCGACAGCGGCTCGTCCATCCGCGCCACCGCACCCATCAGCCGTACGCCGGCATATAGCGCGTCGTCGAACCCGTACCAGTGGTCGGCAAAGAAGATATGGCCGGACATCTCGCCGCCGAACGGGCTGCCGATCTCGGCCATCTTCGCCTTGATCAGGCTGTGCCCGGTCTTCCACATCAGTGGCACGCCGCCAGCGCGCGCGATCTCGTCGAACAGCACCTGGCTGGTTTTCACGTCGGCCACGATCGTCGCCCCCGGATGCGCCTTCAGCACATCGCGCGCAAACAGCAGCATCAACTGATCGCCGAACAGGATCTCCCCTGTCTCGTCCACCGCGCCGATCCGGTCCGCGTCGCCGTCGAACGCGATGCCGAGGTCCGCGCCGCGCTTGGCCACCTCGGCAATCAGCGCACTCAGGTTCTTCGGAATCGTGGGATCCGGGTGGTGGTTCGGGAAATTACCGTCGATCTCGCCGAACAGGATCGTGTGCCTGCCCGGCAATCGCTCGACCAAAGCCGCCAGCACGTCGCCGGCCGCGCCATTGCCGCTGTCCCACACCACGTTCAGTTTGCGGTCGCCGCCGTCCCAATCCTGCGCCAGCCGCGCCACATAAGCGTCGGAAATATCCAGCGCCCGCTCGCTGCCCTGGGCATGCGGCACCACCTCGCCCGCCGCCGCCAGCGCACCGATCTGGGTGATCCGGTCGCCAAAGAAGGGCTTTCCGTCCAGCATCATCTTGAAGCCGTTATAGTCGGGCGGATTGTGGCTGCCCGTCACCATCACTGCGCCGTCTGTCTTGCGCACGGTGGCCGCGAAATACAGCATCGGCGTCGGCCCGCACCCGATCCGGAGGACGTCTATCCCGCTCGCCACCAGCCCCTCGACCAGGGCCGCTTCCAACTCCGGGGAGGAAAGCCGGCCGTCATACCCCACCGCCACCGTCTTGCCGCCGCCGCGCACGACGATGCTGCCGAACACGCGCCCAATGGCAAACGCGTCCGGCGCCTTCAGCGTGCGCCCGACGATGCCGCGAATGTCATACTCGCGCAGCAGCGTCGGGTCGAAAATGTGGGCGAAACCCATCGGTCGGAATCCGTTCTGGACCAGTCCGATCATTCCAGCACAAGCCGAACCGGGGCGCCATGCGCCCCTGTGTCGGGCTTGCGTCGGCCCCTCAGGCCACCGTCTCGGCTGCCTCCGACACGTAATGCCGCAGGAACTGCCGCACCGCTGGCGCCAGATCCGGCCGCTTCAGCGCGAACGCCAGTTGCGCCTCCAGGAACCCGACCTTGTCGCCGCAATCGAACCGTCTTCCTTCGTAGCGCAGGCCATGGAACGGCACCAGCCCGATCAGCTTGGCCATCGCGTCGGTCAACTGCACCTCGTTACCCGCCCCGCGTTCCATCCGCGACAGGAAATCCAGCACCTGAGGCATCAGAACATAGCGCCCGATGATCGACAGGTTGGAGGGTGCGACTTCCGGCTTCGGCTTCTCGACGAGGCCCGCCACTTCCACCAGCTTCCCGTCGTCGTATGCCACATCCAGGATCCCGTAGCGGTTGGTGTGTTCGCGCGGCACCTCCGTCACCGCGACAACGCAGCCACCGGTCTCGTAATAGGCGTCGGCCAGTTGCTTGGTGCAGGGCACGTCGGACAGCACCAGATCGTCCGGCAGCAGAATCACGAACGGGTCGTCGCCGATGAACGCACGCGCGCACCAGATCGCGTGGCCCAGCCCCATCGGCTCCTGCTGGCGCACGGCGGCGATCGCGCCCGGCGGCAATTGCGTGGACTGCAACGAGCGCAGCACGTCGTGCTTGCCGCGCTCCTTCAGCGTGACCTCAAGCTCGTAGGCAATGTCGAAATGTTCCACCAGCGCGGTCTTGCCGCGCCCCGTGACCATGCAGAACTGCTCGATTCCGGCTGCTCGCGCTTCCTCCACCGCATATTGAATCAGCGGCTTGTCCACCACCGGCAGCATCTCTTTGGCCATCGCCTTGGTGGCGGGAAGGAACCGGGTTCCGAGGCCGGCAACGGGCAGCACGGCCTTGCGCAGCGGCTTGATCACGGATGGGCTGTCCTCTGTCTGTTTTTATTTTCAAAGTAGCGCGGCGTGATACCATTCTAAGGGTAAACGCTTCCCGTAGGTTCCACGCAAGCATCATGTCACGGTCGGCACGCGACTGTGTTTGTGCCGCAAATCCGTTCGATTACGCAAGCAATATATCGCGCGCCTGATTCAATCGGCTCGCCAACCAGTCGGAGCCGCCGTTGTCGGGGTGCGCCATGCGCATCAGACGCTTGTGCGCGTCCCGCACGGTCGCGGCGTCGGAGCCGGGCTTCAGCCCCAGCACCGCGTATGCCTCCTCCCGGCTCATCCCCCCGCGATTTGGCGGCGGCGGCGCGGGCCGGCGAAACTCGGCGCGAAAGCCCGGCCGCGGCCCGGTCCCCCGGCTCGGCGCCCGCTTCTGCTGCGCGATCCACGGCCAGATCAGCATTCCCAGCATGAGCAAATCGCCCATCGCCGCCGCCCCGCGCCCGGACAGGAACAGCAGCGCCGCCAGCGCCAGCCCGCCCAGCGCGACGGTCCAGACGCCGAACTTCTTCACCGTCGTCACCTGCGCGCCGGAGAACAGGCCGAGCGCCACCATCAGCGCCACCAGCGTCGCCCCGCCGAGCAGGAAAAATACCAAGCGCTTAGCCCTCCGCCGCCCGCATCGCATGCGCCTGCCGCGCCGCCACGGCCGACAGGTTCAGGATACCCCGCGCCGTCACGCTCGGCACCACCACATGGATCGGCTTGCTCATCCCCAGCAGCACCGGCCCCACCGGCAGCGCGTCGGACGCTGCCTTGACCAGATTGTACGCAATGTTGGCCGCATCCAGCCCCGGCATGATCAGCAGGTTCGCCGTCCCCGCCAAGCGGCTGCCCGCCACCGCCCGGGTACGGATCGCCTCGCTCAGCGCCGCATCCGCGTGCATCTCGCCGTCCACCTCCAGGTCCGGCGCCTGACTCCGCACGATCTCCAGCGCCTTGCGCATCTTGCGGGCCGACGGCGAATTGCTCGCCCCGAAATTCGAGTGGCTCAGCAAGGCCGCCTTCGGCGCCACCCCGAACCTCCGCACCGCCTCCGCGCCCAAAAGCGTCATTTCCGCCACCTGCTCCGCCGTCGGATCGACATTCATATGGGTGTCGCAGATGAACAGCACGCCCGCCTGCAAGATCAGGCAGGACAGCGCATACACGCGCGACACGTCCGGCCGCCGCGCGATCACCGGCCGGACATACTCCATGTGCCGCCACCAGTCGCCGGTGCCGCCGCAGATCGCCGCGTCCACCTGCCCGGCATGCAGCAGCATCGCGGCGGCGACCGTATTGCGCGTGCGCAGCCGCCGCGCCGCCGAATCCGGCGGCACGCCCCGCCGGCCCACCAGCGCCACGTACGCCGGCACCAGCGGCGCGATCACCGCCTCGTCCTCGGCCGGGTCGATCACCTCGATGTCCCGCGACAGGTCCAGCCGCAGCCCCATCGCCCGCACCCGCTCGGCGATCACCGCCCGTCGGCCCAGCAGCACCGGCTGGGCAATCGAATCGTCCACCAGCGACTGCGCCGCCCGCAGCACCCGCTCGTCCTCGCCCTCGGCATAGACGATCCGGCACGGCGCTGCCTTCGCCGCCTCGAACACCGGCCGCATCAACTGGCCGGAGCGGAACACGAACCGCTCCAGATCCCGCTTGTAGGCGTCGAAATCGGCGATGGGGTACGCCGCCACGCCGCTCGCCATCGCCGCCTTCGCCACCGCCGGCGCGATGGACAGGATCAGCCGAGGATCGAACGGTTTGGGGATGATGTAGTCCGGTCCGAACACCGGCGCCTGCCCGCCATACGCCGCGGCCACGACTTCGGACGCCTCCGCCCGCGCCAGCGCCGCGATGGCCTCCACGGCCGCCAGCTTCATCTCCTCGTTGATCGTGCTCGCCCGCACGTCGAGCGCGCCCCGGAAGATGAACGGGAAGCACAGCACGTTGTTGACCTGGTTGGCGTAATCGCTGCGCCCGGTCGCGACAATGGCGTCCGGCCGCGCCGACCGCACCAGTTCCGGCATGATTTCGGGGTCCGGATTGGCGAGCGCCAGGATGATCGGCCTGTCGGCCAGCAGCGGCAGCCATTCCGGCTTCAGCACCCCCGGCGCAGACAGCCCCATGAAGATGTCCGCGCCCGCCAGCACCTCGCCCAGGGTCGTCGCGTCGGTGCTGCGCGCGTACCGGCCCATCCGCGCATCCAGCCCCGCCCGATCCGTCCGTACCACGCCTTTGATGTCGGTCAGCGTCACGTTCTCGGCCCGCAGCCCCATCGCGACCAGCAGATCGACGCATGCCATCGCCGCCGCCCCGGCACCGGACGTGACCAGTTTCACGTCGGCCAACTGCTTGCCCTGCAACAGCAGGCCATTGCGCACGGCGGCGGCCACTGTGATCGCGGTGCCGTGCTGGTCGTCGTGAAACACGGGAATCTTCATCCGCGCGCGGAGTTCCGCCTCGATGGCGAAACACTCCGGCGCCTTGATATCCTCCAGATTGATCGCGCCGAATGTCGGCTCCAGGGCCGCCACCACGTCGCAGAATTTCGCCGGGTCCTGTTGGTCCACTTCGATGTCGAACACGTCGATGCCGGCGAATTTCTTGAACAGGACGGCCTTGCCCTCCATCACCGGCTTGCCGGCGAGCGCCCCGATATTGCCCAGGCCCAGCACTGCCGTCCCGTTGGAGATGACGGCAACCAGATTGCCGCGCGCGGTGTAGTCATGCGCCGTCGCCGGATCGGCCGCGATCTCCAGGCACGCCGCCGCCACCCCCGGCGAGTAGGCCAGAGCCAGATCGCGCTGTGTGGCCATCCGCTTGGTCGGCTCGATCGCCAGCTTCCCCGGCCGGGGAAGCCGGTGATAATCGAGCGCCGCCTTGCGAAAATCTTCGTCCATCGGCCGTTCCCCGGGAGTCGCGCATCTCGCGCAGGATCGGCCGGACCAGGGGTGGAGGCAAGGGAGGGCGTCAGCCCCGGACCACCGACCACATCATCCGAGACCGACGCTCTCGCCGACGAGTGTGACGTGCGGCGGCAGGGACAACGGCAGATCACGAGCACGCCGCCAATTGCCCTCGCTCACGCTCTCGAACCCAAGGCGCGCAAAAACGTCCCGGCACGGCAGATTCCGCTCGGTGTTCACGACGACCGCGCGCACGTCCCCGGACTCGGGCGCCCGCAGCATCCCGATGACCTTGGCCACGGCCGCTACCTCGACGTCGAGGCCCATGACACGGCAACTCATGACAAACTGGACAATCGTTGCCTCCGTAACGACAACCACGCCCACCAACCCGTACTCGGTGAAGGCGTCGGCAACCTCGAACGCGAAGAACTCGGTTCCACTGGCAAACGCCTCCTCGCACTCCTCCCGGGTCCACCGCCGGCCGGTCGTATTGAACTGATTGGTTTTGTTGATGAGTTCCATTGCACGCGCGAAGCGGGGGTGGCGAGTGGAGTCGACGCGAAAAACCGTCACCTTGACATTGAGCGAGGCAAGAAATTCTTCGCGCGACAGCACCTGCCGCACTTCCTCGCGCACCACTTGCGCGCGAACCATGGCGGTTCGCGCAGCAGACTCGGCCGTCACCCCCGCCACTTGAGTCTCGGCCGACCACAGCAGAACACGACGCCAAAGCAACGGGTTGCCGCCGAGCACGCGCATCTCCGGATAGCTGGCCTTGATGGCCGCTCGCTCTGTCGGGTTATCGTCGATATAGACGACATTGCCAGGCAGAAGATTTACGCTCCTCAGTATCTCCGCCATATTGGCGGCCTTCGGCTGGAAATTGATCCGGTGGATGGCAAAGTCGTCAAGCAGCAAAGTCTTGCCAAATATCCGATTCCACACACCAGCGACGCGCGATTCATCGTTCTTGCTGATAATCGCCAGCAGCACCCCACGTCGCTTGAGGAACAGCAACGTCTCCCAGAACGCTTTTGGCCAACCTTCCGTGGTCGGCAATTCCTCGGGCTCCTGTTCGGCGATGATGCCGCGCCAGAGAGTGTCGTCGAGGTCGATCACGACCATCTTCACGGCGTCCACCTGCCGGATGGTCCTGTACATCGCGAGCATTTCGCGCCAGCTTGCCGCAACGATCTCGTCGATCTTTAACTCGACAAGGTCCGTTACCACGTCAACCGGGTCGAACCGACTGAGATCATGGTGATAGTCACGAGGGCCGAGGAAGCCACCGTGGTTGAAGGCGGTAAACGCATCCTCGTTTACATACCGGCGGCCGAATGTGGCAACGACCTCGTTGAAATCAAAGAAATAGGTGTTGACGTATCCAGCAAGCTCCCGCGCAAGCGTCTCGTTCAGTTTTTCCACGAAATAGACCGCATTCCGAAGGTCATATCGCGGCAGCAGTCTGCCCGCAGGGTTTTGTTGCGGCGGCAGAAACGGAAAGACGAACGTGAGCAATCCATGTGCCTCGTTCCAGGACATGGCACTGCGCAGGGCTTGTCGCATCCGGTCGCACGCACGCTCGAACAGTGCCTCGTGGCCAGCGACGTCCGTTTCGCTCAGGCGAGCGAACCAGCCGTCGGCGAGGACGTTTCGCAGCGGGAGTTGCACGATCTGGAGATCGTAATCCTCGACTGGCCGGGGTGGTGCCTCCGGTAACTTGCTGACGTTCCAATACAGATCGCTCTCGCACGCAGGCGAAAGTCTTTCCATTCGTTGCGCCCACACCTCGGTTAGGCATGAACCGACGATCAGCAGCCTGCGTGGCACCGGGAGGGGACCGACGGCAAGATCAAGCGGCACACGGATTGAGACAGGATCGATCATGGCTTTCACTGAGCGTATCGGCTTTTACCGTGTGCCCCCGAATGCGGTGAACGCGTCGTTGATCAAGGAGACATAGGCGCTCTGGTCGCTCTCCGGCAAATTGCGATCGGGGAAATTGGCCCAACTGGCGATAAACACGTAGTCTATCCCCAAATTCCCGTGCGCTGCCTGCGCCAGATGCTGGCGATTGACGGCCATCCAGTCGGCGTTGGTCTTCTCGTTGGTGTCATTGATGTACATACCGGCCTGCACACCATTCTTGTGCAGCATCGCCGCCATCTGCCGCGCATCGTTCGTCCAATCGTACGTCGGCTGTCCCGGCACCTTCCAGTGCATGTCCATCGCCACGCTTTCCATCGGCTTGCCGGACGCGACCTTGAATGCATCCAGCCATTTCTGGAAATCCGCGAGATACGGCCCCATCGGCTTCGGCCCTGGCCCCTCCGCGTCCATCAGCTTGATCTTCGGATATAGTTTGCGGATCTCGGACACGGTCGCGGCGGTGCGCCGAGCGACCTCGGCAATCGAAAAATGGCAGGATTTGGCGCTTGCGTAGTAGCCGAAATAGAACGGACTATCCATATCGACATAATCCAGCCGCCCGCCGGCCTCCTTCCACTTCCGGACTGCCGCCACAAGCTCGCGGGCAAAACCGCTGCTGGCGTCCAGCCCCTCCATCCCTTCCTTGGCGCATTTGCCGTCGGTAAACATCGCGGAGCCGCTCAGCGAGATCTGGAATTTCGACCGGTTGGCCATCGCCACCAGCGCCGGCAGATCGGCGAAATGCTCCGGCGCATGAATGTTGAGGCTCATCAGCGCTAGCCGGGAGGCCGCCGTCTGCCACGCCGCCTGCGAGGCCACCATCTGGCCGAAATCGTATTTCGTGAACACGACATGCACGCCGGTTCCGTCGGAGACGACGTTATCCTGCTTCGGCGAGAACCAGATTTGCACCGTCGGCGCCCTCGCGTAGGCGGCCCACGCCGTCAGCCAGCCGCCCGCCAGCAGCAGCGCCGAAAGGCATAGGCTGGCCAACCGTCTCAGATTCCGCAGCCGCACGATGCTCGCTCCCCCGACACTCACAGGCGCGACCATCGCACGAAACGCCCGCCCGCGCACACGCGCCGCTATGGCTGCGTCGTTTCCGCCGTTTCCGCCGCGATCTCCCGTACCATCCGCCGCAGCCAGGCATGCGCCGGGTCCGTCTGGTGTCGCTCGTGCCAGAACATCGACATGTCGAAATCCGACACTTCCAGCGGCGGCACAAACGCGGCCAGTTCGAACAGCCCCTGACAATGCCGGTAAAACCCCGCCGGCACGGTCGCGATCAGATCCGTGCGGCTGACCACCTCCGCCACCATCCAGAAGCTCGTCAGCGCCAGCGCGACTGTCCGCGACCGCCCGATCCGCTCCAGCGCCGCGTCGATCGGCCCGCGAAACCCTTGTCCGCGCGGGCTGACCAGCACATGCGCCGCCGCCAGATATGTCGCCAACGTCAACCCGTCGCGTGTGGCGGGATGGCCGGGCCGCGCCACCACCACGTAGCCATCCCGAAACAGATCCAGCACGCGGAAATTCGGCCGCGCGATGGCTCGCTGCGCAATGACCAAATCGATCGCGCTGCCCCGGAACAAGTCAGTCCCCTCTCCCGCCGGCACCACCGCCAGCCGCATCCCCTGTGCCAGCGCCGACAGCCGGGCCGCGAGCGGTGGCAGCAGAAGGCTTTGCAGATAATCGGCGGTCGCGATCCGGAACGCCCGATCCGACCGCGCCGGGTCGAACGCCTCGGAGTCCGCAATCGCCTCCACCGCGCGCAAGGCGGCGGACAGCCGCTCCCGCAGCGCCTGCGCCCGCGCCGTCGGCACCATCCGCGCGCCCGCCTTCACGAACAGCGGATCGCCGAACGCGGCCCGCAGCCGCGCCAGCGCATGGCTCAAGGCCGGCTGGCTCACCCCCACCTGCCGCGCCGCCGCCGTGACGCTGCCGGTCTCGAACAGTGCGGCCATGCAGGCGAGGTCGGGCAGCGAGGGGCGTGTCGTATTCATCGTTCGAATATAATCAATCAAAATCATTCAGTCGCATCATGCCGCGCCGCGCGCGATCCTGCCGCCTGTTCCACCCACCGACAGGAGTTTTTCGATGCGCTCGATCCTTGCCGCCCTGCTACTCGCGACCGCCATGCCGGCCTACGCTGCGGACGCGCCCGCCACTGCCCACGCGAAAATCGCCGTGACCAAATGGCAGCCGGCGCCATACGAGGACGGCGAGGTCAAGCTGGTCCGCATCCATGTCGAGGAGAATTTCTCCGGCGACCTGACCGGCGCCGGCACCGTCGAATTCCTGCAAGCCCTGCGCGCCGACGGCTCGGCCAACTTCGTCGGCTACGAGCGATTCCACGGCACGCTCGGGGCGAAGCAGGGCACGTTCCTGTTGCAGGACCACGGCACGCTCGTCGGCGACCATGTCAGTGGCAAATGGGTCGTGGTTCCCGGCTCCGGCACCGGCGCCCTCGCCGGCCTGCACGGCGAGGGCGCGTTCGACGCCAAGCTCGGGCAGGCATCGGAGGTGACGTTGACCTACGGGTTCAACTGATAAGGGGGAGAAAAGTTGGTGCGGTCGAGAAGACTCGAACTTCCACGGGGTTTCCCCCACAAACACCTCAAGCTTGCGCGTCTACCATTCCGCCACGACCGCACCGTGGGAGGGGCGGGGATATAGCGGAACACTCTGGCCGCCACAATCTCCCCTCGGACGCTTTTGCGAAGCTGAATTGAGGTCGTGGCGAATGCCCATCACAGAGCCGGAATTTCGCTTCGAACCCGGATTGCTGGACTACGAAACCGCCATAACAACCATGCAGAGCCGCGCCGCCGCCATTCATGCCGAAGGTGCGCGCGAACTGGTGTGGCTGGTCGAACATCCGCCGCTGTTCACCGCCGGCACCTCGGCCGACCCTGCCGACCTGTCGAATCCGTTGCACTTCCCCACCTACGACGCCGGGCGCGGGGGCCAATGGACCTATCACGGCCCCGGCCAGCGCACCGCCTATGTGATGCTGGACCTCGCCCGCCCGCACGGGCGTATCCCGCCGCGCGATATCAAGAAATTCGTGTGGGGCCTGGAGGAATGGCTGATTTCGACGCTCCGCCAGTTCAATATCAAAGGCGAGCGGCGGGACGGCAGGGTCGGCATCTGGGTGGTCGATGGTGGCGCGGAGAAGAAGATCGGCGCCATCGGCGTGCGCGTCACGCGCTGGGTCAGTTGGCACGGGGTGGCGCTGAACGTGGCCCCGAACCTCGACCATTTCGCTGGCATCGTGCCCTGCGGCATCCGCGAGCATGGCGTAACCAGCCTGGAAGCCCTTGGAATCTCCGCGACCATGGAGGACGTGGACGCCGCGATGGTGGCCGCGTGGCCGGCGATCTTCTAGCCGAAAAACCGGATTACCCCGGCGCCGATGGCAATGACCAGCCCGGCCCACAGGCCCGCCGAAATCCAGTTCGCCACCTGAAACACCAGCGGCGGCATCTCGAAAATGCCGCACAGCAGCGGCACGGTGGCGCGCAAGGGGCTGAAAAATCGGCACAAGACCACGCTCATCGCCCCCCAGCGACGAAAGAACCGTTCGCCGCGCGGCATCAAATGCGGGTAGCGGGTGAACGGCCAGTAGCGATGCACCCTGTCTTTCAGCCGCCAGCCGATGGCGTAGGAGGCCCAGTCCCCTAGCGCCGCCCCCAGCCAGATCGCGAACCATGTCGGCCAGAGCGACACGCCGGACATGTCCATCAGCGCCACGATGATCGCCACGACGATCGACGACGGCACCACCAGCGAGACGAACGCCAGCGATTTCAGGAAGCTGAGCGCGAACACCACCGGCACCACCCACGCGCCATGGGCATGCACGAAGTCGCTCATGCGGTCGGGCACCGCCGAAATTCCGTCCATTCCGGCGGCTCGGCGGAACTCTCGACGATCTCGGTCACGTCGGCATGCGCCGGCCCCTGCCGGCACAGCGCCACCAGCGCGGCCACGCAAGCCGCGTCGCCGTGCAGTAGCGCCTCGACACTGCCGTCCGTGCGGTTGCGCACCCAGCCATGCACGCCCAGCCGGGCGGCCTGTTCCACCAGCCAGTCGCGGTAGCCCACGCCCTGCACCCGCCCGCAAATCCGCAGATTGCGGGCGTTCATCGCAGCAGGTCCAGCATCCGGCCCGCCGCCGCCAGATCGTCGGCCACGTTCTTGCGCCGCGCCGCCGCCTCGTCGTCCAGCCCCCACTGCTCCTCCTGAAACAATTCGTCCAGGATCGACAGCGCGTGCGCGTCGGCCGGCAGCAGCGCCCCATCCGCCACCGCCAGCGCCAGCACGAGGCTGCCCAGCCCCGGCACGGCGACGCCGAGGGCTGCAAGCGCGGGCGGGGCAAAGCCCGCCACGGCGCCCGCCAGGGCCGCCAGCGCGGCCGTCGGTTGTGCCACATGGGTCACGCCGTGCGTCACCGCCAGCCGCGCCCCATGCCGCCGCTCGGCCCACTCCAGCCACGGCTGCCAGCGTTCGTGCTGACGCCGGCTCAGGGCGGGCGGCGACGGCGCGCGGTAGCACAGCAGATCGCTTTCGGCATACTTGGCCAATTCCAGCACGACAGGCTCGGGATTGGGCGCGATCCGCTCCTGCCCGGTGCCGGCGATGCGGGTCAGCGGCAGGTCGGAGAACGAGGTTTCCCCGCCCTTGCCGCCGCCCGCGCCCTGCCATTCGGCTTCGACCGCCAACGCCAGCCGCTCCGTGGCAAGTGTCAGCGGCGCGCCGCCCGGCACGCGCATCGGCTTGCCGTCCAGCAGCACCTGCCAGCCCCCGGCCGCCGGGGCGATGGCGGCAGTGTCCCAAAAACGCTTCATGGCGGGACTACTTGATCAGTTCCTTCAGCATTTCCAGCGGCGACCCCGCCCCCGGTTTCGGCGTGGCCGGCGGCGCCGCGGGCCTGGACTTGCCGGCCGGGGCGCCGTTGACGGCCGCAATCGCCGGCGCGCAGGGATCGGCGGCACCCGTCCCCAGATTGGCAGGCCCCAGTTTGGCCAGATCGACGCCGGCCTTCGGATTGCGGAACGAGCCGCCGAGCCGAACCGGCACGACGATGCTGGTCGCCAGCGCCCCATTGCCCACCCGCAGCACCGGCCGCAACTGCAAGGCAAACTGCTCCTGCCCCAGATCGACACTGCCGCCGCCCAGCACCGCCATTCGCACCATGTCGATGACCATGGTATCCACCGTCGCCACCCCTTTGGCGGCATCCAGCCGCACCGCGAGGCATCGCAGCTTCGACGTGCCGGCGGCGTTCATCGGCACCTCCGGCAGCTTGGCCAGCCGTATCAGCGCCACCAACAGCCGGTTGTCGAGTTCGCTATCGACGCTGGCTACGGCGAGATGGCCGTCCAGGCTGCCGGCGATGGCGTGCGGCGTCCGACCCGCGCCTTGCACGTCGGCCACCAGCGTCACGGTGCCGCGCGCGTTCAGATGGTCGCCGAACCTCTCCGCCAATTGCGCCAGTTGCAGGGAGGGGGCGCTGACGAACAGCGAGAACGGTGAGTCCGGCGCCCGCGAATCCAGTGCCAGCCGCGCCTCCGCCGGGCCGCCCGGCATCGTGCCCTGCAACGGGTCCACCACCAGCTTGCCGTCGCGCAGCACCGCGTGGCCGGCCACCTGCGTGGAGGCGACGCCGCCGGCCTGGAGCGACTCGATGTGGAACCCGACATCCGCGTCGAACCGGTCGAGGGCCGAATAGTCGATCGGCGTGTCCGGAATCAGCCATTTTGCCGGGGTCGCGGGCGGCGGAGCGGCGGTGGCCACCGCCGCCGCGCCGGGGCTCGACAGCGCCGACAGGTCCGACAGCGCCGCATCCAGGTCGATTCGCGGCGAGGCGATCTCGGCGTGCAGCGACGGGCGGGCGCCGAGTTGCAACTCGGCATCGCCGGACATCTGCCCTTCCGGCAGACTCAATGTGCCCTTGCGGATGGCGAAGGTACCTGCGCCGGTCAGGTCGCCCGCCACATGCCCCGCGAACGCCACCTGTTGCAGCGGCGGCAGCGGGCGCCCGGCGACGGCGGCGAACACCGCGACATCCGGCAGCCGCACCGACACGTCCATATCGAGGCCGCGCAGCCCGCTCGGCTGGGCAACCGTGCCCTTGGCCGAGGCCAGCGCGCCGCCGGCCGCGACCGTGACCTCGACCGGGAGCGGCGCGGCGGGATGGGCGCCGGGCAGCAAGGCGCCGAGCAGCGCCGCATTTACCGCGACGTGCAGCGGCCCGATGCCGGGGCTGCTGCCCTCGATGTCGGCATGCACCGGCTGGTCCAGCCCCGGCGCCGCGACATCGACACGCTGGATATCGACGCCGGGCCATAGGGGCGGCACCGTTGGGCCGCCGAGATGCAGGGTTAGGCCGACCAGGCCGTCGCCGCCGGCGACGGTGCCGTCGCCCCAGCGGATGGAGAGGTTCGCCTCGCGCGGCACCGGCAGGCCCGGCGGCAGGAATGGGGCGAAGCCGGCGAAATCCGCCGCCGCCGCCTCCAGCACCAGCGCCATGCCGCGCGCCCGCGCGGGGTCGGCGATGGAGCCGGCGACGGAGATGCGGGCGGTCGGGTCTTGCAGGGTGACGTTCACCGGCCACGGAGCCTGCGCGTTGCGGTCGAACAGCCGGTCGGGCGGACCGACCTCGCCGCTCAGTTGCAGCACTCGCCCGGCGGCGGCGACCGTCCCGGCCAGTGTCAAAAGACCGTCGGGGCCGGCGGCCGTGGCATCGAGATGCGGGATCAGGACGGCGACGGCCTTGTCGACTGGCTCATCGAGGGCGACCCCGCATCGCGCAGCGGCGAGAGCGGCATGGACAATTCACCGCGGTTCGACTTTCACTATCCCAC
>CAJCJG010000150.1 GCA_903970625.1 Solirubrobacterales bacterium 70-9 | reverse complement strand
CGGAGCCGGCGCCGGCTTCGGCCGGCAAGAAGCTGTCGTTCAAGGATAAGCACGCCCTGGCGACGCTGCCGGCGCGGATGGAGGTTTTGCAGGCGGAGATCGCCAAGACGCAGCGAGTTCTGGGCGATCCAAAGCTGTACACAGCCGATCCGAAGAAATTTGCGGCAGCGACGGACGCTTTGGCGCGCGCAGAGAAAGAATTGGCGGAGTTGGAGGAGCGGTGGCTGGAACTGGAGTTGATGCGGGAAGCGGTGGAGGGGCGGTAAGTATTGGACTTCGAAGGGTGTAATGCTCCTGGGCATTCCGCCCTACGGCATGAGCCACGACGCCGACATATTGCCGTCCGTAAAGTCGAAGCGGGCACGGATATGGCCTTCGTCGGCCAAATGCAGCGTTTCCAGGCGGTCGAACGTGATGTCGATCACGGCGAAATGGACAAAACCCTCCACCTCGGTGCCCACGTCGTCATGGCCGGCCAACGGGGCGGGCAGAGGCGAACCGGAGGGCTGGCGCAGGCGATAGAGGTTTCGCGTCAGCGGCGGCAGCGCGTCCCAGTCGGTTTGGGCAACGGCATCGCCGATGTGAGTGACGGCACGTCCGCGCAGCCGAATCTGAAGCCTTGGGCCGGCGTCCCACGCCACCAGCGCGACCGTCGGATTGGCGAAAATCTCGGCGTGTTTGGCGGCGCGGGCGTCGGTGTGGACCGTCAGGCTGCGCGAAGAGGCCTCGAACGAGCGTAGGACGACGATGCGGACTGCCGGCGTGCCGGTCCCGGCCACCGTGGCCAGGGCGAGGGTGCGGAACGGCGCGGCGCGGTCGGCGGCAGCGTGCGACAGGCGGGAAAAGGCATCTGCCAGGGTTTCGTTCAACGTCATCGCGGCCCTCCAAGCCGGGTCGTGCGTTTCCCGACGAGACGGCACACTGGACTCCGCGCCGTCCCGCGCCAACACCGCTGCCCACACGGAGGATCACATGACCGAACAAATCGCGACGTTGGGCGGCGGGTGCTACTGGCGCCTGGATCTGCCTGAAGCATCGGCTGTCAGCCGCCTCCGCAGATCACCTCGCCCTCGCTGAGCTGGTGAACAGTCATCAGGAACAACCGCATCCTGCGGCTCGGGCGCGGGGCGACATCGAGGATGCGGACCTTCAGCACGTCGCCGGGGCGGATAGAACGGCGCCATCCGCGACCAAGGACCGGTGACGGTCAGGATCCCGCCTTGGCCAGAGCGGCGGCCAACGCGTCGAGTTCGCCGGTCATCCAGGCCTGATAGGTCTGGCCGGGCGGCTCGGTTTCGGTGATGCCGACGACGGGCACATTCGCTTGTTCGGCGATGCGCAACAGTCGTTTGGCCGAATTGTCGGTTGCCTGACTGCTATACAACATAACTCGAACGCGACGATGCCGGAGGTCGCTCTCGAACGCGACGATGTCGGACGCTGCCGGTTCGGTGTCGTTCATCACGGCAAGCTGAAACCGCTCGTTGCGCATGGTCAGCCCCAAGGCCGCCGCCATGTAACCGAACACCGGCTCGGTCGCCGTCACGCTCATGCCATAATATGTCGCCCGCATGGCCGCGACTTTGGCGTCGATCGGCTGCAAGGAGGCAAGAAAAACCCCTAAACGCCGATCGTAGAGCGCCATGCGCGCCGGGTCGGCCGCGACGAGGGCGGCCGAGAGGGCTTTCGCGGCGGCGGCCACGGTGGCGGTATCGTACCAAAGATGCGGATTGTCGCCGGCCTGCTTATGAACGAGATCGGCAACGACGATCGCCTGCCGATTGGCGGACCGCGCCGCGCCCAGCAATTTGTCCATCCAAGGATCGTAGTCGGCGCCGTTGTAGATGACGATGCGGGCGGCCGAGAGGGCGCGCGCGACAGACGGGCTGGCTTCGAACATATGCGGGTCTTCGTCCGGATTGCTCAGCACGCTGCTGACCTTGGCGTCCGGCGCGGCTAGTTGCGTGGCGATGTCGCCGTAAAAATTCTCGGCCGCCACGATGGTCAGCGGCACAGGCGTTTGCGCACCCAGCGGCCGTGCGGCGAGCGCGGTAACGGCTACGGCAAGCCAAACGATCTTCCTCATGGCGATCCTCGAACGGTTTCGGTATATGAAATGATATAATATATCATTTCCCAAGTCCACTGCCAGTCCGACCCTGACCCAGCGGTTTCGCGCGGCGTGGCCGATCAGCCGGTTGCGGCGCACTCGGCGCAGGTGCCTTCCACTTCCACCGTGGCTCTGGCGGGCCGGAATCCCGTCCGTTCCGCCGCGGTTTCGACGGCGCCGGCGATGCCGCTGTCCTCCATCTCGGCCACCGACCCGCAGGTGCGGCAGATTAGGAATTGCACGGCATGGTGGTGGTGATGATCGCTCACGTCGGCACAGCCGATGAAGGCGTTCAGCCGTTCGAGCTTGTGAATCAGACCATGCGTCTGAAGGAATTCGAGCGCGCGATAGATCGTCGCGGGGGTCGCGTTGGCCTTGTCTGCCTTCAGGCGGTCGAGCAGTGCATAGGCGCCGATCGGTTCCCCCGAGCGAAGGACCAGGGCCAGGACCTGGCGCCGGATGTCGGTCAGCCGGCCGCCATCGCGCAAGCAGAGCCCCGCCGCCTGTTCAAGCCGGTCCTCGATGGAGTCCCGCTTCGTGTGAGTCACGCTCCCTCTCCCGTCCGCCGCGTGAGCTGCGGTGTGAGCCTCCGCACCAAGGTGCCGTTCGCGATGGCCCCAGAGATCAGCGGATAGGTGGCGGAGGGGATGGGATTCGAACCCACGGTAGGGATTTACTCCCTACAACGGTTTAGCAAACCGTCGCCTTCAGCCGCTCGGCCACCCCTCCGCACGAGGCCACCAACACGACGTTTGCTCCTTTTCTTCTACGGGCTTGCCAGGGTCGCGTCAAATCACGCCGGCTTTTGCATTCTCCGGATTGGCGTACGCCCGAAAGAACACCTCCGTCCCCCGCCGCGCCCGCCGCGCGATCTCCTCGGGCGTCGTCGGCTCGATCACGCCGAACACCAACCGCGCCGGCAAGCCACCTTCCCACAGACTGACCAGATCGTCCGCTGCCCATTCCGGCGAGTCCGTCGCCAGTTCGCCGCGTGCCGCCGCTTCGGCGATCATCGCCGCCAGCGCCTGCCGCGTCCGCCCCGGCCCTGCGTCGAAAAAGCGCCGCGCCAGCGTCTGGTCCGTGTGCAGCGCCGCCGGCAGCGTATGCTTGATGGTCCGCACGGAGGCATCGAGGATGACCGTCAGGAACGCGACGCCGATGGCCGTCAGCCGCTCGTTCAGCGGCGCGTCGCCAAAGTCGCCGCCGGAGACCGCACTTGTCATCTGGTCGGACACGGCGGCCACGATGGTCTCGAACAGCGTCTCCTTGTCGGCGAAGTGGCTGTACACCGTCATTTTCGACACGCCGGCCCGCGCCGCGACCGCCTCCATCGTCACCGTCTCGTAAGGCTGCCCGCCAAACAGTTCCTTTGCCGCCGCCAGAATCGCGGCGCGTTTGGCCGTGTCCTTCGGGCGGCCCGCGCGAGCGGATGATACCGAATGCGACAAATCGCGATTCCTTGCTTCGACTTACTAGACCAATCGGTCCACTATCCTATATAGCAGACTGGTCAGTCTAGGAATGGGAAACCGTGCCCTTGCGTTTCAACGCCTCGCCACCCGCGATCTTCGCGCTGCTGCTGCTTGCCGGTTGCACGGTCGGGCCGAATTTTCAAGCGCCTGCGGCCCCCGCCGTCGCGCGCGTCACCGAACATGCCCTGCCATCGCGCACCGTGTCCGCCGCCACGCAAGGCGGAGCTGCGCAATCGCTGGAGAGCGGCCGCGACATTCCTGGCGATTGGTGGGCTCTGTTCCACTCGCCGCAAATTTCGGACCTTGTCGCGCGCGCGCTGGCCGCAAACCCCGACGTGGCGGCGGCCCAGGCGACGCTGCGCGAAGCCCGCGAAAACCTGCGCGCCGAACAGGGCACCCAATACCCGCAAGTCACCGCCAACGCCTCCGCCGAGCGGCAACAGGAATCGCTGGCCGCCGTCGGGTTCGGCTCGGGCTCCGAGACCTACAGCGTCGTCAGCGCCTCGCTCAGTGTCTCCTACACATTGGATGCGTTCGGCGGCATCCGCCGGCAGGTGGAGCAGCTCGGCGCTCAGGCCGAGTACCAGCGGTTCGAACTGGAAGCCACCGACCTCGCGCTGGTCGCCAACGTCGTCAACGCCGCCATCGTCGAAGCGTCCTTGCAGGCGCAGATCGACACCACGCACGAGATCGTCCGCGCCTACGACGAAGCCTTGCAAGTCACGCGCCGCCGTTTCGAACTGGGCGGCGTCAGCCAGGTTGAGGTGCTGCAACAGCAATCCCTGCGCGACGCGCAGGCCGCGACGCTGCCCGGGCTGCAAAAGCAGCTTGAGCAGGAACGCAACCAACTCGCCGTGTATCTCGGCGGCGTCCCCAGCCAGTATTCCCGGCCGACGCTCGACCTCGACACCTTGACGCTGCCGGACGAATTGCCGGTCTCGTTGCCGTCCGCCCTGGTCGGGCAGCGGCCGGACATCCAGGCGTATGCGGCGCTGCTGCACGCGGCCACCGCCAATGTCGGCGTCGCCACCGCCAACACGCTGCCGCAAATTTCGCTGACCGGCAGCTACGGCCGCGACGGCTCCAACCTCTCCAACCTGTTCACCCCCGCCGGCATCGTCTGGACCATCGCCAGCAGCCTGACGCAGCCGATCTTCGACGGCGGCACGCTGCGCGCGAAGAAGCGCGCCGCCATTGCCGCAGCCGACGTCGCCGCCGCGCAATACAGCAGCACCGTCAACACCGCCTTCCAGAACGTCGCCAACGCGCTGGTGGCCATCGAACGCGATGCCGAAACCTTGGCCGCCGACCTGGCGGCCCAGGCCACCGCCGCCAAAAGCCTCGCTGTCGCGCGCGCACAATACGCAGCCGGCGGCGGCACCTACCTGAACGTGCTGACCGCCGAACAGTCCGACCAAAGCGCCCGCCTCACCCTCGTCGCCGCCCGCGCCGCCCGCTTCACCGACACCGTGGCCTTGTTCCAGGCGCTCGGCGGCGGCTGGTGGCACCGCACCGATGTCGCACCGAAACTCGCCGAATCCGCCGGAGTGTTCCCATGACCAGCACCATTGTCGCCGACACCGTGGCCCGCGAGCCGGTCAAGACCCGCAAGCCGCGCACCTGGCTGCGGCTGACGCTGGTGCTGCTGTTCGTGGGGATCGTCGCCGCCGGCCTGATCGGCTTTCACCAGTTCAAGTCCGGCATTTTGAAGCAGGTCACGGCCAGCATTCAGGCCGAACAGCCGACGGTCGCCACCGCCCCGGCCAGCGTGCAGCCGTGGCAGGCGACGCTGACGGCCGTGGGTTCGCTGCGCGCCTCCAACGGCGCCGACCTCTCCCCCGAGATCGGCGGCGTCATAGACGAGGTGCATTTCGAATCCGGCCAGACGGTCGCGGCCGGCACGAAGCTGGTGCATCTGCGGCTGAACGACGACAACGCCAAGCTCCAGCAATTGCAGGCAGCCGCCGATCTCGACGCGATCACGCTGAAGCGCGACCAGCGCCAGTTGGCAGCCCAAGGTGTCGCGCAATCGGTGGTCGATACCGACGCCGGCAATTTAAACGTCGCGCGCGCGCAGGTGGCGGCGCAACAGGCGATCATCGACGAGAAGACTATCCGCGCCCCGTTCGCCGGCCGTCTCGGCGTGCGCCAGATCGACCTTGGCCAGTATGTGGCACCCGGCACCGCGTTGGTGACGTTGCAGGCGCTGGACCCGATGTTCGTCGATTTCTATTTGCCGCAGCAGGCACTGGCACAAATCACCGTTGGCCAGAAAGTCACCGTCGCGGTCGATGCTTACCCCGGCCGCGACTTCGCCGGCACCGTGTCCTCGCTGAATGCCAAGGTCGATTCGCTCAGCAGGATGCTGCAAATCCGCGCGACGGTGGCCAATCCGAACGGCGAATTGTTGCCCGGCATGTTCGCCACCGCGACCATCGCCAGCGGCCCGCCGCAATCGCTGGTCACGATCCCGCAGGCGGCGGTCGCCTACAATCCGTACGGCAGCCTGGTGTACGTGATCCAGGACGGCCCGGAGGCGAACGGCCAACCGCAAAAGAAGGCGCATCAGCAATTCGTCACCACCGGCGCCACGCGGGGCGATCAGGTGAGCATTCTGAAGGGCATCAAGGCCGAAGACATCGTCGTCGTAGCGGGCCAACTCAAGCTGCACAACGACGCCCTCGTCAAGATCGACAACAGCGTGAAGGTCCCCGACGACTCGGCCCCAGTGCCGAAAGATCAGTGAGCAGGACGGCAAACATGACCTTCACCGACATCTTCATCCGCCGCCCGGTGCTGGCCTGCGTGGTCAGCCTAATGATGGTGGTCATCGGCTACAAGGCGTTCACGGCGCTGCCGATCCTGGAATACCCGAAGACCGACAACGCCGTCGTCACCATTACCACCACATACTACGGCGCCGACCCGCAGACGGTCGCCGGCTTCATCACCACGCCGCTGGAAAACGCCATCGCGCAGGCCAACGGCATCGACTACATGACCTCGAAAAGCACGTCCGGCACCAGCACGATCACTGCCAACCTGATCCTGAATTTCGACGCCGACAAGGCGATCACCGAGATCAACGCCAAGATCAATTCCGTCCTCAATCAGCTTCCGGCGGGCGTGCAGCAGCCGATCATCACGGTTGCCATCGGCCAGTCGCTCGATGCGCTGATCATCGGGTTCGCCAGCGACGAACTGGCGCCGAACCAAGTCACCGACTACATCGTTCGCAACGTACAGCCACGACTGCAATCCGTGGAGGGGGTGCAGACCGCCGAATTGCTGGGTTCCCAGAACTTCGCGCTCCGCGCATGGCTGGACCCGCAAAAGCTCGCGGCCTACGGGCTGACGGCGTCCGACATCACCACGGCACTTTCCGCCAACAACGTCATCGCCGGCCTCGGCACCACCAAGGGCCAGATGGTGCAGTTCAATCTGACCGCCTCCACCGATCTGCACTCGGTGGCCGAATTCCGCAGTCTGATCGTCAAGCAAGTCAACGGCGGCATCGTCCACCTCGGCGACGTGGCGAACGTGACGCTGGGTGCCGACGACTACGAATCCGGCGTCTCGTACAACGGCAAGAAGGGCGTCTATATCGGCATCCAGACGGTGCCGTCGGCAAGCCTGCTAAAAGTCATCGACGGTGTCAAAGCCGTACTGCCTGCGATCCAGCAGGCGCTGCCCGCCGGCATCAAAGCGGACGTCATCTATGACTCAACCGTGTTCGTAAACAGCTCCATCACAGAAGTTGAAACCTCGCTCGGCGAGACCGTGCTGATCGTCACGCTGGTCGTCTTTCTGTTCCTCGGCTCGCCCCGGTCCGTTCTGATACCGGTCATCGCCATTCCGCTGTCGCTGATCGGTACCTTCGGCGTAATGCTGGTACTGGGTTTCTCGATCAACCTGCTGACGTTGCTGGCGCTGGTGCTCGCCATCGGCCTCGTGGTTGACGACGCCATCATCGTCGTCGAAAGCGTCAGCCGGCATCTGGAAGAAGGCATGAATCCGCGCGAGGCCGCCATCAAGGCCGCACGCGACCTGGCCAGCCCGATCATCGCCATGACCATCGTGCTGGTCGCCGTCTATGTCCCCATCGGGTTCGAGGGCGGGCTGACCGGCGCGCTGTTCACCGAATTCGCCTTCACGCTTGTCGGCGCCGTCACGATGTCGGCCATCGTGTCGCTGACCTTGTCGCCGATGATGTGCAGCGTGTTCCTGAAGCCGCACAAGGGCGATTCCGGGTTCTTCTCGCGGGTCGTGGACCTGATCGATCGCGTGTTCGGCGCCGTACAGCGCGGTTACGAACGATTGCTGCGCGGCAGCCTGCGCACGCTGCCGGTCACGCTGATCTTCACCGCCCTCGTCGTCGGCAGCATCTACTTCCTCTACACGAGTTCCGACAGCGAACTAGCGCCGCAGGAGGACCAGGGTGTCGTCATCCTGCTCCCCACCTCGGCACCGGATGCAACGCTGCGCCAAAAGCTGTTGTACGGCGATCAGGTCGCCGGCATCATGACGAAACTCCCTGAGGCCGCGCAGACCTTCCAGGTCGAAAGCCCGGCGCAATCCATCGCCGGCGTCACGCTGAAACCGTGGGACGAGCGTAAGCGCGATGCGACGGCCATCCAGCGCGACCTGCAAGCCGAACTCGGTGCCGTCGCCGGGCAGAACATCGTCGCGTTCCAGCCGCCGTCGTTGCCCGGCTCGCAGGGTCTGCCGATTCAGTTCGTGCTCAAGACCACGCAGCCGCTCGGCACGCTGTATCCGGAGGCGCAGAAATTCCTCGCCGACGCTGCCGCCAGCGGCATGTTCCTGTTCGTTGACAGCGACCTGAAAATCGACCAGCCGCAAAAGGCCATCGTCATCGACCGCGACAAGGCGGCCCAACTCGGCCTGACCATGACGCAAGTGGGCACCGCGCTCGGCGGCCTGCTCGGCGGAGGCTACACCAACTATTTCAGTCTGGATTCGCGTTCGTACAAGGTCATCGCGCAAGTGCAGCAGCGGTCGCGCCTGACGGTCGATCAGGTGATGAACATGCAGGTCGCGACGGTGAACGGTATCCCTGTGCCACTCTCGGCAATCGGCCAAGTCCGCACCGAGACCATCCCGGAAACCATCACGCATTTTCAACAGGTGAATTCTGCGACAATCTCCGGCGTACCGGCACTCGGCGTCTCGCAGGACGCAGCGTTGGAATCGCTCCAGGCGCTGGCCAAGCGCACGCTGCCGGCCGACGTGTCCATCGACTATGCCGGCCCGTTGCGGCAGCTTGTCACCGAATCCAGCGGCTTCATCGCCACCTTTGCACTGGCGCTGGTCATCATCTTCCTCTGCCTGGCGGCGCTGTTCGAGAGTTTCCGCGATCCGTTGGTGATCCTGATCTCGATCCCGATGTCGGTGGCGGGCGCCCTGGTATTCATCAGCCTCGGCCTTGGCGGTGCAACGCTGAACATCTACACGGAGGTCGGATTGGTGACGCTGATGGGCCTGATCAGCAAGCACGGCATCCTGATCGTCGAAGTCGCCAACGCGGCGCAGGTCGATGGCAAATCGAAGCTGGAGGCGGTTATCTACGCCGCCGGAATCCGCTTGCGTCCCATCCTGATGACGACGGCGGCCATGGTGCTCGGCGTCGTACCGCTGATCCTGGCGGCGGGTGCGGGGGCGGCCTCGCGCTTCAATATGGGGCTGGTGATCGCGAGCGGCCTGTCGATCGGCACGGTGTTCACATTGTTCGTCCTCCCCGCCGTCTATCTGGCGATCGCCGCCCGCCACGGTGCCGCGCAGGAGGAGCATGGCACGGCGCTGGTGCCGGTTCGGACCAACACCTAACGCGGGCGGGTGCCTCTCGGCGAGGCCGATCGATTGTCCCGGGAAATGAAACCCTGGCATGACGGCACGGTCAGCCCAGCATGTCGCGCACCATCGGGATCACGCGACGGCCGTACAGTTCGATGCTGCGCATCAGCTTCTCGTGGGACAGTTCGCCCGCGCTGTATTTCAGGTCGAATCGCGAAAGGCCGAGCGCCTTGGCGGTCGCCGCGATTTTTCGCGCAACCGTTGCCGGCGAGCCGACATAGAGCGAGCCGCGATCGGCCTCCTGCACGAACTCCGCCCGCTCCATCGGCGGCCAGCCGCGCTCGGCGCCGATGCGGTCGCGCATCCGTTTGTAATCCGGCCATAATTCCGCGCGGGCCTGCTCGTCGGTCTCAGCCACGTAGCCGGGCGAATGGACGCCGATGGCCCGAACCGGCCTGCCGAACTGCGCCGCCGCGCGGCGGTAGAGGTCGGCGTACGGCACGAACCGCGTGGGATCGCCGCCGATGATGGCCAGCATCAGCGGCAAATCGTAGCGGGCGGCGCGGACGACCGATTCAGGGCTGCCGCCGACGCCGATCCAGGTTTTCAACCTGCCGATCTCCACCGGCGGAAAGACGCTTTGCTCACGCAACGGCGGCCGTGTCCGCCCCTCCCACGTCACCGGGCGCTGGGCCAGCAGGGCCGTGAACAGATCGAGTTTTTCCTCGAACAATTGCTCGTATTGCGACAGTTCGAAGCCGAACAGCGGGAAGGATTCGGTGAACGACCCGCGCCCGAGAATCACTTCGGCCCGGCCGTTCGAGGTCGCGTCCAGCGTGGCGAACCGCTGGAACACGCGGATTGGATCGTCCGAACTCAGCACGGTCACGGCCGAGCCGAGCCTGATCCGCGTCGTCCGCCCGGCGATGGTCGCCAGCACGATCTCCGGCGCCGAGACGGCGAAGTCGGCGCGGTGGTGTTCGCCCACGCCGATGAAGTCGATTCCCAGTTCGTCCGCCAGCACGGCCTCGGCCACCACATTGCGGATCACCTGCGCGTACGGCAAAGGGTGCCCATCGACCCCAGCGGTGACGTCGCCGAACGTGTCGAGTCCGAGTTCCAGATCCTGTGCCATGCGTTCTCTACGCCGTGCCCATTTCGGCCTTAATGAGGCCTAGATAGTCCGTCTCGGGCACGGGGCCGACCAGGGCCACCGCCGGTTCGGTCTTGAAAATCGTTTCCGCCGCCGCGATCACGTCCTCGATCGTGACCGCCTCGACGGCTCGCTTGCGCTCGTCCGGGGCAACCAGACGGCCCCGTTCCAGCAGGTTCGAGGCGAGGAAGTGGGCCAGCCCGAACGGCCGCTCCTTGATCGTGGCGAGCGCAACCAGTTCGCGGTTCTTGGCGCGCATCAAATCGTCCGCGCTGATCCCGGCGCAGGCGTCGCGAAAGACGCCACAGGAGACCTTGACCACCTCGTCCAGCTTGTCCGGCGTGGTGCCGGCATACAGAAGGAACTCGCCATAGTCCGGCCCGCTGTCGTGCGAGCCCTGTACGGCGTACACGAGGCCGCGCTTCTCGCGCACTTCCTGGAACAGCGGCGAGGACATGCCGCCGCCGACGGCGGCTGCGAGCAGGCGGTGGGCATGCACCCGGTCGTCGGTTTCCGGCACCGAGTTCCAGCCGATCAGCGCCGTGACCTGTTCGAACTTGGTCGCACTGGAGGGGTCGAAGCCCCCGACCCATTGCGCGGGGATCTCGGCGGGGACGCTGGGGCGGGCGGGAATGGCGGCGAAATAGCGTTCGACCAGGCTGACGAAGGTGGGGTGCTCGATGGCGCCGGTGCCGACGACGATGATGTTGCTCGCCACGTAGAACCGGTCGATGAACGAGACGAAATTGTCGCGTGTGACCGCCTTGATGAAATCGGGCTGGCCGAGGATCGCGCGGCCGAGCGCCTGGTCCGGGTAAGCAGTGGCGCCGAAGCGGTTGTGCGCAAGGCTGCCCGGATTGTCGTAGCTACGGCTGATTTCCTGGAGAATCACACCTTTTTCGGTCGCGATCTCGGCCTCGTCAAAGACCGATGCGGTCAGCACATCGCCGATGATGGCGACCGATTTCTCGACATTTGACCCGAGGCCGGTGACGAAATAAGCCGTCGTCCCCTGCGATGTGAATGCGTTGATGTTCGAGCCGAGATTTTCGATCTCGCGCGCGATGTCCAGCGATGTGCGGCTGGCCGTGCCCTTGAACGCCATGTGTTCGAGGAAATGGGCGACGCCATTCTCGGCGGCCGTCTCGTTGCGGGAGCCCGAGTCGACGAAGGCGGCAACGGCGGCGGAGTCGAAGCCTGGGAGGTTGGCGGTGACGACGCGAAGGCCGTTGGGCAGCGTCGTCAGTTGAATGTCCATGTCCGATTTCTCTCCTATGGTCGGCTTCGATGCCCCCGGCGATGTCGTGACCGGCGGCCGGCACAGCACATCGTGACAAGAATGTGGCTTGCCAAGGTCGCGGCGGGCTTTTCGGGGATTCGGCGCTTGCAATGTCGTCGACAGACTGGACGGTTCGGTTACAGAATTCATTTGTATGCTAACATTTGCGTTGCGACGACATCACCCGCCATGGCGACGCCCGGGTCGCGGTCGATGGACCGAAGGTTGCTCGTGCGCAGGATCTCTGGGCAAAGCTGGGAACTCTCCCTCGCTTCTACCCGACCATCTCGCGTCGCGTTCAGTCCGCCAGGCTGCTAGGATGAAAGTTCATCTTGGATTCGCGGAGTTGTTGCCCAGTGAGCCGTGCCACCCACGCCTTGCCGAACTTGTCAGACCGCGCCGAATCGCAGCCACCGCCGTTCACGCGCGACGATATCGTGCGGCTGGTTCGCCCCACGACGTTCGAGGCCGGCCAAGCCTACTGGCGGCAGGGGCGTGTCGGCACCGTCACCGTCTCGGCGGACGGATCGACGATCCTGGCCGCCGTGCGGGGATCCGAGCGGCAGCCATACCGCCAGACCATCCGCATCGGCATGGCTGCCAGCGGGGCTGTCGCCGTGTTCGGCTCCTGCTCTTGCCCTGCTGGCCTGAATTGCAAACATATTGTCGCCGTGCTGTTGGCATGTGTCGCGGAACGCCCGCAACCGTCGCGCACCGCCGTCGCGCGCACGACAACGGGCGAGGCGCAGTTGCCACCTGATATCGAAAACTGGCTTCGCAGCCTGGAAGCCGCGCAGGTGGACGAGACCGACGACTACCCGCCGACAGTGCGCAAACGTCTGCTGTTCGTGCTCGGGCGCGCGCCGGATACGGGCAGCCTGACGGTGTCGCTCGCGTCGGTGGAGCTGAAACGCGACGGCAGCGTCGCCGGCGAGGTGCGGCGCCATGGGATACACGAGTTTACCAAGGGCAGCCAAAATCAACTGCCTAAATTCCTTCGGCCGGTTGATAGGCAGGCGCTTGCGCTCATGCAACGCCTCGCCGCGCGTGACCCGGCCGGCGAGATGCCGGCGCTGCTGCGGTGCATCGCGGCCACCGACCGGGGCCACTGGGGGTCGTGGGATGGGCCCGTGGTCACGGAAGGGCCGCCGTTGGCCGGCCGCCTGACGTGGTCGCTCTCGGATGATGGGCGCCAGAAGCCGACGCTGGAGGTCGCTGAAGGGTTTCCGGTGCTGACCTCCGCCTCGCCCTGGTACGCCGATCCGCAATCCGGCAAAATGGGACCGGTGCAGACTGATCTGGCGCCGCGCGTGCTGTATGCAATGCTGGTCGGGCCGCCGGTGCCGCCGGTGGTGGCCGCGCGTGTGCGCGACGAAATGCTGCGGCGCATGCCGGACGCGGCGGTGCCGCCGCCGCGCAATTTGGCGCCGCCCCGGCAGGTCCACGAGAAGCTGCGGCCGCATCTGGCGCTGTTGGCCGGCGACTTGCCGGTCGATCCCTGGATGTACGGCCGCGCGCGGCGCGGGTCCGCTTCGCCGCCGCCGGCGAGGCAGCATGTGCCGCTGGCCCGGCTGTCGTTCCGCTACGGCGACGTGACCCTGGCAACGCCGGTGAACCGCGACACGGTGGTGCGCGACGGCGCCCTGCTGACGGTCGTGCGCGACCCGGTGGGCGAGGCGCGCGCATGGGAGCGGCTGCACCAACTGGGGCTTCAGATCGTCCAGCGCCTGCCGCTGGTGATGCCCTCCCATCCTCACGCCAACGATTTCGTGCTGATGGACCCGGACCCCGGCGCCTGGATCGAATTGGTGCTGAACGCTTTGCCCGCGCTGCGCGCCGACGGCTGGGAGGTGGAGGTCGGCGCCGATTTTCCGGTGCGGATCGCCGAGGCCGAGAGCGACATCGAGATCGCCATCAACGAGGGTTCCGGGATCGACTGGTTCGATGTCGATCTCGGTGTGATGGTGGACGGCGAGCGAGTGAATCTGGTGCCGATCCTGCGCCGATTGCTGGGCGATGCCGACTTCCTTGCCATGCTGGAAGCCGACGCAGACAACGACAGCGACACGCCGATGCTGCTGCCGATGCCGGACGGACGGCTGTTGACGCTGCCGCTGGCGCGGCTGCGGCCGATCATCGCGCCGCTGCTGGAACTGTTCCAGGATTCCGAGGGCGGCGACGGAGACGGCCGCCTGCGCGTGTCTCGCCATCGCGCGGGCGATCTGGCGCTGCTGGAGGCCGCCGACCCGAGGCTGGTGTGGGCCGGCGGCGAGGCGCTGCGGGCGCTCGGCCGACAGTTGCGCGCCACGGGGAGCATCCAGCCCTGCGCGCCACCTTCCGGCTTCGGCGCGGTCTTGCGGCCGTATCAAGCGGACGGCCTGGCGTGGTTGCAATTCCTCGCCGCCGCTGGCCTGGGCGGCGTGCTGGCCGACGACATGGGGCTGGGCAAGACGGTGCAGGCGCTCGCGCACATCGCCGTCGAGCAGGCGCAAGGGCGGCTGGACCGGCCGGTGCTGGTGGTCTGCCCGACCAGCGTGGTGGCGACCTGGCGCAACGAAGCCGCCCGCTTCGCGCCCTCGCTTCGCGTGCTGGTGCTGCACGGCCCTGACCGTGCCCAAAACTTCCCCGCCATCGGGCAGCATAATCTGGTCATCACGACCTACCCGCTGCTGGCACGCGACCATGAGGTGCTGGCAGAACAGGCGTGGCACATCGTGGTGCTCGACGAGGCGCAGACGATCAAGAACCCGTCCGCCACCACCTCGCGCCTCGCGCGGACGCTGGATGCGCGGCTGCGGCTGTGCCTATCCGGTACGCCCCTGGAGAATCATCTGGGCGAGTTGTGGTCGCTGTTCGACTTCCTGATGCCGGGCTTCCTGGGCAACCGCCAGCAATTCGGCCGCCGCTACCGCGGCCCGATCGAAAAGGCCGGCAATTCCGAGCGGCAGATGCTGCTGGCGCGCCGGGTCGCGCCGTTCCTGCTGCGGCGAACCAAGGCCGAAGTCGCTGACGATTTGCCGCCGAAGACCGTGATCGCCGAAGAAGTGGAGATGGAAGCGCCCCAGCGCGCGATCTACGAGGGCATCCGCGTGGCGATGCACAGCCGGGTGCGGGAGGCGATTGCCGAAAAGGGGCTCGCACGCTCCGGCATCGTCATCCTCGACGCGCTGCTGAAGCTGCGGCAGGCGTGCTGCGATCCGCGCCTGCTGAAACTGTCCACGGCGAAAGCGGCAAAGGCGGGTTCGGCCAAGATGGACCGGCTGTTCGAGATGCTGCCGCAAATGCTGGACGAAGGGCGGCGGGTGCTGCTGTTCTCCCAATTCACGTCGATGCTGGCGCTGATCGAGGAAGAACTGACCGCGCGCAAGATCCCGTATGTCCTGCTGGCGGGCGAGACGCGCGACCGCGAAACCGTGGTGAAGCGGTTCCAGAACCGCGAGGTGCCGCTGTTCCTGATCAGCCTGAAAGCCGGCGGCGTCGGCCTGACGCTGACGGCGGCCGATACGGTGATCCATTACGACCCGTGGTGGAACCCGGCGGTGGAGGATCAGGCGACCGATCGCGCGCACCGCATCGGCCAGGACAAAGCGGTGTTCGTCCACAGGCTGATCACGATCGCCAGCATCGAGGAGAAGATGGAGGTTTTGAAGGCGCGCAAACAGGCGCTGGTCGCCGGCATCCTGGAGGCCGAGGCCGGCGGGCCGCTGAAGCTGACCGAGGCGGACGTGGAAGCGCTGTTCGACCCGTAAATATGCGGCGCGGTTACTCCTGCGCCTGCCCGCCGGCGAAGCGGGCCACCATCAACGAGCCAAGGATGATGGCGCCATAGATCGCCTGAATCCAGAACGACGGCACTTGCGCAAGGGTCAGCAGGTTCTGCACCACGCCGAGCAGCAGGACGCCGGTCAGCGCCCCGAACATCGTGCCCTTGCCGCCATCGAGCGAAATGCCGCCGATCACGGCGGCGGCGAACACCGTGAAGATCATGCCGTTGCCCTGGTTGGCGCTGATCGCACCAACATAGCCGGTGATGACCAGCCCGCCGACCGAGGCCAGAATGCCAGCCAGCACATAGACGCCGACGGTGATTTTCTCGACGCGGATGCCGGCCGCCCGCGCTGCCTCCGCATTGCCGCCGATGGCGTACAGGGCGCGGCCGAGCCGGTGGTGACGCAGTAGGATGCCGGCGACGAGGAACGCCAGTGCGGCAAGCCAGACCGCCAGGGGTACACCGACCATGCTCAGCGCCATCAGCGCGTAGAACCCGTCCGGCAGGTCGAACAACGTGCGGCCGCTGGTGACGCCGACCAACATGCCGCGCAGGATGATCAGCATGGCCAGCGTGACGATAAAGGCGTTGAGCCGCAATTTGACGACCAGAATGCCATTGATCAGGCCGATGACGCCGCCCACGACCAGCACCAGTAGCAGCCCGACCCAGGTTGGCAGTTCCAGGCCGAACCCGTAGTCGCTGGCGGGGCTGACCGCGAGCGCCCCGATGGCGGGTGCGAAGCCGGCGACGGATTCGAGCGACAGGTCGAACTTCCCGGTAATCACCACCAGCGATTCGGCCAGCACGACGAATGCGAGCGCCGCCGACGACGCCACGATGGTGGTGATGTTACCCGTCGTCAGGAACGCGGGACTGACGAAAGTGCCGATGACGATCAGGATCAGCAGCGCCGGCAAAAGCGCCAGATCGCGCAGCCGGGCGATCGCGCGGCGGTGCGCGGGGCGGGGGGTGGCCATCGGTCTCAGATCCCTTCGATGGAGGCAACCAGCGCGTTGTCGGTCCAGCCGGCCGGATGCTCGGCGACGATGCCGCCGTGGCGCATGACCAGCACGCGGTCGCAGGTGCGCAAATCTTCCAGTTCGCCGCTGACGACCAGGATCGCGCGGCCCTCGGCGCGCAGCCGCTCGACGATGGCCAGCAACGCCTCTTTGGATTTCACGTCCACGCCGGCGGTCGGGTCCATCAGCACCAGCACATCCGGCGCGGTGGCCAGCGCGCGGCCCATGACGACCTTCTGCTGGTTGCCGCCGGAGAGGGCCGCGACCGGCTGCTCCGGACCTTCCGTCACCACGCCGAGGGAGCGGATGGTATTCTCCGCCATCGACCGCTTGCGCGACGGCGCTAGAAAGCCGAACGGACCCAAGCGGCGGGCGACCGTCATCGTCGCGTTGTCTGCGATGGACAGCGGCAGCACGAGGCCCTGTTTGTGGCGGCTCTTCGGCACGCAACCAATGCCGAGTGCGAGGGCAGCCGGAACGTCGCCCGGCGGCACCGGCTTGCCGTTGACGCGGATGCTGCCGGAGAGATAGCCACCGAGGCCGGCGATGGCTTCGGCCACGCCGATGCGACCGCTACTCGTGGACCCAGACATGCCGACGACTTCGCCGCGCCGGACGGCAAAACTGACGCCGGCAAAATCCTCGCCCGCAAGGTCCCTGACGTCGAGTGCGACCTTCGCATCGCGGATTGGCGTGCGAGAGGCCGCATCGGCGGCACCAGCGCCGGCCTGCTCACCGGTCATCGCTTCGATCAGCGCCTGTTTGGGCAGATCGGCGACGGCGGCCGTGACGATGTGGCGGGCGTCGCGCAGCACGGTGACGGCTTCGCAAATCTCATAGACTTCCTGCAAATGGTGCGAGATGAACAGGAAGGTGACGCCGCCGCGTTGCAGTTCGCGCATCCGCCCGAACAGGCGCTTGATCTCCTCGCCGTCCAGTTGCGCGGTGGGTTCGTCAAGGATGATGAAGCGCGCGCCGTAGGACAGCGCACGGGCGATTTCGACCAACTGCCGGGCCTCGACCTTCAGATCGCCCGCGCGCGTGTGCTCGGACACACCGATGTCCCATTGGTCGAGCAGCGCGCGTGCCTGCCGTTGCAGCGCGGACCAACTGATGAAGCCATGGCGCGACGGGTGCCGGTTGACGAACAAGTTTTCGCCCACCGTGAGGTCCGGGATGATGGTCGAATGCTGGTACACGCAGGCGACGCGGGCGCGCCACGCCTGCCGGTCGGCCAGCGGTGGTGCGGGTGAGCCGGAGAAGCGGATCTCGCCCGAATCCGGCGCACGTAGGCCAGTCAGCAGACCGACGAGGGTGGATTTGCCTGCCCCATTGCGGCCCACCAGCGCGTGCGACTGCCCGGCGACGACACGCAACCGCGCGTCGTGCAAGGCAATCGTCGCGCCGTAGCGTTTGGACACGCCGGTGGCCTCGACGATCGGCATTGATTGGCTGTCGTCCATGGGCGGGCCTTGCGGTCAAATCACAAAGCCCTCTCCCACAAGGGGAGAGGGCTTTACGCACGTTGCTTACAAGTTGCCCCAGAACGCCTTGTCGTCCACGTTCGCCTTCGTCACCAGCGGCGCGGCAAGCTGATCTTCCAGAACGCCGGGCGCCACTTCGACGATGGTGCTGTCGTGGTCTGTCGGGCCGGCGGCGAATTTTTTGCCCTCGATGGCCTGCTTCAAATACATGATGCCGTATTTCGCATACAGGTCGGCCGGCTGCGAGACGGTGGCGTCCGCCTCGCCCTTGCGGATCGCGTCGAACTCCTGCGGGATGCCGTCGTTGCTGACGATGATGATGTGGCCTGGATCGCCGGCAAGTTTCAACAGCCCCTTACGCTTCAGCGTCTGCAACGTCGGCGCCAGGAACACGCCGCCCGCGTGCATGTAGATTGCCTTGATTCCGGGGTTGGCGTTCAACAGCGCGTCGAGACCCGAGGCCGCATCCTCGCCGGACCACGCCTTGGTCGGGATCTCCAGTTCTTTCAGCTTCGGGTAGCTCTTCGCAATGCAGTCGCGAAACCCGTTGCCGCGATCGCGGCCGTTGATGGAAGCCTGATCGCCCATAATCTGCACCACTGCGCCTTCGGCCACATGATCGCCGATATAGTGGCAGGCCTTTTCACCATAGGCGAGGTTGTTGGCGCGCACGACGATGGCGACGGGGCCGGCCGACGGCGCGACATCCACGGCCACGACCGCGACGTGCGCGGTTTGCGCGGTTTTCAGGATCGTGCCGGCCGCGGCGGACTCGAACGGCGAGAAGATGATGCCTTTCGCGCCGAGCGCGATCGCGTTCTTGACGCCGGTGATCTGCTTGGACGTGTCGAATTCCGAGTTGAACGGCTGCAACAGGTCCAGCCCCTGCGCCTTGGCTTCCTGGACGATGTAGCGGTTGTAGGCGGTCCAGAACGGCGAGGTGAGCGTGGTCAGGTCCACGCCGACCTTCGGCGCATCGGCGGCATGCGCAGCGCCTGTCGCCAAGCCTATCGCGATGGCGGCGGCGACAAATGTTCTTGTACCGGTCCTCATATTTTTTCTCCCCTTGGTTCGTTTCTTGGCCAGTCACGCAACGCTCGTTGTAGGGTGGAATGCGCCTGGGCATTCCACCCTACGATTTATCTCACTCCCGGCAGGCAGGACGGCCCGATGGGGGTGAAGGATTTGTAGGTCAGAATGAATTCCTGATGCAGCAATTCTTCGGATTTCGTCAACGCGCCGTCGGCGACCTCCTCGATCAATGCGAAGATTTCGGCACCCACGTCGGCCAATGTCGCGCGGCCTTCCAGCACGCGACCGGCATCGACGTCCATGTCCTCGCTCATGCGCCGAAACGTCTGCGGATTGGCGCAGACCTTGATTACCGGCGAGATGGCCGAGCCAACGACCGAGCCGCGACCGGTGGCGAACAGGATGATCTGGCTGCCGCAGGCGATAAGTTCGGCAATCTCGGCATTGTCGTTGATGTTCGGAAAACCGAAGCGCACCTCCCCGTCCGGGATCACATCCAGCAGATACAGGCCGGTGCGCGGCGGGATGTCGCCGGGCTTGAGCAATCCGGCAATCGGCGAATGGCCGCTTTTCGCATACGCGCCGAGAGACTTCTCCTCGATCGTGGTCAGTCCGCCATCGGCGTTGCCGGCGGCAAAGCTGCCATGACCGAGCGTGCGGTAATAGGCTTCGGTCTTGTCCATGCAGGCGACGATTTCGCGCGCCAAAGCGGGCGTCTCCGCGCGGTCGGCCATGAACTGGTTCAAGCCGATAAGCTCGCCGGTCTCCTCGAAAATCGCCCGCCCGCCGGCGGCAATCAGCGTGTCGAACGCAAGCCCCATAGCCGGATTCGCCGTCAGCCCGCTGGTGGCATCCGAGCCGCCGCAGATGGTGCCCACGACCAGATCGGCGGCGGTCATCGGCACGCGCGGCGTCTCCTCCAGGTCCGTCAGCGCGCCGCCCACCCAGTCCACACCATGGCGGATCGTGCTGCGCGTGCCGCCGGTGGTCTGGATGCCGACCAGATCGACCGGCCGCCCCGACTCGGCGATCACCTCGCGCAGGCCACGCTTGTCGAACCCCTCGCAACCGAGCGAGACCAGCAGCACGGCGCCGACGTTCGGGTGCGTGCAAAGCTGGCGCATCATCCGGTTCGCGTACGGGTTGGGGTAGCACCCGGGAAAGCCGATGACATGCACCGGCTGGCCGCGAAACTCGGCGGCGATCTCATGCGCGACATGGCGCGCGCACTCGACGAGATAGGCGACCGCGACGACGTTGCGGATGCCCTTGCGGCCGTCGCTGCGAAGATAGCCGCGCATCACTGCTCCTCGCCGAAGCGGTGGCCGGCTTCCAGCGTGTAGGTCGGGATGTAATTGCTGCGCAGATTGTGCGTATGCACCGTCTCGCCGGGGAAGATATCGACCGTAGCGGTGCCGATCGGCACGCGGTATTTCTCGACCTTCTCGCCGGCGGCGATGCGGCGCAGAGCGATCTTGTGGCCGAGCGGCACGTCGGCGGCAGCGATGACCGACAGCGGGCCGAGCCACATCTGTTCGCCGGCCAGGATGTCGCGCGTGGCGATGCCGACCGGGTCGCTGTCCGCCAGACGCAGGAGTGGGGTCATGGGCGGGGCGGAAGGTCTTCCGGCGCGCGCGACAGCATTTCCTCGCGGCTCCGGGTCAGATGGTCGCGGACGGCGCGGACAGCGATGCCGCCACTGGTGCCCTGCAAGGCGTCGATGATGGCGGCGTGCTCTGCGCGCGCGCGATCCACGTCGTACCGTTCAAGCGAATAGGAGCGGATGGTCTGCGTCTGGCGCAGCAGCATCCGATGCCAGCCGGCCATCGGGCGGTTGGCGCCGAGCGACACCAGAGCTTCATGAAACGCGCGATCCAGACGGATGGCTTCGGCCAGATCCTCGGTGTTGCGGCGCTCGGCGTGCGCCTGCTGCGCCGCGTATGTCGCCCGTAGGTCAGCGAGGAAGGCCGGCGTATTGCGTCGCGCCTTCATGCCAACACTCACGGCGTGCGTCTCGATCAGCACGCGGGCCTCGTAGATTTCGGCAATGTCATCGGCGGCGAAGCGGCGTACCACGGAACCGTGCCGCGCCTCGCTCTCCACCAGCCCGTCGCGTTCGAGCTGGGCCAGAGCCTCCTTGACCGGAGTTGGGCTGATGGCAAGCTGGCTCGCCAATTCCTCCGCGAGCAGTCGCCGGCCGGCGGGCAGGCGGCCGGTGGCGATCTGGGCTTGCAGTTCCTCATACGCCTGTTCGGCGAGCGTGGCGCGTCGCAAAGTGATCATAACACGACCCTACGGGGCGGACCGAAAAAATCAACCATAAAAAATTTTTTGTCGAAAATGGTATTCGAGGATAGGCTCGAAGCAGAACCAGGGGAAACGGGCATATGACGGATTCACTCACCGAACGGTTGGCGCGCTGCTACACCGGGGTCGTCCACGACGTGATGCGCGCGATGGGCCTGCGCGATTTCACCCTGCCGCCGGAGTTGCGGCCGATCCTGCCCGAACAGACTCTCGCCGGCCCCGCGTTCACCATCGAGGGTATCGTCGATCCCACAGCCGACGCGCACGCAACGTTGCTGGCCTGGACCGGCCTGCTTTCGAAGGCGCACCCCGGCCACATCTGGGTCAGCCAGCCGAACGACCGCACCGTGGCTCACATGGGCGAACTGTCGGCCGAGACACTGAAGAACAAGGGCGTGCGCGGTGCGATTCTGGACGGCGGCATCCGCGACGTGAATTTCCTCCTGGCGCTCGGCTTCCAGACCTGGGCGCGCTTCCACACGCCGCGCGACATCGTGGGCTGGTGGCTGCCGAAAGCCATCGACGTCGACATTACCATCGGCGAGGTCCGGATTGCGCCCGGCGATTATATGCTCGGCGATCGCGACGGCCTGTTGCGCGTACCGCGCGCCATCGCGGAAGACGTCGTAACCAAGGCCGAACTGGCCATTGCCACCGAAAACCGCGTCCGTACCGCGATCCTGTCCGGCGTGGATCCGCAGCAGGCTTATTTGAGCTACGGCAAGTTTTGAGCCGCGCCCGCATCCGCCAGCGGCGCGACGCGCTGCCAACCCAGGCGGTCGAAAATGAACCGCTGGAAGGTTTGTAGATCGACCCGCCGGGCGTCCCGTGCGCGCTCGCCGTCGCCCTCCCGCAACGCGGCCACGACCTCGACCGTCATGGCCAGGGTAAAATTAACGAACGTGTCGTCCGTCGCCCCCTCGCCGCGCAGCGCCAGCGCCATGTGTGGGCCGGAGCGCAGGCGCAGATTGGCGATCAACTCGGCATGCAGCGCCGCCCCCGCCGCCTCGGCGAGGACACGCCCCATGGCGCTGATTTTCGCGAAGAAGTCGCTGAGTTGCTTGGCGCGATAGAGTTTGCCCGCCGCCGCGTTCAGCGCCGCCACAGCATCGATCTGCGCCGCAGTCGCACGGCCGGCGGCGAGTAGGCAGACATCGCCCTCGATCAGAATGCGCAGTCGCCACAATTGTTCGATTTCCGCACGATCGAGCGGAGGAATGCGAATGCTTTTATTCGGGCTCAGCACAACGGCGTGCTCGGCGGCAAGGCGCTGCACCGCTTCGCGCACAGGCATGACGCTGGTGCCGAGTTCGTCGGCGAGCGCGCGCAGGGTGAGATGGGTGCCGGGCGGATACGTGCCTATCAGGATTGCGTTGCGCAGATCGCGATAGACCTGTGCCGAGAGTGTGGGGCTGTCAGGCATGCTGCGCCATGTCCGCCAGCGCGCCGCGCACGGCCAATTCAAGACGTTCGAAATCTGCATCGGCCATGACCGTCGGCAGATAGGCCACGCCGCGCACGGCCATTAGCACGCCGCGCTTCAGCATCGCCAGTTGCAGCGCGCGCAGCGATGCTGCCTCGGTGGGCGAGGCAAAGGCCGAGCGGTAGTCGTGGATCGGGCGGTCATGCAGATGCACGGCCAGCAGCGAGCCGATGCCGGTGACTTGCCCGGGCACCCCCGCACGCGCGAGCGCATCGCGCATGATGGCGCGCGCGGTATCGCCGATGCGGTCGAGTTTGTCGTAACTGGCTTCGTCCAGCATCTGCATCGTCACCAAGCCGGCGGTCATCGAGATGGGATTGGCCGTGAAGGTGCCGCTGGCGGGCAGCAGCGGCTTGCCGCGCCGGTGTTCGAACACGGCTTCCATCACGTCCGACCGGCCGCCAATGGCGCCGACCGGGAAGCCGCCGCCGATGATTTTCGCCAGAACCGTCAAATCTGGCCGCCGGTCGCCGAAGCGGCCCTGCGCACCGTGGTAGCCGAGGCGAAAGCACAGCACTTCGTCGTAGATGACCAAGGCGCCGATCTCATGCGCCGCCTCATGCACCGCGTCCAAAAATTCCGGTGTCGGCGGCGTGAAGCCGGTGCCTCCAGAAACCGGATCCAACAGGATCGCGGCGACGGACGCGGCTTCGTCGCGCAGGATGCGGCGCAGGGCTTCGGGCTGGTTCCAGGGCACGATGATCACATCGTCCAGCACGCCTTGCGGTACGCCGCGCGAATAGCCGATGCGGCCGGGATCGTTCCCCCAATTGTCCGGCTTCGGGTCGAGGCTGACCTCGGCATAGTCGTACATGCCGTGATAGATGCCTTCCACCTTCACGATCTTCGGGCGGTTCGTGTAGGCGCGGGCGGCCTTGATGGCGAGCATCACCGCCTCGGTGCCGGAATTGCACAGGCGGATTTTCTCCAGCGACGGCACCCGCTCGCATAGCAGTTCGGCCAGCGACACCTCGACCTCGAACGGCAGGGTGCAGGCTGTGCCGCGCCACAGTTGCGCCTGCACCGCCTCCATCACCGGCGGCGATGCGTGGCCGTGGATGAGGGCCGCGTTGTTCATCACCAGGTCTAGAACGTCCGCGCCGTCCACGTCGGTGACGTACATGCCACGGCAGGAGGCGGCGAACCTCGGGAACGGATCTTGCCAGGGGATATGCCGCGTGGTGCCGGCGACCATGACGCGCAGCGCGCGATCGTACAACGGGCGCGACGCGGAATTTTCACTGGGCCACATGACGATGCCTTTCCCCGGTTCGGATGCTTGACAGCATGGTGTGATCACATCATCGTCGTCAAGGTTTTTGCCCGGAGGTGACATGGACGGCTTGCCCAATTCCCCGGCGGCCCGCGATGCGGCCACGCTGGTGCATGGTTTCACCAACCTTGCCGCCCACCGTCGCGATGGTGCGAAAATCATCGTGTCGGGCAAGGGCGTGTACGTGTACGACGACACTGGGCGGCCGTATATCGAGGCCGTGGCCGGCATGTGGTGTACGTCGCTCGGCTTCGGGGAGGAGGAGCTGATCGACGCAGCCGTCGAACAGATGCACAAGTTGCCATATTATCATACGGTGGCCTCGAAATCCGTAGGCCCCGCCATAGACCTTGCCGAAAAGCTGGCGAGCCTGGTGCCGATCCGAAACGCGCGCATCTATTTCGCGCTCTCCGGCTCCGAAGCCAACGACAATCTGGTCAAGTTCATTCGCTACTACAACAACGCCATCGGCCGGCCGCTGAAGAAGAAGATCATTTCTCGCATAAACGGCTATCACGGCTCCACGCTGGGGGCGGCGAGCATGACAGGGATTCCGGTGCAACACCGCGCGTTCGACCTGCCGCTGCCGGGATTTCTGCACACCGACGATCCGCATTTCTACCGCAACGGTCTGCCGGGTGAGGACGAAGCGGCATTCGTGGCGCGCATGGCCGGCAATCTCGAAGCCATGATCCTGGCCGAAGGGCCGGACACGGTGGCGGCCTTCATCGCCGAGCCGGTGACGGGCGCGGGCGGCGTGGTGATTCCGCCGGACGGGTATTTTTCGGCGATCCAGGCGGTGCTGGCGAAATACGACGTGCTGTTCCTGGCCGACGAAGTCATCACCGGCTTCGGGCGCACCGGCCGCATGTTCGGCTGCGAGACGTTCGGCATCGCGCCGGACACGATGACGATGGCGAAGGGATTGTCTTCCGCCTACCAGCCCATCGCGGCGCTGGCACTGTCCGACGAGATTTATCGCGGGCTGGAGAAAGGGTCCGACAGCATCGGCTTCTTTGCCCACGGCACCACCTACTCCGGCCATCCCGTGGCCGCCGCCGTGGCGCTGCGCACCATCGAGATCATGGAACGGCGCGGTATTCTGGCGCATGTGCAAAAGGTCTCGCGCCGGTTTGTCGAACGGCTGCGGGGATTTGCCGACCATCCGCTTGTGGGCGAGGTCCGCGCGGTCGGGCTGGTGGGCGCCGTCGAACTGGTGGCGGACAAGGCGACGCGGGCGCGGTTCCAGCCCCTGGGCGCGGTCGGCAAATTCGTGCGCGAACGCTGCGAGGACCTGGGTGTGATCACCCGGCAAATCTCCGCCAGCGATACCATCGCCTTCTCGCCGCCGCTGATCATCACCGAAGCGGAGATCGACGAAGTGTTCGACGTGTTCGGGCGCGCGCTGGACGATGCAATGGCAGTGCGGCCGGTGTGATCACACACTTCCCGGCTTGAACGGAGACAACGATGGCATACCGCATTTCCGTCGATACCGGCGGCACGTTTACCGATGTCGTCGTCATGGACAGTTCCGGCACGCAGACCATCGGCAAGGCGCTGACCACGCCGGAACGGGCGTTCGGCGGCATGCGAGAAGCGCTCGATGTAGCCGCGCGGGATATCGGCATCGACCTCGCGGCGCTGCTGGCCAACACCGCACTGCTGATCTACGGCACCACGCGCGCGACCAACGCCATCGTCACCCGCACCGCCGCGAAGACTGCGTTCCTCACCACGCAGGGATTTCCGGACACGCTGGTATTCAAGGAAGGGGGTAAGCTGAACGCGCACGATTTCAGCAAGGAATATCCCGAGCCTTACGTGGCACGGCGCCGCACGTTCGAAATCGCGGAACGCATGAGCTCCGAAGGCACGGCGTCCGTGCCGTTCGACGCGGTGCAGGCGCGCGGCGTTGTAGAGATTTTGCGCCAGCGCGGCATCGAGGCGGTGGCAGTGTGCTTCCTTTGGTCCATCGCCAACCCGGACCACGAATTGCGCATGGCGCATCTGCTGGACGAGTTGCTGCCGGGCGTGCCGTACACGCTGTCGCACCAGTTGGTGCCGATCGTGCGCGAATATCGCCGCGCCTCGGCCACCGCCATCGACGCCTCGCTGAAGCCGCTGATGCAGCGTCACATTCGTGGCCTGGAAAGCGATCTGCGTGCCGAGGGCTACACCGGCGAAATCCTGATTTCCACCAGCGTCGGCGGCATCATGCAGGTGGACGAAGTGGTCGCGGCCCCGATCCACACGGCGAAATCCGGGCCGGCGATGGCGCCGATTGCCGGGTTGACCTATTCGCGCGTGGAAAATCTCGGCGACGACGTGATCGTGTGCGACACCGGTGGCACGACGTTCGATGTCGGGCTGGTACGCGACGGGCGGCTGGTGTTCAATCGCGATACGTGGCTCGGCGGCCAGTGGACCGGCAATCTGCTCGGCGTGTCCTCCGTGGACGTGCGCTCCATCGGCGCGGGCGGCGGTTCGATTGCGTGGATCGACGATGGCGGCCTGATGCGTGTCGGGCCGCAGTCGGCCGGGGCCAATCCGGGTCCGGCCTGCTACGGACGCGGCGGACTACTGCCCACCGTGTCCGATGCCGCCTGCGTGCTTGGCTATTTCGACCCGGATTTTTTCCTCGGCGGGCGGATGAAATTGGACGTGGCGGCAGCGCGGCAGGCGGTGGGAACTGTAGCCACCCAGATCGGGCGCGGCATCGAACAGACGGCATGGGACATTTTGAACCTTGCCAGCGAACTGATGATTCGCGCGATTCACGAGATCACCACATCGGAAGGGTTGAATCCGCAGGAAAGTACGATCGTCGCGGGCGGCGGCGCGGCCGGCATGAATATTCTGAGCATTGCCCGCGAGCTTGGCTGCAAGCGCGTGATTTTGCCGAACGTGGCGTCGGCCCTGTCCGCCTCCGGCATGCAGTACGCGGATATCGTCAAGGAGGAGACGGCAAGTCTGCCGACCAGTTCGGCGCGGTTCCGCTACGACGACGTGAACCGCGTGCTGGACGATCTGGAGGGGCGGCTGCACCGGTTCCTCGCCGGGCTGGGGCCGCATGCGGACGCCGCGCACGAGATCGAACTGCTGGCCGAGGCGCGGTATCTGGGGCAGGTTTGGGAACTGGACACAAAACTTCCGGTGCCGCGCCTGCGCGGGCCGGAGGACGTGGCCGCACTGATGGAGGCATTTCATCAGGTGCATGAGAGGGTGTTCGCCGTGCGCGATCTGCACAGCCCGGTGGAGTGCATCAACTGGAAAGCCCGCCTGATCGTGCGGCTGGCGCCGGCCGCGGCGCTGTCGCCCGACGTGGCCGCGCACGACAGCGTGATTCCCGCAGCATCGCGAAACTGTTATTTTGGAGGGGGCGATCCGGTGGCGACTCCGGTCTACGCGCCGGCGGATTTGCATCCGGGATTGACAATTTCGGGGCCGGCCATCGTGGAGGAACCGACGACGACGCTGGTGGTGTTTCCCGGCATGTCGGCGCGCATCAGCGGGGCCGGGCACTATCTGCTCGATATAGGAGTGTCGGCATGAGCACGATCGATCCGGTGATGACGGCGGTGCTGGCCAACCGCATCGACGGTGTTGTGCGCGAGATGACGACGACTTTGCTGCGCGCCGGACGCTCGGCGGTGATCAATAGTGCTCGCGATTTCTCTTGCGCCATCTGCACCGGCGACAACCAGTTGCTGGCCTGCGCGGAAGGGTTGCCGATCCATATTTTCGGCTCGCACATGCAGTCCCGCACGATGGTGGAGCGGCACCCCGATCTGGCGGAGGGCGACGCCTATTTGCACAACGACCCGTACACCGGCAACACGCATCCGGCCGACCACACGTTCCTGGTGCCGGTGTTCTTCGAGGGCGAGCATCTGTTCACCGCAGTCGCCAAAGCGCATCAGGCGGATATCGGCAATTCGATCCCGACGACGTATCACGCTGCCGCCCGCGACGTGTACGAGGAAGGCTCGCTGATCTTCCCCGCCGTGCGCATCCAGCGCGGCTACAAGATGATCGACGACATCGTGGCGATGTGTCGCAGCCGCATCCGTGTGCCCAACCAATGGTACGGCGACTTCCTCGCGGGTCTCGGCGCCGCGCGCACGGCGGAGCGGCGGTTGCAGGAACTGTGCGCGAAATATGGCAAGGCCATCGTCAAGACCTTCATCAAGGATTGGCTGAACTACTCGGAACAGCGGATGATCGAGGCGCTGCGCAAGATGCCGAAGGCGACGTTGAAAAACAGCGCGCGGCACGATCCGTTCGAGCCGCTGCTGCCGGATGGCATTCCCATCAACATCGAGGTCGAGATCGATCCGGCGCAAGCAAAGATCTTTGTCGATCTGCGCGACAACATTCCGAACCTGGATTGCGGGTTGAACGAGAGCGAGGCGTGTACTGTCTCTGCCGTCATGGCCGGGATCTTCAACGCGCTGCCGTCCGATATTCCGCGCAACGCAGGCTCGTTCCGGCGAATCGAACTGGAGTTGAAAGACGGCGCGGTCGTCGGCCGCCCCGCATTTCCGCACTCCTGTTCGGTGGCCACGACGAACGTGGCGGACCGGCTGGTGAATTGCGCGGGTGCGGTGTTCGCGCAGCTTGGCGAGGGGTATGGGCTGGCCGAAGGCGGCGTCGGCATGGGCGGCAGCTCGTCCGTCATCTCCGGCAAGGACCATCGCTACAACGACGAGCCGTATGTGAACCAGTTGATCTTGACCAACAATGGCGGCCCCGCCTCGCCGCTGGCGGACGGCTGGGTCACGTACGGATTGCCCGTTGTCTCCGGCTTGATGTATCGCGATTCGATCGAGATCGACGAACTGAAGCACCCGATCGAGTTCGCCTACATGCGGCTCGTTGCCGGCAGCGGCGGGGCGGGCAAGATGCGCGGTGCGCCGGGGTCGGAAACGGCGTTCCGGCCGAAGGAGCACAGCGTCACCGTCATCTATCCGCGCGACGGCGAAAAATATCCGGCCAAGGGCGTGCAGGGCGGACAGGACGGGCTGTGTGGCGAAGGCTGGCACATCTCTGCCAACGGGCAGCAGACGCGGCTGGCCAATGTCGCCCATGTGGAGATTCGCAAGAACGAAGTCCTGCGCACCTTCGATTGCTCGGGCGGCGGCTACGGCGACCCGCTGGCACGCGATCCGCGCCGCGTGCTGCGCGACGTGCTGGAGGGCTGGGAGACAGTGGAGCGGGCAGGCGACGTTTACGGCGTTGTGCTGAACGGACGTGTCGAGGACGAGTCGCTGGCGGTCGATGCCGAGGCCACGGCGCGGCGGCGGTTGGCAGCGCATACTTCATAGAGGAGGCGATCGTGCCGGTGATCACGCTGAGCAATCCGCCGGGTGTGGCGGCGCCGACCGTGGGATATTCCCAGGCGGTGCTCGTCAAAGGCGCCACGCGGCGGCTGATTGTGTCCGGACAGGTCGGCAAGGCGGAGGACGAGTCCGTGCCGTCGAGCGGTGACGCGCAGCTTGCGCTGGTGTTCTCGAACCTGCGAACCATCCTTGCAGCGCATGGCATGGGGCCGCACAACGTCGTCAAGACCACGGCGTTCCTGATCGATCGTGCGTTGGTCAACCACTACCGAAAGGCGCGCGACGCGTTTTTCGCCGAGCATCCCGCCGCCTCCACCCTGCTGTTCGTCGCCGGCCTCGCGGACCCGCGCTATCAGGTGGAGGTCGAGGCCGAGGCTGTGGACTGACAGGTGGATGGTGCGCGCATGGATTTCGAGCTGAGCGAGGAGCAGGCAGCGATCCGCGACATGGCGGCGGCCTTCGCCGCCGAGGAACTCGCGCCGTTCGCGGTGGAGTGGGATCAGGCCAGGCATTTTCCGGTGGAGACCCTGCGCAAAGCCGCAGCACTGGGGCTGGCCGCGATCTACACGCGTGAAGATGTCGGCGGCACCGGGCTGAAGCGGCTCGACGCGGCGGTGATTTTCGAGGCGCTGGCGGGCGGCTGCCCGACCATTGCCGCGTACCTCTCGATCCACAACATGTGCGCCTGGATGCTGGATGTTTATGGATCGGAGGAACAACGGCGGCGCTGGATACCGCCGCTGGCCTCGATGGAATTATTGGCCTGCTATTGCCTGACGGAATCGGCGGTCGGGTCGGACGCGGCGGCGCTGCGCACGCGGGCGGTGCGCGATGGCGATGCATACGTGCTGACCGGGGAAAAACAGTTCATCTCCGGCGCGGGCGCGTCCGACCTCTATGTCGTGATGGCGCGGACAGGGGGCGATGGCGCGGGCGGGATTTCCGCGTTCGTGGTCGAGAAAGGGACGCCCGGCCTGTCGTTCGGCGCCAACGAGAAAAAGATGGGCTGGAACGCGCAGCCGACGCGGGCGGTGCTGTTCGATGGCGCGCGCGTGCCGGCGGCGAACCGGCTGGGGCCGGAAGGCAAAGGGTTTTCCATCGCGATGAGCGGGCTGGACGGCGGGCGCGTCAACATCGCCGCGTGCTCGCTGGGCGGCGCGCAGGCGGCACTGGATCGCGCCGTCGCGTATATGCGGCAGCGCAAGGCGTTCGGGACGGCACTAAGCGAATTTCAGGCGTTGCGGTTCCGGCTCGCGGACTATACGACGCAACTGGAGGTGGCGCGCACGTTCCTCTGGCGGGCAGCGTCCGCGCTGGAAGCGAAAGCCGCCGATGCAACCAAGCTCTGCGCCATGGCCAAGCGATTCGTCACCGATGCGAGCTTCGAGGTCGCCAATGGCGCGCTCCAACTTCATGGCGGCTACGGCTATCTGGCCGACTACGGCATCGAGAAAATCGTCCGCGATTTGCGGGTGCATCAGATTCTGGAAGGCACCAACGAAATCATGCGGCTGATCATTGCGCGGTCGGTGGTGGGGAAGGATTGAGCGCGGCGCCGCAATAGCGGAAAGGCAAAGCGAAGGCGTGTTATCCGAATTTATCGCTTAAGGGCGGTTCGAGAATAAGCGCTCCATTTCGTCATTCCGGCGAAAGCCGGAATCCATGAGCCGCCCGCTCCGACTTTCGCGCGGTCCTGGACCCCGGCCTTCGCCGGGGTGACGCAATGCATCGGTGGTTTCGCACGAATCCTTGAGGACGTGGGTCGTCTATCACGACGAACGACATAATCCCTGCCGATCAATAAGTATCCCGACATCGTCATCTGCGGATAACCCTACTTGCTTCACTCCCACATCGGCCGAGCGGGGCGGACAGGAAAAAGAAGGCCGCAGCTCATAGAGCGCCTTTCTTCAATTCGGCCCTCGCCACCGTCCGCAGATGCACTTCGTCCGGCCCGTCGATGAAGCGCAGCGCGCGGCCCCAGGTCCACAGATACGCGAGCGGCGTATCGTCCGTCAGGCCCGCCGCGCCGAACACCTGAATCGCGCGGTCCAGCACCCTGGTCTGCAAGCGCGCGGCGACGATCTTGATGGCGGAAACGTCCACGCGGGCGGCCTTGTTGCCCTCCCGATCCATCGTCCACGCGGCACGCAGGATCAGCAGCCGCGCCTGATCGATCTCGATGCGCGATTCCGCGATCCAGTCCTGAATGTTGGCGAAGCCGGAGAGTGGGCCGCCGAACGCGATGCGGCTCTTGGCGCGCGCGACCATCAATTCCAGCGCCAGTTCGCATTGGCCGATCGTGCGCATGCAATGATGGATGCGGCCGGGGCCCAGCCGCGCCTGCGCAATGGCAAAGCCCTCGCCTTCCTGTCCCAGCATGTTCTCCGCCGGCACCAGCACGTCGTAGTCGATTTCGCAGTGCCCTTCTGGCGAATAGTGATTCATGATCGGCAGGTTGCGCAGCACACGCATCCCCGGCGTGTCGAGCGGCACGAGAATCATCGAATAGGCGTTATGCGACGGAAGCGTGCCCTCGGTGTCCGAGCGGCCCATGACGATGGCAACTTTGCAGTTGGGATGCAGGGCGCCGGTGGTGAACCATTTGCGCCCGCGCACGCGGAACTGGTTGCCCTCCCGCGCGATCGTGGTTTGCAGCGTCGTCGGGTCGGAGGAGGCAGTGCCCGGCTCGGTCATCGAGAAGCAGGAGCGGATGCGGCCCGCCAGCAACGGATCGAGCCAGCGGTCCCGCTGCTCCGGCGTGGCGCACAGTTGCAGGATTTCCATGTTGCCGCTGTCGGGCGAGTTGCAGTTGAAGATCTCGGGCGACCACGGAATGCGCCCCATGATCTCGGCCAGTGGCGCGTATTGCAGGTTGGTCAGCCGCGTGCCCGGCTGGCCCTGTTTGAGGCTCGGCAGGAACAGGTTCCACAACCCTTCAGCGCGCGCCCGTTCCTTCAGCGGCTCCATGATCGCGAGCGGCATGCGGCCAAGCTTCGCCTCCGCCTGCCATGCCGGATCGGCCGGCGCAACGTGCTCGGCCATGAAGCGGGCCACGCGGGTGCGGAGAAGTTCGGTGTCGGGGGGATAGCCAAAATCCATGGTCGCCGGCTCCGCTGATTCAGGTGTCCGAGATGGCTTCGACGGCACGGTGCGCGAAGATCGGGGCAAGTTCGCCGACGCTCGCCGCGTCCTCGGCGGCGGCACTGCCGGCGCGGGCGCGGGCAGCGACACCTTCCAGGATCACGGCGAAGCGAAACAGGCTGAAGATCGTGTCGAACGGCGCCAGCCGGCGCGGCATCGCGGTTTTCCGGCGGGCGTAGTAATGCGACAGATAATCCTCGCGCGCGGGAATGCCCAGCGCCGCATGATCCAGGCCGCGCAGGCCGCCGTACTCGTGCGGAAACGTCGCCCAGCCCATGGCGCTGAACGCCACATCCGCCAGCGGCTGGCCAAGTGTGGAAAGTTCCCAGTCCAGCACACCGACAACGCGCGGCTCCGTCGGGTGGAACATCAGATTGCCGATGCGGAAATCGCCGTGGCAGATGCGGGCCGGCTCCTCCGGCGGCAGATGCGCCGGCAGCCATGCGGCCAGACGGTCGAGGTCCGGCAGGTCGCGCCAGCGTGCCAACTGGTATTGCGTCGTCCAGCGGCGAATCTGCCGCTCGAAGTAGTTGCCAGGCCGCCCGAAATCGGCGAGGCCCACGGCTTCGGGATCGACGTCGTGCAGCCGCGCCAGGGTTTCGGCCATCGACAGATACATGGCAGTCCGGTCGGCGGGCGAAACGCCGGGTAGCGCCGGGTCGTGGAACACGCGGCCTTCCAGGCGTTCCATGACGTAGAACGGCGTACCGACCACGGACAAATCGTCGCAGAACAGGATGGTGCGCGGCACCGGCACATCGGTCCCGGCCAGCGCCGCCATCGCCCGATACTCGCGGTCCACCGCGTGCGCGGAGGGCAGCACCTCGCCCGCCGGCTTCTTGCGCACCACCATGCGTGTGTCGCCAAGGGTGGCGAAGAATGTCGGGTTGGACTGGCCGCCGGAGATGCGCTCCAGCGCGAAGGCGCCGGACGCGCCGGGCAGGTTCGCGCGCAAAAATCGCTCCAGCGCCGCCGGATCGAACTCCGCAACGCCTGCCGGCAGGGCTTTTGTGCCCGCTCCCGGCGACGGCCGCGATTGAACGGTCATTGGACTCCTCCAGGACGCCCCCGGCGGCCGACGGATCGGTGTCGCGGGCGAACGTCCCGGACACGTTGATGATCCGGGGCCGATATCAGGTCAAGCCGCCGGTATGGCGCCTTGACCCGATTGCCCTTGTGCGGGGGGTGCGCCGCCCCGTCGTCGCGCGCCATTTCATATCGCACCATCGTTTTTCGCTTGCCCCGCATACGTCATCCATACTAACATATTGACGTGAACAACACCCCAAACCTTTCCCCGGCCGAGCGCCTCGGGATTTTGATCGAGTTTCTGATCCAGGCGCTGCTG
>CAJCJG010000149.1 GCA_903970625.1 Solirubrobacterales bacterium 70-9 | reverse complement strand
CGGCGGCGAACACAAAGCCGCCCCCTGGGCCGCCCCCTGGGCCACCCTCGCCGCCGGCTTTCCACGAGGCGGCGCGGAACGGGCCGCGATCGCCGCGCTTTCGCTCGTACTGCGCGCTGCCGGTGGCAGGCAGCGGCACACCGGCGCGGCCCAGCAGCAGCAGCGCGCCGGGCGCTACCGGCCATGCGGCGAGCAGATCGGCGCTCAGCGGCTCTGGATGGGGCGGCGGACCATTCGGCGGGCGCGTGGGGGCAATGACGTTCATGCCACCCTCCGGTCGTCCTGGGCGGCCAGTAACGTCGCATAGAGCCCCATGTGCGCATCCGCCGCCGCCGCGACGGTGGGTGGGGGCGCGATGCCGTCCACCAGACGCTGCCACAGGCCGGGCTGCTCGATGCCGCGCCGCATCGCCTGCGCGAACGCCGCCCCGTCCCCGAGTGCCGCGTGCATCCCGTCCACGCCGTCGCGCACCATCTCCGCCATGCCGCCGACATCGGCGCAGATCACCGGGCGGCGGTGATGGAACGCCTCCTGAATCACCAGCGGCGCGTTTTCCCACCAGATCGAGGGCACCACGACCCAATCGACGCCGCCCATCAGCCGGCCGAGATCGGCGCGGGCGTAGGGGCCGGCATGGCGCGCGTCGGGTGCGGCCGCCAACGCTTTCGCAAACGCCTCCAATACCGTCGGCAACTGGTGCGCGGTGCCGCCGTGCAGTGACAGGCTGTGCCCCACCTTCTCCCGCGACAGCCGTGCCGAGGCGTCCAGCACGATGGGCGCGCCCTTGAAGCGATTGATGTGGCCGAAAAAGCCGAACCGGTCGCGCCGCCCGTCGGCACTTTCCCGGTGTGGTGCAGGCGGCCCCGGCGAGACGCCGTTGGCGAGAACCGACATGCGCTCGGCCGGGATGCCCCATTCCTTGAACGGGCCGGCGACGAAGCGGTCGCGCAGGAAGTGGCTGGGAGCGACGAAACGATGCACCTGCCGCATCGCCTCGCCGACATGCAGATCGCGCAGGCGGAAATCGGCCAGCGTCCGGTCCGGGAAGCAGCGACGGCAGGAATCCGGGCTGCCGGCGTGGCACAGCGCGCCCTCTGTCGTCATCATCTGCCCGTCGTTGGCGCAGATGCCGTAATAATCGTGCAAGGTCATCACGATGCGCGCGCGCGGCACGACGCGGCGGGCGAGGCCCACGACCTCCATGCCGAGCGTCAGCAGATGATGGATGTGGACGATGTCCGGCCGCATCTCCTCCAGCAGCGACGCGAGCGCGGGAATGACGCCGTGCAGGTCGGTCTGCGACTGGAAGAACGGATCGAATCCGGCGCTCCAGAGCAGCAACTCGTCGGCCGCGCCGTTGGCGGACTGGAACGGCGTGCCGGGGCTGCCGGCGCGCTGGCCGGCGGACGTGCCTGCGAGGAAGGCGCCGGACATGCCCGGCCGCGCGCGCAGGTGGCGGAACAGATCGCGCGCGAAAATCTCCGTCCCACCGGCTTGCAGTTCGGGATGGGCGTGGCAGACGAACAGCACGCGCATGGCGATCATCCCCGCTCGAACACGCACAGATCCTGGAACACCGGCGTCGGCCGCCCGCTCCAATGGCCGTATTCGGCGCCGGGACGGCGGCGCAGCCCGGCGCGCAGGAACAGGTCGAGCAGCGTATCCTCGTCGAACGCGACAGCGGCGGACGGGGCGGCGGGGTCGGCGTACCAGACCGGGCCGGGGGCGGACGGGTCGAACGCCAGCGCGCCGCCGCCGGCTTCCAGTGCCGCGCGCGCGGGCGGGTTCATTAGAAAGGCGGTGGCGAAGCACCGCCCGCCGGGTGCGAGCAGCCGCGCCGCCTCCCGCGCGTAGTGGCCCACCTCCATCATATCCAGATGCGTCAGCAGCGAGATCATGCAGATGAAATCGAAGCTCTCGTCGGCGAACGGCAGCCGCGCTGAGGTCGTCGGCAGGCTGCCTTCGGGGTTGTAGAGCGGGTGGGCAAGGTCGAGATGATGGAAGGCGAAATTCGGATAGACCGGCGTGATCGCCTCGCGGCACCAGCCGATGCCGTCGGCGACGATATCGACACCGTCGTAGCTGCCGGACTCGTCCAGATATTGCGTCAGCGGCACCGCCATGCGGCCGATGCCGCAGCCGATGTCCAGTACCCGCTCGTGCGGCGCGAGGCCGCCGCGTGCGACGAAATGTCCCAGGAACTCGGCGCCGATGGCACGGAAATCGCCGTCGCCGCAAAATATCAGCGATGGCGGCGGCGCGGGCAGGAATCGGTTGCGCGACAGGACATGCAGCAGCGGCGCGAGGGTTTCGGGCGCCGCGATGGCGGACAGGACGTTCATGCGCTCGCACCCGGCTGAAAGCGCCGCTCCGCCATGAGCGCCGTCATCGCGGCGTCCCAGCGGCCATGGTGCAAATGCCGGTTGAACTGGCACGCGAGCGTGCGCTGATAGCCTGCGTGGAGCGTGATGGACCGGCGCTCGAAATGGTACAGCTCAGCCTCCGGCGCATACCAGATGGCGCCGCCCGCGTCCTGCAAGCGCAGGCACAGATCCGAATCCTCATAGTCGCCGACGACGTAGTCCTCGCACAGACCGCCCACGGCCTCGAACGCGCGGCGCTCGACGAGCAGGGCGGCGCCGGTGCCGCCGGGCACGCGGCGCGGCCGGTCGGCGCCGGGCCAGTTGCGCGGCATGCCCTTGTGGTAGTGTCGGTTGAACCACATGCCTTCGGCGTCGCGCTCGTAATACATGCCGGCGTGCTGCAACGAGCCGTCGTCGAACAACAATTTCGCCGTCGCGGCGGCGGCCCGCGCCCTGGAGCGGGCGGCCGTCAGTGCCGCCAACCAACCAGGGCGCCGCGGCACCACATCCGAGTTCAGGAGGAGAAAAACCTTGCCACGCGCGTGGCGGGCGGCGGCGTTGGTCGCGGCGGAAAAGCCGCCATTGCGCTCCAGCACCACCAGCGTCATCGGCAGATCGTGCAGATGGTGCAGGCCGCGCAGCAGATGCTCGGCCTCGGCCTCCTGCTCCGGGCTATCGAGGGCGAACACGATGTCGGCGGCGCGGCAGGCGGGGTCGGCGGCAAAGGCGCCGAGCTGGAAGCGCAGGAACCCGAGATTGCGATACAGCGGCACCAGCAGCGAGACGGCGGGGCGCGGATGCGGTGTGCCGAAGCGGCGCACATGCTCGCGGCCCCGTTCGGCGCGGGCCGCGCGATGCAGGGCGGTGGTGGCCGGCACCAGACAATCGGACAGCAGCGCGCCGATAGCTTCCTGCGGCAGGACGCTGGATAGTATCACGTCGCGCGCCATCGCCGGCGGCAGCGGGCGCAGCGGCGGCACTAGATCGACGGCGGCGCCGGAGCGGAGTTTTAGCCGCAACGTCGGTTGCAGGGAGAGGCCGCCGCTCGGGTCCGGCAGATGGGCGACGAAGCCGGGGCGGGGGTTGCTGTCGCGGTGGTTCGCCTTGGCGAGCATGGCGTGCAAATCGGGGCGCAGGGTGCGGTGCAGCGCCGCCGCCGCGACCGGCTGCTCGCCGGTCGGCGTCACCATTGTCGCCTCGGCCACCAGATCGAGCGGATCGCGCAGCCAGCCGCGCAGAAACATGCCGCCGGCGCCGTCGGGAAGTGCCAGTTCCAGCGCGCCGCCGATGGGCAGCGCCGGGTCGTCGTGCTTCAGGGGTTGAGCCGGATGGAGCAGGCGCAATTCGCGCACCAGCGCCGCGCCGGGGCTGCCGGGGGCGGCACGGGCGAACGCGCGGCCGCAGGCGGCATGGGCTGCGGCGGCGAAACCGTGCGCGTCCGGCGGCAGCGCCAGCACGTTCGGCAGCGGACCGGATGGGGCGGCCACCGTCCATAGCCGCACCTCGTCGCCGATGGCGAGCAGCAGGTCGCCGGCGGCCGTGCCCTCGACAGCCTGCAAATCGTCCGGCGTCAGATCCGCCCGGTTGAGGCGGACGCCGCGAGGCCCGATCACATACAGCGCGTCGGACGGAGTGCCGCCGACGCCGCGCAACAGGTGCCAGCCGGGCATGATTGACGCGACCGGCGTGGCCACCGCGTCCGGTGCGCCGCACTGCCGGGCCACGCGGGCACAGGTGGCGGCGAAGTCGGCGTCCTGGCCGAGCTTGAAGGCAGCGCGGCAGAACGACAGCAGGAAATCGAGGAACCGGCGGCGCGATTGCGGGTCGAGCAGCGCCGCCATCGCCACAGGGTCGGCGGGTTCGAGATCGGGTTCGGCCGCCTCGTCCGCCACACCCTCCTCGTCGCCGCCGAACATGCTGAAGGCTTGGCCGGACTCGTGCAGCGACGCCATCGAGGGCAGCGCCAGCG